>DATMTK010000201.1:0-11893 GCA_035564755.1 Devosia sp. | reverse complement strand
CGGACGAAAGGTCCAGCGCCGATGTCGGCATCGGCAGGCTGACACTCGGCGGGACCGCGACCGTTTCCTCGAGCTGTGCGGGTGCTGCCGCAAAAGGCGCGGCGGCTGTTACGCCGTCGAAATCCGGAACCGGCAGTGCCGGCGAATTGGTCACGGCAGACACCGCACCCGCCACTTGCGCCCCTGCCGCTCCCCCAAGCGGCGGCACCTCGGCCACCGGTGTGGCCACGAACGTTAGGGGCTGCGCCGATGGCGCGACGGGGGCCGGCCTCGCCGCGGATTCAGCATCTGAGCCCAGCACGGCAAGTGGCTGAACGGACTCAACGATCTGCGGCGCGGGAATCTGCGGCGTTGTCGCGCTGGCCGGCGCGAGACGCATACCGACGACAGCGGGCGCGGCCTTTGGCTCTGGCATCTGCTCGAGCCCCAAAGGCACCGCCCCCTGCGGCATTGGCGGCACCGACGCCGCGACCCCACGAGCCGGAGCCGCAGCTCCCGCCACGGCGGGCGGCGTCTGGCCGACGATGGCAAGCTGCGGCGTTGCTCCGCCGACCTTCACCTGCAACTGCAGCGTTGTGCCCGGCGGCAGCGGCTGCGGCAATTGCGCCTCCACGGTCTGGCTGCCGAGCTTGAGCGTCGTCACGCCGGCGCTGTCCGTCGCGGCAACGATGGCCTGCAGCACTTGCCCGACCTTGAGCACCACCGCCTCCGCCAGCGCAATGCGCGCTGCCGCAGCCGCCGAAGCCAGCAGGGTGGTGGACGACATGGTCACCCATCCAGCCTGCCGGATTCGGGTTAACGCCCGTTAACCGTCGTGAGGCTCATCAGACCGAAAATTCGGGGATTGGTGGGTGCGCACGGACTCGAACCGTGGACCCGCTGATTAAGAGTCAGCTGCTCTACCATCTGAGCTACGCACCCGGTCCGGGCGGGTGACTACCAGAGGCACCCCGGCCTGTCCAGCAGCCCTTGGCACTTTCTCCGGCTTGCGGCATTGAAGGCTGTAACAGCGTCAACAATCCCGGCCGCGCCCCGCGATGAACATTCCACTTTCGCTCGAAAATCCGGCGGCTTGGACCGGTTTCCTGCTCCCGATCCTCGCCGCGATCGTCACCCTCGGCATCGGCTGGTTCCTGGCCCGCCTCGGGCAACACACCGTGCGGCAATGGCTGCCGCGCGTCCGCACCGGCCCGATGACCACGCTGGCGCCGCTGCTGGGTCAGGCGGTGCGCTACGGCATCCTCATCGTGGCGTTGATTACCGCGCTGGGGTTCATCGGCGTGCCCTCGGCCTCGATCCTCACCGTCCTGGGCACGGCGTCGCTGGCTCTCGCCCTGTCGCTGCAGAATACTCTGAGTAACGTCGCCGCCGGCATCATGCTGGCCTGGATCCGCCCCATCGCGGTCGGCGAGTACATCACTGGCGACGGCGTTGAAGGGGTCGTGGTGGAGATCGGCCTGTTCGGCACCCGCCTGCGCTCGACCAGCGGCCTCTTCATCTTCACCAACAACAACAAGCTCTGGAACGGCGCCATTACCAATCACAGCCGCGAGCCGCGCCGCCGCATCGACGTAAAGGTCACCATCCCCGACAAGGCCAACATCAACCGCGCCCGGCAGGCGCTGCTGGACATCGTCGGACGCGACAAGCGCGTCCTGCCCGACCCGGCGCCCACCGCCTTTGTCGATGGCTTCGGCACCGATACCGTCACGCTCCAGGTGCGCTCCTGGGTCTCCACCCCGGACTACCGCGTGGCCCTGCGCGACCTGACCGAGGCGGTCAAGCTCGGCATCAACAGGATGCTTGCGGCGGGCGATGGCGGTGTCGCCGAAGTCAAGGAAGCAACCGACCCGCACGTCGCCCAGAGCCATGCCCAGACGCCCGAGCTCGGCGACGGGAAATAGCGGTCACGGCGAGCCGAATTCGCCGCGGCGCTCGGCCATCGCCAGCTTCAGGCTGTTGAGGTCGCCGGCCACCGCTGCCAGGGTAAATCCCTCTTTCAGCAGCGCCTGCGCCCGCTCGTCGAAGAACTGGAAGCCGGAGGCCCTGCCGGTCGCGCGGATGGCGCGGCCCGCCTGGCTGATCGTGGCGACGACATCCGGGTGCTTGGTATTGCCCAGATGTCCCATGTTGGCGGCGAGGTCGTTGGCGCCGATCAGCATCGCGTCGATCCCGTCGACCTTGCCGTAGGCGGGAATGTGGGACACCGCTTCCGGCGTCTCGATCTGGGCGATGACGCAGATGTCCTCGGCATATTTGGCGAGATAGTCCGCGTCCTGCCCGTAATGATTGGCCCGCGTCGCGCCGGAGAACCCGCGGATGCCCGCCGGCGGATATCGCGTCGACGCGACCGCCAGCTTTGCGTCCTCCACCGTCTGCACGAACGGGAACATGTAGCTGCGCACGCCGGCGTCGAGCAGCCGTTTCACCAGCACCGGATCGATGCTGGGGATGCGCACCACCAGCTCGGCCGGCCCGCCATGGTACGCCGCGAGCAGGTGCCGCTCGACCGTCTCGGGGTCATACACGACATGCTCCATATCGAGCAGCAGCCAGTCCCACCCGGCGCCCGCCGCCATCTCGGTGACGGCGAGGCTATTGAGGCTGAGCCAGAAGCCGAGCGCAGGCTGCCCTGCCCTCAGCTTCCGCTTGAGGTCGTTTGCGGGATAGGGCGCCATCGTCTCAGCTCGCCGCGCTTTCCATCGCGCCCTGCGCCGCCCCGCCACGCTCGATCATCAGCCGGTTGATGGCGTTGAGGTAGGCGCGGGCCGACGCGACAAGCGTATCGGGCTCGGCCGCATTGCCCGAGGCGATCCGGCCGTTGAGCTCGAGCCGCACATGGGCGCTCGCCTGCGCATCGGTACCGCCGGTGACGCCGTCGACCGCGTAGAGCACCAGATGTGGCCACTGCCCCACCGCCTCCTTGATGGCCGTGAAGATCGCGTCCACGGACCCGGTGCCCTCGTGCGTCACCCGCACCTCGCGTCCGTCGATCGTCACCACCATCTCGCACCGATGCGTGCCGCCGGTCTTGCTGACCACCTCCATCGAGACCAGCTTGATCCGGTCGTCGGCCGAGCCGGCTTCGTCATCGACCAGCGCCACGATGTCGGCGTCGTAGATGTGCTTCTTGCGGTCGGCCAGATCCTTGAAGCGCACGAACGCCTCCTGGAACTGGTTGTCGCCCAGCTCGTAGCCGAGCTCGCGCAGCTTGTCCTTGAACGCGGCGCGGCCCGAATGCTTGCCCATCACCAGCGTCGTCTCTTTGAGCCCGACCGACGCCGGCGTCATGATCTCGTACGTCTCGGCATTTTTCAGCATGCCGTCCTGGTGGATGCCGCTCTCATGGGCGAAGGCGTTCTTGCCCACGATCGCCTTGTTGTACTGCACCGGGAAATTCGAGGCCGCCGACACCAGCTTGCTCACTCGGCTCAGATGCGTCGAGTCGATCCCGGTATGGTACGGCATCGCATCGGCCCGTGTGCGCAGCGCCATCACGACTTCCTCGAGCGCCGCGTTGCCGGCCCGTTCGCCCAGCCCGTTGATCGTGCACTCGACCTGCCGGGCGCCGGCACGCACGCCGGCCAGCGAATTGGCCACCGCCATGCCGAGGTCGTTGTGGCAGTGCGTCGACCAGATCACCTTGTCGCCGCCCGGTACGCCCTCGCGCAGCGCCTTGATCAGCGCGTAGTACTCCTCGGGCACCGCATAGCCGACGGTGTCGGGAATGTTGATCGTCGTGGCGCCGGCCTTGATCGCGAGCTCGCAGCAGCGCTTGAGGTAGTCGATCGGTGTGCGCGTCGCATCCATGGCGCTCCACTCGATATTGTCGATGAGGTTGCGTGCCTGTGTCACCGTCGCGGTGATGATCTCGAGCACCTCCTCCTGGGTCTTTTTCATCTGGTGTGCCAGATGGATCGGCGAGGTCGAAACGAAGGTATGGATGCGACCCTGCGGCGCGTGCCGGACCGCCTCCGCGGCGCGGGCGATGTCGGCGGGAATGGCGCGCGCCAGCCCGGCGATCACCGAATTCTTGCTGCGCCGCGCCACCTCGGCGACCGCCTCGAAATCGCCGATGCTGGCAATCGGAAAGCCTGCCTCGATGATGTCGACGCCCATCTCGTCGAGCGCCTCGGCGACCTGCAGCTTTTCTTCGAGCGTCATCGTCGCGCCCGGGCTCTGCTCGCCGTCGCGCAGCGTCGTATCGAAGATATAGACGCGGTCCTTGTTGCTGTCGGTCTGGGTGCTCATCCTGGTCTTCCTATCCAACGGCCGGGGCAGCTTTCGATCATGCCCTCGCGGCCGGACAAAACTGTGTTCGGCTCTTCGGTTGCGTCCCCTGACCACCCGCCCGCTTTGCGCGAGCCGCCGGTACTCAGGGGCTGATAAGAAGGAGGAGCAGAAGGGCCGGAAGCAGCAGCAGGCCAGTAGCAAGCAGCAGCCGGGCCTGTTGGGCCTGCTGTTCCGCCTGAGCAATGGCAATGGCGCGGGCGCGCTGCATCTGCTGGGTTCCTGACTATTCACAATACTGCGTGAATCGCCCGGCTTTGGCAAGCGCCCCGCGCTAACTCATTCTAGTTGAAGGCGAATACGGCGCACAGGACGACACCGAGCAGCACGAGCATCGCAAGGCCACCGATCATCGGCGCCCGCTTTGCCGCGGAAATATCTCCGCCTTCGGCCCGCTTCGCATTCATGCCGGCCCAGATGATCACAATGATCAGCAGGACGACGAGGATCATCTTGGCCCAGAACCAGGCGGTAAACCCTGCGGTGCCGCCGAACTTCAGCCAGACCAGCAGCGGTCCGGTGATGATCAATCCGGCAAGACCGATCCGGCTCACCCTCGATAGTCCATGTGCCGCCTTGAACAGCGTTGGCCGCGTTTCGGCGCTCGCCATCGGCATCATGCTTCCCACCACGGGAATGCCGAACGCTCCCACTCCACCCAGCGCAAGCGACACCAGGTGCAGCCAGAACAGCAGATTGTTGACAATGTCCATGCGAACCTCCCCAAAGTCCCGACTCGTACCCTAGCGGCCATCGCGCCCCACGAAAAGACGAATGCCCAGTCTTCGCCCCGCCAAATCCGCGGACATTCCCGCTGTCGTTGCGCTGATCGACGCCGCCTACCGTCACTACGTCCCAATTCTCGGCCGGCGGCCGCGCCCCATGGACGACGACCAGCAGGCACGGCTCGACAATGGTGAGCTGTTCGTCATCGACGATGGCGGCACGCTCCTCGCGGTCCTGACCATGACGGTGCAACCCGAGGCCGTGCACATCTTCAATCTCGCCGTGCACCCCGATGCGCAGGGCCGCGGCCTGTTGCGCCAACTGCTCGGTTTTGCCGAGTCCACGGCCCGCCGCGAGGGCAAGTCCAGGCTCACCCTCTACACCAACGCCGCGATGACCAGGAACCGCGCGATCTACGCCCATCTCGGCTTCATCGAGACCGGCGAGCACGATGCACCCGGCGGCTACCGCATCGTCTTCATGGAGCGGCCGCTCAGCGTGTGAGCCCGGCCTTCAACAGCGCATAGACCCGTTCGAACGCTGCGTCGTTGCCCGCCTCGTTCCATTCTCCGGCATGCGCCGGGTCGTGGAAGCGCGCCATCGCGTCGAACATCGCACTGGCCGTCGCTGCCGGATCGTCGCTGCTGAACACTCCGGCGGCGACACCGTCGCCGATGATGCGCTCCAACTGCGCGATGAGCATCTGGATATGGTCCTTCACCACGCCGCGTGTCTCGCTGAAGATTTCCCGGGTCACGTTGAAGAGGTGCGGATCGGTGTCGATCTTCCTGCGCTTGATTCTGCGCAGCGTGTCGAACCAAGCACGCAGCCTTTGCTCGGGCGGCGCATTGGACTCGGCGATCTTTTGCAGCGGATCGCTCACCTTCCTGAGCCATCCCTCCACGACTGCATCGCGCAAGGCTGCCTTGCTGTCGAAATGCCGGTAGACCGAGCCATGGCTCACGCCGAGCTCGCGCGCGACGTCCACCACGTTGGTCTTTTGCGAGCCGAAGCGGCGGAACACATCCTCCGCCGCCTCGATGATCCTCTGTCGCGTCAGAACGTCGTTCAATCAGGCTCCCGTGCGCCGCTCGCTGTCGAGATGCGCCATCTGCTGCGGCATGTAGCGATCCCCGCGCGCCGCCCCCTTGGGCATCGCCGTCTCGATGGCGGCGACATCCTCGGGCGTCAGCGTGATTTGCAGTGCGCCGAGCGCTTCCGTCAACCGCGTGCGCGTGCGTGCCCCCACTAGCGGCACGATATCGCGGCCCTGCGCCATGACCCAGGCGATGGCGAGCTGGGCGACGCTGACGCCCTTGCCGTCGGCCACGGCGCGCAGCGCCTCGACCATCGCCAGATTGTGGGCGCCATCTTCTCCCGCAAAGCGCGGCAGGTTCGAGCGGTAGTCGCCCCGGTTGCCGCCCTGCGCGGTCCAGTGCCCGCCGATCAGCCCGCGGCTCAGGACGCCATAGGCCGTCATGCCGATGCCGAGTTCGCGCAGCGTGGGCAGGATCTCGTCCTCGACGCCACGCGAAATCAGCGAATATTCGATCTGCAGGTCTGCAATCGGCGCGACCTTTGCCGCTCGCCTGATCGTCGCAGCGCCCACTTCGCTGAGACCAATGTGCCGGACATATCCCGCTTTGATCATGTCGGCGATGGCGCCTACCGTCTCCTCGATCGGCACATTCGCATCGAGGCGCGCCGGCCGGTAGATGTCGATGTAGTCGACGCCGAGCCGCTTCAGCGAATAGCCGAGGAAGTTCCTGACCGCCGCCGGCCGCGTATCGTTCCCGCCCCAGCTATTGTCCGGCCCCCGCAGTGCACCGAACTTGACGCTGAGCACATAGTCCTCGCGGCGCCGGCCTTTGAGCGCCTCGGCAATGAGCATTTCGTTGTGGCCCATGCCGTAGAAATCGCCGGTATCGATGAGATTGATGCCCGCCTCGAGGGCGGCGTGGAGGGTGGCGATGCTCTCGGCACGGTCCGTGGGCCCATAGGCATCGGACATGCCCATTGCGCCGAGCCCTAAGCGCGAGGTTTGCGGGCCGGTTCTTCCGATTGAATGCAGTTCCATGAGGGGTCTCCTTGTCTCAGGGCACCCTCCATCTAGGCCATCGAGTAACAGATTTCAATATCTGTCAGTACAATCTAGTCATCCAGTTCCAGACTGCCCTGCCCCACGATCACCGCATCGCCGCCGATACCGCCATGGGTCAGCGTATCGCCATCCTTGCGGATCTGCACGGTGATCAGGCTCAGCCGACCGATCTCCGCGCCCTGCCGGATCACGTACTCCGTCTGGCCGCTCGACGCCTGCCCTGCCAGCTCGCCGATCAGGGCCGCCGCTGCCGATCCTGTCGCCGGATCCTCACCCAGCCCCATGCCCGGCGAGAACATCCGCGCCGCATAGTCGATGCCATCCTCGTCCGGCGTCTCGGTGTAGACGTAGACCGAGTTGTGCCCGAGCGGAAAAATCTCGGGCCAGCCGTGCCGCTCCGGCTTGATCCGCTTGAGCACCGCCGCCGACCGCACCGGAATGCAGTAGAAGACCACCCCCGCCGACCACACGCCCGGCTGGTAGAGCCCGCAGCCGATATCCTCAGGCTCGAGCCCCAGCGCCAGCGCCGTCTGCACCTTGTCCGGTGCGTTCCCGAGTCGCTCCGGCAGGTGGGGCAGCGCGAAGCGCGCGTTGCCGCGGGCCTTGTCGATCCGCTCGATCACGCAGGTGATGACCCCGATCTTTTCTTCGATGCGGATCGCCGTCGTCTTGGCCTCGAGCCCGAGCGCCACCGCTGCCCCCACCGTCGGATGGCCGGCGAACGGCAGCTCGACGTTCGGCGTGAAGATACGCACGCCGGCAGCGTGCCGCTCGGCCTTGGGCTTGGTGAGAAACACCGTCTCGCTGAGGTTGAACTCGGCGGCGATCTTCTGCATCTGGTCGTCGAGCAGGCCGTCGGCCCTGAGCACGACGGCAAGCGGATTGCCGCGCAGGCGTTCGCGCGTGAACACGTCCAGCAGCAGATAATCGAGTTTCATGGATGACGCTCCAGGGCGACCCTGCCCATGCGGGCCTTCCCCGACGCTGTCAAGCGAAGGCGGCGCTAAAGCGGCGGCAAGGTGAGCGCTTTCTTGTCGGCACCGAGGTGATCGCACAAAGCGTCAACCACCAGCCGGTGGTCGTCGCGCTCGTGCAGCCCCGACACGCAGATCGAGCCGATCATCCCGGCGGTCTTCACCCAGATCGGAAAGCCGCCGCCGGCCAGCACGAAATCCATATTGTCGAGCCCGCGTCGCGGCCCGAAATAGGGCTGCGGCTCGCTGTGCTCGAGCACCACGCGATACGTCGCCTTGCTCATCCGGTGCACGACGTTGGATTTGCGCCGCAGCCAGTTGCCGTTGTCGGCGGTGGTTCCCGCGAGCGCGCTATAGAACAGCGCCCGCTCGCCGGTCCGGATCTCGATGGCGATGCCGAGCTTCTCCCGGACCCCGCGCTCGCGCAACGCAACACCCAGCGCCCAGGCGATGTCTTCGTTGAACACCGGCAGCACCAGCGCCTTTTCCTGCGCGATGATGAGCCGGATATCGTCCTCTTTGGCCATTGTCGGTTTCCCCCGCGTCCGGCGCCGCTTCTAGCACGCCGTGGCCGGCCTGCCATCCGGCGTTAATGGCCTGTTATCCAGTCCGCACGCCCATTCACAAGAGGTTCATTTTTTGCGCGCCATAAGCCCGCCACCGAACGCCGCACTGGCGTTCATTTCCCTCCGCCAGGACGACAACAATGACCCTGCTTTCCACTCTTTTCCGCCGGTCGGAAAAGCGCCGCGCCCTCTCCAGCCTGATGTCTCTCGATGATCGCATGCTGGCCGATATCGGCCTCACCCGTTCCGACGTCTATCAGATGATGGGCCCGACCCGCGGCCGGACCATCCGCTCGCATGAATAAGCCTCGAACCGAGGCCTCCAAATGCTGAAGGGCTCCGATGACCTCGGAGCCCTTCGCTTTTCCGGCCGCTCGATGAGCGTGCGAGCCGCTGGTTCTTGCTCTTGTCCACCAGCGCGCCGGCCTTGATCGCAGCGGCGCGCCAGCGCGCAACCCTTGATCCGTGGATCAAGGCGGGCTCAGTTCTTGCTCTTGTCCACCAGCGCGCCGGCCTTGATCGCGGCGGCGCGCCAGCGCGCAACCCTTGATCCGTGGATCAAGGCGGGATCAGTTCTTGCTCTTGTCCACCAGCGCGCCGGCCTTGATCCACGGCATCATGCCGCGCAGCTTCTCGCCCACTTCCTCGATCTGGTGCTCGTCGGCCAGCCGCCGGGTCGCCTTGAAGCGCGAACCGCCGGCCTTGTATTCCTGCATCCACTCGCTGGTGAACTTGCCGGACTGAATGTCCTTGAGCACCCGCTTCATCTCCGCCTTGGTGTCGGACGTGATGATGCGCGGACCCGACACGTACTCGCCCCACTCGGCGGTGTTCGAGATCGAATAGTTCATGTTGGCGATGCCGCCCTGATAGATCAGGTCGACGATCAGCTTCACTTCGTGCAGGCACTCGAAATACGCCATCTCGGGTGCATAGCCCGCTTCGACCAGTGTCTCGAAGCCGGCGCGGATCAGCTCGACCAGGCCGCCGCACAGCACCACCTGCTCGCCGAACAGGTCGGTCTCGCATTCCTCGCGGAACGTCGTTTCGATCACGCCCGAGCGGCCGCCGCCGATCGCCGAGGCATAGGCCAGCGCGATATCGTGCGCGTTGCCCGAGGCGTCGTTCTGCACCGCGATCAGGCACGGCACGCCGCCGCCCTTGAGGAATTCGCCGCGCACCGTGTGGCCCGGCCCCTTCGGCGCGATCATGATCACGTCGACCGTCGGCTTCACTTCGATGAGGTTGAAGTGGATGTTGAGGCCATGCGCGAAGGCAATCGCGGCGCCGTCGCGGATATTGGGCTCGATGTCCTTTTTATAGATGTCGGCCTGCAGCTCGTCCGGCACCAGCATCATGATCACGTCGGCCCACTTGGCGGCATCGGCGATCGACATCACCTTGAGGCCTTCGCCTCCGGCCTTCTTGGCCGACGCGCCGCCCGGCCGCAGCGCCGACACCACATCCTTGACGCCGCTGTCGCGCAGATTCAGCGTGTGCGCATGGCCCTGGCTGCCATAGCCGACGATCGCGACCTTCTTGGATTTGATGATGTTGAGATCGGCATCGCGATCATAGAACACACGCATGGAAGTCTCCCCTGTTTGCGTCGGCCGTTTCGGCCACCTGTTGTTTGGCTCGCTCGAGCCATTCACTCACCGGGTCATCCCCGCGCAGGCGGGGCCCCCTGTTTCGTTGCCCATCGCCGCAGCCGCAGCGGGCATCACTTCGGTCTCACCCCATAGAGCGCCAGGAACTGCTCGGTCGCCCGCTCAGCGTCCGCCTCGATCTCTTTGGTCGAAAGCGACAGCTTGTCGCCGAGCAGCAACCGGATCTGCACGTCGCGGAGCACCAGTCCGAAAAACGTCCGGAACGCCGTTTCGGAATTGTCGAATCTGAGCATGCGCGCATCGCGCCCCGCCTCGAGCAGCGGCTTCAGCCGCTTGCCCATGGTCAGCCGGCCGTTGTCGAGGACGATCGCACCGAGCCCGTTGTCCTCGGTCGCATGCGTGATGGCCAGCCGGTTGAGCGCCACCGAGGTCGACCCCGCGATCGTCGCCAACAGGTCGCGCGCGAATTGGTGGAGGCTGGCACGCAGCGAGTCCGCATCGAGCGATCGGCGGTCGACCAGCGGCACCCGCACCTTGGCCGCCTGCCACTGCACCGTGGCGGTCAGCAGCCCGTCACGATCGCCGAACCATTTGTAGAGCGTCTCCTTCGAGCAGCTCGCGCGCCGCGCCACGGCCGTCATCGTCAGCCCGTCGCCGGCCTCGACCAACAGGTCGAGGGCCGCCGTCAGCACCGCCTGCTGCCGCGGCGTGAATGTCTCGGAGGCGGGCCGGATCGCGACCGTCACTGCAAGAGCTCCACTGCCCGGCCGCCTGATGAGGAACCCGCGCTCCGTCTCCCGGCGGCCATGCATGACCGTACCGTACGTTACGGTTCGGCGTCAAGCCGGGCGCCGTTGGCTCGCCATCTGGAGGTGTAAGAGTCCGTCAATATCTGGAGCCTGGCCCTCCAAGAGAAGCCCGCGAAGGCTGGGGTACTTCGGGAGGCAGAATCGCAGTTGGCAACGAGTGTCCGTCAATTTCGGTAATGAAAATCCGCCAATGTCGGTCATCCAGGACCCTTGGAAGCAATGGCGCGGTGGACATCGACCCTATTATCGAAGATCGGGGAACGACAGGCGGCACAGAAAAGACGAGCACCGGGGCCAATGGCAACCGTACTGGTCGAGACGAGGATTTCAAGCGTCAGCCTAACAAGGCGGCTTCAGCCCCTGGCGACGTTTGAGCTCGCGCTTGAAGTCCTCGTCAGCCTCTTCGTTCCAGGGGTCGTCTGTCGGTTCTCACATACCTGGCGTGCTTAAAATCTATGGTGTAGGTGCCAGATACGCCTCTTCCATGTCGATGGATTTTTCGACGGCCAACGGATTTCTGGCGATTGTCCAGAGTAGCGTCGTTGCCGCTGCGTCCGGCTCCGATCTGCCTTGCTCCCAATTGCGAAGCGTAGACACGTCGAGGCCATATCTCAGGGCAAAGGCATCTTGCGAAAGACCGGTAAGTTCCCTGACTTCGCGAACGTTGATCTTTTCCGGAGCGTGAATCCTCGCGATGACGCCAACTGAACGTAGCTCTGTCTGCAGCGTCGCCACGTCCTCGACGACCGGCACGGCGATATACCCCTTCCCCTTCTCGATCATGTCCGTCAAAGCCGCATGGGCGGCTCTCAAGGTA
>DATMTK010000200.1:0-9485 GCA_035564755.1 Devosia sp. | reverse complement strand
ACGCTCGCGCGCCGTCATCACCCGCGGGGGGACCTAGTTCACCACCACGACCTTGTATTGCTGTCCGGCCACCACGGAGTCGCCGGGGTAGAGGTTGTTGAGGATGTAGAACAAGTTCGTCGCATCGGCGACGCCGCCCATCTTGCGGGCCAGCGAGTCCGCGCTGTCGACCGGCCCGGCGGTGACGGTCTTGACCTTGAGCGTATGCACCTGCGCGACGTCCGCGGGAGACGCGGCGCGGAAGCTGTGGATGGTCTGGTCGGCGCCGCGGGCGAACAGCTCGCTGTCGATCCGCGCCGCAAAGATGAAGCGATAGACCTGCCCGTTGTAGCGCACGACCTCGACGCGGAAGTTCCACTGGTCGGTCTTGGCGACGCCCGACGCGGTCTCGAAGCCGTTGACGTTCTGCTCCTGCACCGTGTTGGCGTCGAGCCCGGCGATCCAGCCCGACTTGAGATAGTCGCTCAGCGCCACATTGGCCGGCACGGTGGCGCTGTCGAAGCGCACCGCCTCGCCGTCGCCGGCAACCCCAACCACCGCGCCGTTCGACATCGAGAGGTTGTAGCCCGGCGGCACGGTGAAGGTGAATTTGAGGCCGGGCTGGACGAAACGCTGGCCGCTGATGGCGCCCTGCTGCGGGCTGTCGCCATAGACCATGCCGTCGATCGCGCCCATGTAGTCTGGCCGGTCCTGCGCGCCGGTCCCCGGCGCCCCGAACGTCGTCTGCGCGATCTGCGTCGCTTTCTGGATGCGGTCGGGCGTCGAGGGGTGCGAACTCAGAAAGTCGGCACCCTGGTCGGCGACGTCGCCCGATGTGTACTGCGCGAAACGCCCCATGGCGGCAAGGAACCGGCTCGCCGCATAGGGGTCGAACCCGGCTTTGCCGGAGATCATGATGCCTTCCTTGTCGGCGGCGAGCTCCTGTGCCTGGCTGAAGGCGGCGAGCGAGAGCTGCGCCTTGTTGGCCGACTGGTCGGTCGAGGGATCGTCGCCGAACACGCCCGACACGACCTTGTCGACCAGCGCCGTGGTCTTGATGCGGTTCGAACGCGCCTGCGCGTGCTTGAGGATGACGTGCGAGATCTCATGGGCCAGCACCGCCGCCAGCTCGCTCTGGTCGTTGGCGAGCGCCAGGATGCCGCGCGTCACATAGATGTAGCCGCCCGGCAGCGCGAAGGCGTTGACGATGGGACTGTCGAGGATGGTGACGGTGAACTTGGTATTGGGCTGGTCGGCGGCGCTCAACAGCTTGCTGACGATCTGCGCCAGCATGATCTCGGCCGGCCGGTCGGAATAGATGCCGCCATAGGAGGCGATGATCTTGGGGTTTTCGCGCGCCCCGATGATGTCGTCGTCCGGCTCGCCGGTCTCCGACACCAGCGGCGCCATCTGCCCGTTGGTCTGCGTCACCGCCACGCCGGGGCCGAGCACGCTCGAGCAGCCGGCGAGCAATGCCAGCAACCCGATCACGGCCAGCCGGTGCAGCAGCTTTGCTGTCATGGGACCGCCAGGACCTCGATCTGCTCGGGATGCGTGATCGCCACCCGCGGGCCATCCACGAGATCGACCCAGCCGCGCACGCGCACCAGCGCGCCGCTGAGCTTGAGCGGATCGAGATGCTCGTCGGAGAACAGGCGCAGCGCCCGGCTGTCGATCACCGCGGTAAAATCCTCTTTGTAGTAGCGGCCGAAATTCAGGTAGACGCGGCCGCCGGTCTTGTCCGCTTTCAGCACGCGGCCTTCGACCAGCTCGTAATGTCCTGAAAGACTCGAAAAATCCGCCGGCCGGTCGGCGCGCCGCACCCTGTAATAGGGATCGCTCCAGATGCCAAGGCCGCCCGTCCGCGCCCGCGTCTCGGCGGCGAACAAATCCGGCAGGCAGGCCCGGTTGTCGGGGAAGGAATAGACGCGCGCCATGCCCTCGAGCAGCATCTGCTGCTGCACCCAGGTGCCGGCGGTATCGCGCAGGAACACCTGCGCGAGAAGCCGCCCGTAGCGGTCCTTCTGTTCCCCGCCATAGCGCAGCAGCACCGGTTTGTTGAGCGTGAGGTCGCTCAGGGCCTGCTTGCTGGCCGCCGCTTTCGGCCAATCATCAAGCCCGGGCCGGCCCAGCCCGAGGTGCGGCGCCTGGATGCCGATGAGGCGCACGACAAGCCCGTTGTCGAGCATCAGCGTGTCGCCGTCGACGATCTGCGTGACCGTGCCCTTGGGTCCGTCGCGCAGCCCCTCGCAGGCCGAGGCCACGGAAGCCGTCAGCATCGCCACCGCGATTGCCCCAAATACCGCCTGCCGAACGAGCAAATCCTGGCCCCGACGACCACAGCGCAAACCATGCAGCAGATTGCGGCGAAAATCCCATCCGCGGCAGCCCCCCGACGCGCATTGTGACCGCCCAGCGTCACTCGGCCACGGCCTGGTTCTTCAGGCCTGCGTCGCTGGTCCGCCGCGCCGACCGTCGGCATGGCCCGGCAGCAAGAGTTGCTTGGACGTCTGCGGGGATCGCTCTATGACCAGGAATGCACGCATCGATTGCCGCCCGTCCCGGCGGCCGGCGATGCTGTACGGAATTTCTTCGATAGGAGCAGTTGAGCATGTCAGGCACGACCGCAGTCATCCTTACGCTCGTCGGCGCAGTCGTTCTGTGCGGCGTCGTCGTCTGGTTCGTCCTCCGGCGGACCAAGCGAGACACCTACCGCGGTACCGTCGCGGACAAGACGGTGAGCGAACGCACGGATGGGGATGGCGGCACCTACAACGTGCATTTGCTCGTCGTCGCGCTCGACGAGGGCGGCCGGCGCAACATCACGGTGGGCAAGAAGGTCTGGGAGCAGTTCGCCGTGGGCGATCGCATCGTCAAGGAAGCCGGCACCAACTCTCCGGCCAAGGGTTAGCCTGGGTTGCAGTTCGGCCCCGTTTTGCTATTCCACCTGGTGTGGTCCCGTAGCTCAGCTGGATAGAGCGTAGGATTCCTAATCCTAAGGTCATGAGTTCGAATCTCATCGGGGCCACCACTGCCGCGCGTGGTCCCGCATCCGAAAGATGCGGAACCACAGGATGCGGCGGCTTCAGCTGCTCTTTTTGGCAAAGACCGTGAGCGTCGTGCCGTCGATATCGTAGCCCACGATTTCCGCGCCGCCCGCCGCCTGCACCGCCGGACCGACCTGGCTGTTGGCCGCAAGCGCGGCCGACGCGCCGCTGTCGAGCGGGGCGAGGCCGGAGCAGTTGGACACGAGCTCGACATTGACCGTGGTCACCGCTGCAAGCGCGGCGCTGTCGATCGCCCCGGTCTGCAGCCGGCCGCCGTTCGAGCAGTCTTCGCTCGTTGCCGCTGCCGAGGATGCGCTCGCCATCGCTGACGATGCCGAGCTGGTGTCGCCGGCGCTCGCACTGGCACTGGCACTGGCACTGGCACTGGCGCTGACGTCGCCGCCGCCGCTGACCGAGGCCGACATGCTCGACCCGTCGGTCCCGGCGCTGGCGCTGGCGCTCGTATTGGCACCGGCATCGACGCTGGTTCCGTCGGCATTGACGGTCACCGACGTCGCGTTCGATGTCGTTGCTTTGGTCGATTGGGCATAGGCAGGCACGCAAATAGAAAGCGCTGCGAGCAGCGCAAGGGCTGACACATATTTCATCTGGATCTCCGTCGGCAGAACTGCCGTTCGGCGAATTAATATTGATCGGTCGTCAAAGTTGCTGCGGCCGAAAAATTTTCCGCCCGGCAGAGTCGGTCCGGGCAAGGGGCCGCGGGGGACAACGCGCACGACACGGTTGATCGGTCCCCATGCTTTCCGGCATTGAGGAGCCCGATCAATGCCGCAATTGGACGTGACAAGCGCCGCTCGCCCGTTCCATCCGAGGATACTCCTGCCCATGCTGTCCGCTCTTGCCCGTGCCGCCCTTCCCATCGCCCTCGTGGCGAGCCTTGCGGCCTGTTCGAGCGGCGGTGCGCTGTCGCCGGGCCTGGCGCAGCGCATGGACATACCCGGCGCGCAGCTCAATCGCGCCGAAGCGCTGGGCATCGTGAACGGCTTCCGCACGACAAGCGGCTCCGCGCCCCTGACCGAGGACGCCTCGCTCGACACCCAGGCGCAGCAGCTCGCGACGCAATACATGAATTCCGGCAAGCAGCCGGCCAAGCCCGCCGGCACGCTCGATATTCGCTATTCGGCCGGCTACTTCACCTTCGCCGAGACCTTCTCCGGCTGGCGCAACTCACCCACCGACGCCCCGGCTTTGCTCGACAAGGCAGCCACCAAGGCGGGCATCGCCTCGGTCTACAGCGCGGGCAGCCCCTACGGCGTCTATTGGGTCATCCTGCTTGGCTGATGCGACACTCGACGCGCGCGGGCTCAAATGCCCGCTGCCGGTCCTGAAGATGGAAAAGCGGCTCGGTGAGCTGGGGCATGGTGCACGCCTCGTCGTGCTCGCCACCGACCCCATCGCCAAAATTGATATCCCGCTCTACTGCACGCAGCATGGCCATGCCTGCGTCACGCACAATGACGGCGACGGCCTGCGTTTCGAAATCGTGAAGGGCTAGTCGTCGGTCGCCGTATCGGGGCCGCCATCGCCCGTTGCCGTCGTCGCCGTGCCCGGAGCAACGGGCGTCGTCGACGGCGCACCGAGCTCGGTCGCGATATAGGTCGGGCCCTCGATCTTGTCGGTCAGATAGCTCGGCTTGCCTTTGAGGCCCATCGGGAACGCGGCCATGCGCTTCTTGATGTAGGCCTTGGCCTTCTTGCCGCAGATCAGCGGGCTCATGTCGACGGGCTTGGCATCGAGATCCTTGATGTCGAGCAGCGTCTGTCCCGTCGGCGTCAGCGCCCCCGAGAGGCCGCGCAGGAACATCTGCGCCGCAAGCTCGTTGCGCTCGCGCGCCGACGATGCCCCAAGCACGACCGCGAGCAATTGCCGGCCATTCCGATCGAGGGTCGCGACGATGTTGAGTCCCGACTCGCAGATGTAGCCGGTCTTCATGCCGGTGAGCCCGGCGAAGTGTTCGAGCATGGTGTTGCTCGCCTCAAGCTTGTGGTCGCCCAGTTGCACCGCCTGCGTCTGGAAGATCGGCATGTACTGCGGGAAGTCGCGCTCGACGTAGAGCGCGATGATCGCCAGGTCGCGCGCCGTGCTGATCTGGCCGGGACTCTTGAGCCCGTTGGCGTTGTCGTAATGGGTCGCGGTCATCCCCATCTGCTGCGCCATCAGGTTCATCTGCGCCACGAACGCCTTCTCGCTGCCGCCGACCGTCTCCGCCACGGCCACGGCCATGTCGTTGGCCGACTTGACCAGCATGATGTAGAGCGCGTCCTTGAGCGTCACCGACTGCCCGACCGCGAGCCCTGATTTGGCCGGCGCCTGGTTCCAGGCATGCTGGCTGATGGTCACCGGAGTATCGAGCGTCACGCGCCCGTCCTTGATCGCCGCGAACGCCAGATAGGCCGTCATCAGCTTGGTGACCGAGGCCGGATGCCAGGGCTGCCCCGCATCCTCGGCGTAGAGCACCTGCAGCGTCTTGGCGTCGATCAGGAGCTGGGGAATGGCATAAGCCGGCGCGATCGTCGTGAGCAGAAGGGCAAGGCCAATAACAAGCTTCTGCGCGAATCGCGTGGACTGCATCAAACCATTCCGAAAAACCCGATGCAGCGCTTCTAAACCGTCAAGTGTGACCGGCTCAAGGTTGCATGTCCCCCCTGACGGGATTTTGAACCGCTCGTGCCCGATCCTGCCCGATCCTGACCGCTCGCGACGTCGCCGGCGGGGAGACCGGCCCGCTCAAGGTCGGCTGCAGCACGCGGCCGGGGACGAACAAACCGAGCCCTAGGCACAGACAGTAACCTACCCTATATTGGTGTCACCTTCAGGAGAATTCCAATGCGTGACACCGGCGGGGACCAGGTTCAGATCTGCGGCGCCATGGGCGACATCCTCAACCGCATCGGCGACAAATGGAGCGTCATGGTGGTGGGGCACCTCACCCGCAAGACCATGCGCTTCAACGAATTGCGCCATTCGATCGGCGGCATCAGCCAGCGCATGCTGACGCTGACGCTGCGCAACCTCGAGCGCGACGGCCTCGTGATCCGCACCGTCTACCCGGAAATTCCGCCGCGCGTCGAATACCAGCTCACCGAGCTCGGCCGGACGCTGACCGATCCGCTCGATACGCTCTGGAACTGGGCGGCCCGCCACATGGGATCGGTGAACGAGGCCCGCGCCAATTACGATCGCGCCCACAATCCCGATGCCGAACCCAAGATCGAGCCGCGCCGCTATGCCGGGGCCGCCAACTGACGGCGACACGGCGCAGCCTCGCGGCTGATATGCGGGCCCTCGGGCTGGCCCCGGGCGATGCCGTTCTTGTGCACGCCGCCCTCCGCAGCATAGGTCCCATCGTCGGCGGCACGGACATGGTGCTTGCCGCCCTGCGCGACGTGCTCGGCCGGGACGGAACGATCCTCGCCTACACCGACTGGCAGAGCGGCGAGGAGGTTCACGCCGGGGGCGCCGACCGGAACGACATCCCACCATTCGATCCACTGACCTCCCGCGCCACCCGCGACAACGGCTGGTGGCCCGAGCTGGTGCGTACGACGCCCGGCGCGTTACGCAGCGGCAACCCCGGCGCATCGATGGCCGCGCTCGGCGGACGTGCCGGCTGGTTCACCGCCGACCACCCGCTCGACTATGGCTATGGACCCGGCTCGCCGCTCGGCAAGCTGGTCGAGGCCGGCGGCAAGACGCTGCTGCTCGGCTGCACGCTCGACCACATGACGCTGCTGCACCATGCCGAGCATCTTGCGGACATCCCGCACCGCATCAAGCGCTACGAGGCGCCGTTGCTGATCGCCGGAAAAACCGTGTGGCGCCGGTTCGAGGAGTTCGACACGTCCGATCCGCCGGGCGAGCCGGGCGAACTCGCCGACGATTACATGGCCGAGGTGGTCGACGATTTCCTCGCTACCGGCAAAGGCAGGCGCGGCACCATCGGCGCCGCCCCCTCGGTCCTGGTCGAGGCAGAGCAGATCGTGCCGTTTGCCGTGGCTTGGCTCGAGCGGCAGCTCAAACCAGCTTCTTGATCGGCTTCTTGCGCCAGAAGAACCAATAGTAGCAGGCCTGCAGCACGCACATCGTGCAAAAGCTCGTGGCATAGCCCGTCCAGATGCCGTTGAGCCCGAGCGACGTCGTCGACAGGTAGATCGCGAGCGGCGTTTCCACCAGCACGATCGTTCCCAGGCTGATCAGCATCGGGATCAGCACGTCTCCCGATGCCCGCATCACGCCCGACAGGATCACCGAGAAGCCGAACATCAAGACGCTCCACAGCACGATATGGAGCAGCGTTTCAGTGATGCCGATGACTTTCGGATCGGTGATGAACAGCGACACTACCGCTTCGCTGAAGATATAGGCGAGAAGGATCAGCACGCCGGTGATGATGAGGTTCATCATCAGCGCCGTCCGCGTGATGCGGCCGAGCTGATCCTGCTGCCCGGCGCCGATCGCCTGCGCCCCGAAGATCGAAGCCGCGATGCCGATCGACATCGCCGGGAACTGCACGTAGCTCATCACCTGGCCCACCGCGCCATAAGCGGCGGTCGCGTCGGAGCCGAAGCGGTTGATGATGCCGACGACCACCACCGCGGCGACCGAAGAGACGATCATCTGCACGCCGGCCGGCACGCCAAGCCTGAGGATCGTCCGCAGCAGGACGAAGTCGATGCCCAGATGTGTCAGCAGCACCCGGTCCGGAGCCAGCGGATGCTTGCGCCAGCGCAGGTAGAAGAACAGGAACACCAGCACCACCACGAAGCCGATGATGAACGCCACCGCCGCGGCCAGCACGCCGAGCTTGGGCAGCCCGCCCCAGCCGAGGATCAGCGACGGCGTCACGATCAGCCCGACGATGATCGACATCACCAGCGCTACGAGCGGCGTCGTGGTGTCGCCGACGCCCCTGAGGATCGAGGTCACGATCAGGTAGACGAAAAAGCCCGGCATGCCGATGAGGATGATGAAGCCGTAGCCGGTCGACGCATCGAGGATGTTGGGCGGTACGCCGAGCACCCCCATGATCGGCCGGATGAAGAGGCCGCCGAGGACGGCGACCACGATGCCCGCAAGGAACGTCACGGTGAGCGTGGTGCCGGCGATCTCCTTCACCTTGAGTTCGTTCTTGGCGCCATAGGCCTGCCCGATCAGTACGGTCGAGCCGGAGGCCAGGCCGATGATGAAGCTCATCAGGAAGAACAGGATCGGAAAGAACGCGGCGGTCGCCGCGAGCGCGTCGACGCCCACCAGCTGGCCCACGAAGATCGAGTTGATGGTGCCGCTCATCGCCTGCAGGATATTGCTGACCATCAGCGGCACGAGGAAGATGAGGAACCGCTGCCAGAGCGGCCGATGCGTGGGGGCCATTCGAAACTCCCGTGATGAGAACCCGTGCCTGCGACGCGACACCAAGGGGTCCGGCCGGAGCGGACGGAAGGCCACTTCACGTCCCTCGCGAGGAAGGACGCCGGCGGGTCAGGGCTCAGGAAATTGGAACGCGCGGGCGTGCTGTGTATCTGCGCCCTTGGGCAGCGTCAATTCCCTGCCGGCAGCTTCCCGTGGCGTGGCAGGATTTGACTGATGATTGTCATTGCTGCCAAGGTCGAACCGGCCGATGATGGCGCGCAGTCCTCGACCTCATCGGTCCGCCATGAACCTCGCTTCGTTTGCCCCGCACGGCCCCGGCAGCCGCAACGCCTTCGTCCTCGCCGTGAGCCAGGGCCTCTATGTCTGCGGCATTTCGGTCGACCTGACCCTGACCGGCATCACCGGCTACCAGCTCGCCCCCGACAAGACGCTGGCGACCCTGCCCTTCGCCCTGATCACGGTCGGCGCCGCCGTGGTGACGGTCTTTGCCGCCTACGTGATCGGCCGTATCGGCCGCCGGCTCGGCTTCGCCGTCGGCTCGCTCTGCGGCACCATCGGCGGATTGATCTCGGTGTTCGCCGTGTTCCACGCCAGCTTCTGGCTGTTCTGCCTCGGCACGGCACTGATCGGCGCCTATCAGGGCTTCGCGCAATACTACTCCATCGCCGCCGCCGACTCCGTGACGGCCGAGTTCAAGAGCC
Organism: Devosia sp.; assembly: GCA_035564755.1. Lineage (GTDB taxonomy): Bacteria > Pseudomonadota > Alphaproteobacteria > Rhizobiales > Devosiaceae > Devosia_A. Next base: position 367 of record DATMTK010000200.1, on the reverse strand, counting down.
GTGCCATCTCGACGGTGCTCGCCGGCGGCGTGCTCGCGGCGCTGGCCGGGCCGGCCCTCGCGGCGCTGACCAGCACGCTGATTCCCGGCGTCATGTTCGCCGGCGCCTACATGCTGGTGGCGGTGCTGGCGCTGCTCGCCACCGCCACCGTGCTGGCGCTCTACCGCGACATCGAGCCCGTGGCGATCGTGAGCGACGTGCCGCCCCGGCCCCTTCGCGACATCATCCGCCAGCCGATCTTCGGAGCGGGCGTCGCCACCACCATGGCCTCGGCCGCTGCCATGACGCTGGTGATGACCGCGGCGCCGCTCGCCGCCGTGGCCTGCGGCTATCCCATCGAGGACGGCGCCCACATCATCCAGTTGCA
>DATMTK010000199.1:0-5650 GCA_035564755.1 Devosia sp. | reverse complement strand
ACCGGGATCTTCGACTTGGTGCGGCCGCCCAGCAGCTTGAACACCGGTTGCTTCAGGATCTTGCCCTTGGCGTCCCACACCGCCAGATCGATGGCGCTGATCGCCGTCATGCCGATGCCCTTGCGGCCGAACGGCAGCGTGCGGCGGTACATCGACTGCCAGATGTATTCGCTGTCGAGCGGATCGGTGCCGATCAGCAGGGGCTTGAGGTAGGTATCGATGGTGGTCTTGACGGCATGCGGCGCCAGCGCCGAATTGCCGATGCCGATGGTGCCGTCGTCGAGCTCGAGCTCGACCACCAGCCAGCCGAGGAAGCGGAAACCGGCGATCGAGCCGGTGACGTCGGCCACGAGGTCGCTCGCCGTGGTGCAGAAATGCGGCGGCATGGGCGCGACGGGTCCGACCCATTCGTAGATCGTGGTGCGGACGTCTTTGATGCGAGGCATGGTTGCTCCAGTCAGGCCGGGAGCGGCCCGAGCTCGGCGGCAAAGCGCTTCGCCCAGGCGAGCCCGGTGGGGGTTGCGATCTCGGATGGAATACGGTTCTCGCTAGGCGCGATGCCCAGCCGCTCGGCGGCAATCAGCTTGCCGTAGAGCAGGAAGGTGCTGAGCCCCTGCATCGCGAAGGCGATCACCGGCAGCAGCTTGCGATAAAGCTCTCCGGCAAGAGTCTCGTTGCCGGCCCGGATGGCGCGCTCGATGCCGACCTGGATATCCACGGTCTCGGTGCCGGGAATCATGCCATTGACGCCGGCGCGATAGTTGTCGAGCAGCTCGAGCCCGCCGCGGCCGTTGAACACCTGCATGCGGCCCTGGAGCTCGGCGACAACGCCGGCGACGGTGAGCGCAGTGCTCTCGGCCTTCACCACCTGCACGTTCGGATGGGCCTCGTGGAGCGCCAGCAGGTCGGCGGTACTGAGGCCGATGCCGAGGAATTCCGGTGCGTTCTGTATCCCCACGGGGCAATCGACGGCATCGGCGACAGCGCCGAAGAACTCGATGAGGTGCGTGCCGCTGGCGGGCGGCCGCGGCGGCTGCAGGATCAACCAGGCCGCGCCGGCATCGCGGGCAAAGCGAGCGCTCTCGATCATGTCGGGCACGTTGCCGTCGGCGATGGTCACCGCCACCGGCACGCGGCCGGCGACGTCGGCCAAGGTCCACTCCACCAGCGTCCGGCGTTCGTCGCGGCCGAGCTTGTGGACTTCGGTGCCGAGCCCGAGCACGGCCATTCCCGACGCGCCGCTCGCGATCGCGGCCTCGATCTGGCGCGTCGCGGCGTCGCGCCGAAGCCGGCCGGCCTCGTCGAAAAAGGCATAGAGCATCGGGTAGGTCCCGCTGATGTCCATGCTGATCGCACTCCCTCGCCGGTGCCGTCGTCTTGCCGCGACGGTTCACCACGATCCTCAAAATGGCGGAGAAGATAAAAACTTGTCAAACTAATTTTTGTCTGACAACTTACACGCCAAGCAAGAGAGCGGGCACATCAAAGCTCGCCGTTGTGACCAGGGAGAGCAGCGGGTGTCCAACAGGTCCACCGCCTTGAAAAAGGTCGGTTCCACGAATCTCAGCCTGCCCGGCTTCGGCTTCGGCAGCGCGCATCTGGGCGAACTCTACGGTCGTGTGGACGAGGCCGACTCACGGGCGACGATGGATGCCGCCTGGGCCGCGGGCGTGCGCTACTACGACACCGCGCCCTGGTATGGGCGCGGCCTCAGCGAGCACCGGCTTGGCGGGTTCCTGCGCACCAAGCCGCGCGCCGAGTTCAAGGTGACGACCAAGGTCGGCAAGGTCCTACACCGGCCGAAGGATCCGGCGACGTTCGACCGTTCTCCCTGGACCGGCGGCCTCAATTTCGAAGTGGAGTTCGACTACACCCGCGACGGCATTCTGCGGTCCTACGAACAGGCGCTGCAGCGGCTGGCGCTCGATACCGTCGATGCTCTCGTGATCCACGACCTCGATCGCGGCTTTCACGGCGACAAGCAGGAACACTACGAAAAGCAGCTCAAGGACTCCGGCATCACGGCGCTGCAGGAGCTCAAGCGGTCTGGCGACATCAAAGCCTACGGCATGGGCATCAACAACGACGAGGCATTCGAGACCATCGCACAGCAGGTCGAGCTCGATTTCTGCCTCGTTGCCATGCCCTATACGCTGCTCGACCAGCGCAGCCTGCATCGCGGGATGGCGAGCCTCCAAAAGCGCGGCGCCTCGGCAATCATCGGAGCGCCGTTCGCTTCCGGCATTCTCGTTACCGGATCGGCGGGTCCGGCCCACTACGCCTACGGCAAGGCGCCGGCCGAGGTACAGGCGAAGGTCCGCGGCATCGAGGCGGTGTGCAAGGCGCACAACGTCGCCCTCCCCGCCGCGGCCCTGCAGTTCGTGCTCGCCCACCCCATCGTCGTTTCGGTGATCCCGGGCGCTGCCAAGCCCAGCGAGGTCACGCAGAACGTGGCGCATGTGAACGCGCCGATCCCGGCGAGCTTCTGGGCCGACCTCAAGGCACAAAAGCTGATCGACCCCGATGCCCCGGTTCCGGCGGGGCGCTGAGCGATGGCCGATATGCCTGCAGCCGCTGCCGATACGCCGCTGATCTCGGCCCGCGGCATCAGCAAGTCCTTTGCCGCCATCGAAGTGCTGCGCGACGTCGACCTCGATTTGAGGCGCGGTGAAATCCATGCGCTGCTGGGCGAAAACGGCGCGGGCAAATCGACCTTCGCCAAGATTCTTGCCGGCGTGCATCGCCCGACGCGGGGCACCCTCTCGTTGAACGGCGAGCAAGTCGACATCAACAGCCCGATTACGGCACAAAAGCTCGGTATCACCCTGATCCACCAGGAGCCGATCTCCTTCCCGGACCTGTCGGTGGCGGAGAACCTCGTTCTGGGGCGCACCCGCGGCGCCGCGCTCGGCCGGGTGAGATGGGCGGAGATGACGCGCGAAGCGCGGCAGCTCATGGACCTGCTCGGCGTCCGCATCGACGTCACCAAGCCAATGCGCGGCCTCTCCATTGCCGACCAGCAGATGGTCGAGATCGCGCGGGCGCTCGCCTCCGACAGCCGCCTGATCATCATGGACGAGCCGACCGCGCCGCTGACGCCCAAGGAGGTCGAGACGCTGTTCGGTATCGCCCGGCGTCTGCGCGACGAGGGCAGAACCATCGTCTTCATCTCGCACCGGCTCGAGGAAGTCCGGGCGCTGTGCGACCGCGTCACCATCTTCCGCGACGGCAACAAGGTCGCGACCGAAGAGATCGGCAACCTCACCGACGGCGACATCATCCGCCTGATGATCGGCCGGCCGTTGCGCGAATACATGAAGAAGCAGGGCACCAGCATCGGCGAGGTCGCGCTCATGGTCGACGGGCTGACGCTGCCCGGCGTCTTCCACGACATCAGCTTCGAGGTGCGCAAGGGCGAGATCGTCGGGCTCGGCGGCCTGGTCGGCGCCGGCCGCACCGACGTGGCGCGTGCCATCTTCGGCGTGGTGCCGGCGACAAGCGGTACCGTGACCATCGACGGCAAGGCGGTGAGCATCACCGATCCCTCGCAGGCGATCGACCTCGGCCTCGCCTTCGTGCCGGAGGACCGGGCCATCGCCGGCATCTTCCGCACGCTGTCGGTCGAAGAGAACATCACCGCGGCGGTTCCCAGGCGCATCGCGCCCGGCCGCATCATCCGGCGCGCCATCGAGAAGGCACTGGCACAGGAGTCCGTTCGCAAGCTCAGGATTCGCCTCGCCTCGCTGCGCCAGCCGATCGGCGAGCTCTCGGGCGGCAACCAGCAGAAGGCTATCCTCGCCCGCTGGCTGCTCACCGATCCGAGCGTCCTCATCCTCGACGAGCCGACGCGCGGCATCGACATCGGCGTCAAGGCCGAGTTCTACGACATGATCGGCGAGCTTGCGGCCGGCGGCCGCGCCATCCTGCTTATTTCCTCGGAGCTGCCGGAACTGCTGGCGCTCTGCGACCGCGTGCTGGTGATGTCGGAGGGACGGCTCACGGCCAACATCGCGCGCGCGGATGCGACGCAGGAGTCGATCATGAGCGCCGCGGTGCCGCGCAGCGCCCGGCAGGTGGTGGCAGCATGAGCGCGCTCGGCAACCTTTTCCTCCGCCGCGAGGCCGGCATCCTCGTGATGATCGTGCTGTTCTCGATTGCCGTCGGCATCGCGCGGCCGCAATTCCTCACCATCAACGAGTTCCGCATCGTCCTGCTGCTGATCCCGCTGATCCTGATCGGCGCCATGGGCGAAATGCTGGTGATCGTCGCGCGCCATGTCGACCTCTCGATCGGCTCGACGCAGGCGCTCGCCGCCATCATCACCGGCATGATGTTCAAGTTCCTGCCGGGCGTGCCGTGGCCGGTCGGCTTCATCGTGGCGATCGGCGTCGGCGCGGGGCTGGGCTTTGCCAACGGCGTGCTGACCACGCTGTTCCGGCTGCCCTCGATCATCGTGACGCTGGGCACGCTCAACCTCTATCGCGGCCTCACCTTCATCGTCTCCAACGCCCGGCAGGTCGACCGGCAGTACATCCCGTCCGACCTCAAGGCGATGTCCACCGGCGCCGTGCCGTGGATCATCGTGATTGCCATTGCCATTGCCATCCTGACCTACTGGTTCGCCGACCATACGCGCGTCGGCCGGCAGGTCTATGCGCTGGGCTCCAATCCGGTGGCGGCGCCGCTGCGCGGCATTCGCGTCAATGCCGTGACGCTGATGGTGTTCTCAATTTCGGGCGCACTCGCAGGTCTGTCGGGCATCATGTACGCGAGCCGCTGGGGCTTCGTTAATCCGTCGAACACCGGCTCGGGCTTCGAATTCCAGGTGATTGCAGCGGTGGTCATCGGCGGCGTGTCGATCAATGGCGGCGTCGGCTCGGTGCTGGGCGTCGTGTTCGGGGTGCTGCTGCTCGGCTGCGTCTCGGCGGCGCTGCCGCTGCTCGGCATCCCCGGCACGGCGCAAAGCGCCATCTATGGCGCGGTGATCATCATTGCGCTGCTCATCGACCGCTCGGTACGGCAGCGCGGCATCAGGGCGCTCGCGATGCAGCGGGCGCGGGCGTAATCCATGACCGACCAGACCTCCGCCACGCCCGTCGTCACTGCGCTCGATGCCGCCACGCCGCGGCCGCGCTGGCAGGTGATCCTCATCCGCCCCGAGACGATGACCCTGATCCTGCTGGTCCTCGCCTTCGTGGTCTCGAGCCTGCTCAGCCCCTACTTCCTCGACATCAACTACATCCTGCAAAGCTTCACGCTGACGGCGGAGTTCTCGATCGTCGCGCTGGTGATGACCATGATCATCATCGCCGGCGAGATCGACCTGTCGCCAGCCGCCAACATGGCGCTGTCGGCATGCCTGTTCGCCTGGACCTACCAGGCGACGCAGTCGATGCCGTTGGCGATCGCCGTCGGGCTCGGCGCCGGCCTCGCAATGGGCGCCTTCAACGCGGTGCTGGTGATCGGATTGCAGCTCCCCTCGATCATCGTCACCATCGGCACGCTGACACTCTATCGCGGGCTGGCGCAGATCATCGCCGGCGATCAGTCGATCCGGCTGCCCGACTATTTCATCGGCATCAACAACGATCTATGGCTCGGCGTGCCGGTTCCGGTGATCCTGTTCCTGGTGGTCACCATCGCGCTCGCC
>DATMTK010000198.1:0-3824 GCA_035564755.1 Devosia sp. | reverse complement strand
CCGGGCATTTCGCCCGCCACCGGGCAGCCCGGCGCGGTCAGCGTCATGTCGATGGTGAGGTGGCGGTTATCGTCGAGGTCGACCTTGTAGATGAGGCCGAGCTCATAGATGTCGACCGGGATTTCCGGGTCATAGACGGTTTTCAGCACGCCGATCAGGTCGGCCGTGATACGCGCGACCTCCTCGGCAGGAATGGCCGCGGACATATTGGGCACGATGCGGTTGCCCTCGGTGGTGTCACCCACCGCGGCCGGCGCTTCCGGAGCCTGTTCAGCGACGTCGTCAATCATGCGAAGAACTTCTGTGCTTTCTCGATGCCCTCGACCAGGGCGTCGATGTCGTCCTTGCCCGAATATAGGGCGAGCGAGGCCCGACAGGTAGAGGTGACGCCGAACCGCTTGAGCAGCGGCATGGCGCAATGCGTGCCGGCACGGACGGCGATGCCGTAGCGGTCGAGGATGGTCGCCACGTCGTGGGCATGGGCGCCCTTCAGCTCGAACGAGAAAATGCCGCCCTTGCTCGGCGCGTCGCCGATCAGGCGCAGCGAATTGATGCGCTTGAGGCGCTCGGCGGCGTAGCTGGCGACCTCGTGCTCGTGTGCCGCGATGGCCTCGCGCCCGAGACCTTCGACATAGCCGATGGCAGCACCCAGGCCGACGGCCTGGACGATCGGCGGCGTGCCGGCCTCGAAGCGGTGCGGCGGGTCGTTGTAGGTGACCTCGTCGAGTGTGACGGTGTCGATCATCTCGCCGCCGCCCTGATAGGGCCGCATGGCCGCCAGCAGGTCGTACTTGCCGTAGAGCACGCCGATGCCGGTCGGGCCGTAGAGCTTGTGGCCGGTGAGGACGTAGAAGTCGGCGTCGAGCGCCTGCACGTCGACCTTGAGGTGCACCGCGCCCTGGCTGCCGTCGACCAGCACCGGGATGTTGCGCGCATGGGCGCGGGCGATCAATTCGGCGATCGGCACGATGGTGCCGGTAACGTTCGACATGTGCGTCACGGCGACCATTCTGGTGCGCGGCGTCAGCGCCGCCTCGAACGCATCGAGGTCGAAGCTGCCGTCGTCGCGCACGTCGACGAATTTCAGCACCGCGCCCTGCCGCTCGCGCAGGAAGTGCCACGGCACGATATTGGAATGGTGCTCGAGGATGGAGACGACGATCTCGTCGCCCTCCCCGATCATCGGCGCGGCGAAGGACGAGGCGACGAGGTTGATCGCTTCGGTCGAGCCCTTGGTGAAGACAATCTCTTCCGGCCGGCGCGCATTGAGGAAGCGGGCGACGGCCTTGCGGCCGTCCTCGTAGGCTTCGGTCGCCCGGTTGGCGAGCGTGTGCAGACCGCGATGCACGTTGGCGTAGGCATGCCGGTGCGCGAAGTCCATGGCGTCGAGCACGGCATTCGGCTTCTGCGCCGAGGCGCCGGAGTCGAGATAGACCAGCCGGTGGTCGAAGATCTTTTCGCCCAGGATCGGGAAGTCGGCGCGGACACGAGTTAGATCGAAGGTCATTGGGCGGCCTTGGGGAAGGTCCCCTCACCCGGCCCTGCGGGCCCACCTCTCCCCCAAAGGGAGCGGTGGAACGCGGCGACATCGTGCCCCATCGGCACCTCTCCCCCGGGGGAGAGGTCGATGCGCAGCATCGGGTGAGGGGGCCTGTTCACGGATTCCCCTCCAGCCAATTCTCCACTACCGCTTCGAGTGCGCTGTGCAGCTCTTCGTCCTCGATGGGGTCGAGCACTTCCTCGAGGAAGCCGCGGGTCAGCATGCTTTCGGCGACCGGACGCGGGATGCCGCGGCTCATCAGGTAGAACATCGAGTCTTCATCGAGCGCGCCGACGGTCGAGCCGTGCCCGCAGACGACATCGTCGGCAAAGATCTCGAGCTCGGGCTTACTGAGGATCTGCGCCTCGTCGGAGAGCATCAGGCCCTGCATCATCAGCTTGGCGTCGGTCTTCTGCGCGTCGCGGGCGACGACGATCTTGCCCTGGAACGCGGCGGTCGAGCGGCCGCGGGCGACCTGCTTGAAGAGCGGCTTGGCGGCGCAGCGCGGCACCGCATGGGTCAGTTCCAGCGTGACGTCCGAATGCTGGCCCTCGGTCGTGAGGTTGAGGCCGGTGAAATCGCCGGTCGCGCCCTCGCCGACGAAGCGGGCAAACAGGTTGATGCGGCTCAGCGCCGAGCCGACATGGATGGTCAGGGTACGAATCCTGGCGTTCTCGCCGACCTGGTATTCGGCGGTCGCAAGGTTGGTCGACTGGCCGCTGCTGAGGTCGAGCAGGATGTGGGTGAGCTCGGCGCCCTTCCCCACCGCGACATAGCTCGCGTGGTTGGAAAGGTGCGCCTCGTCGGTGCCCGAGAAGGTCTCGATCACTGTCGCCTTGCTGCCGTCGGCGACGAACAGGTGCACGGAATCGTTCATGTGCGCCGGGCCTTCGGCCTCGGTGCGCCGGTCGATGTGGACGACCTGCGTCGCGCGGCTGTGGATCTCGAGCTTCAGCGTTTGCTTCGCCAGCGCTGAGTTGAGCCGCACCAGCACATCGTCGCGCTCGGTGAGCGCCGCGCCGTGCACGATCGCCGCCCGCATGCCGGGCGGCATCTCGCCGGCAATGTCGGCGACGCCATTGGTCATCGGTACGCGGTGGGCGCCGGGGATGCGCAGGGCCGGCTCGCTCAGCGCATGACCGGCGCCGGCAAGCTCGGGCACGGCCCGCAGCAACATCTTGAGGTCGGTGTAGTGGTAGCTCTCGACCTTGCGGGTGGGCAGGCCGACGGCACCCAGCCGCTCCGCCGCTGCCGAAGCTCCAGCCGCGCTCAACTGGTCGATGAGCTTTTGTTCGGCCGGGCCGATACGAACGGGAACGGGCATCAGGCAGCCGCCTCGTCGAACTCGGCGTAGCCCTTGGCCTCGAGCTCAAGGGCCAGCTCCTTGCCGCCGCTCTCGACCACGCGGCCGTCGGAGAACACATGCACGACATCGGGCACGATGTGGTTGAGCAGCCGCTGGTAGTGGGTGATGACCAGCATCGAGCGATAGGGGTCGCGCAGCGCATTGACGCCGTCGGAGACGACCCTGAGCGCATCGATGTCGAGGCCGGAATCGGTCTCGTCGAGCACGCACATTTTCGGTCTCAGCAGCGCCATCTGCAGGATTTCGGCGCGCTTCTTCTCGCCGCCGGAGAAGCCGACGTTCAGAGCGCGCTTCAGCATCTCGCTGTCGATGTGGAGATCGCGGCCGGCGTCCTTCACGGCGCGCATGAAATCGGGCGTCGTCATCTCGCTTTCGCCGCGCGCCTTGCGCTGCGCGTTGATGGCCGCCTTGAGGAAGGTCATGGTGGCAACGCCCGGCACTTCCACCGGGTACTGGAATGCCAGGAACAGCCCCTTGCTGGCGCGCTCGCCGGGATCGAGCCCGAGGATATCCTCGCCGTCGAGCAGCACTTCGCCCTGGGTGACCTCGTAGTCCTGCTTGCCGGCGAGCACATAGCTCAGCGTCGACTTGCCCGAGCCGTTGCGGCCCATGACGGCATGCACCTCGCCTGCGGGAATGATCAGGTTTACGCCCTTGAGGATGTCGCGATCCTCGATGCGCGCGTGCAGGTTGCGGATTTCGAGCATGGGGGTGGTCATCTGGATTCACTTTCTGCGCCGGGCTCGTCGGACCAATAGTCCACGCCGGCATTATCGAGATGCTGCAGATGGCGCAGCGTCGCCTTGTCATAAGGGTTGCGGGTCGAGCGGCTGAATACGCCGAACTTGCCGGAGTCGGGATACTCGCAGACATCGGCAATCGACATGGTCGAAATGCCGTAGTAGCGCAGCGGCACGC
>DATMTK010000197.1:0-11093 GCA_035564755.1 Devosia sp. | reverse complement strand
CGTCGCGGAAAACTTCAGCAAGGCGATCAGCACCGGCGCGGCGCTCGTCGCGTCGGTGAACTAGGGAACAGTGATGACCTCCGACCTTTCGAGCTTCGCGGCCCTGGCGCCGGCCTATCCCGAACTGCTGCTGGCGGTCGGGGCGGTGGTATTGCTGCTCGCCGGCGTGCTGTTCTCCAGGGAACGCTCGACCGGCCTTTCGGTCATCTCCATCGTCTTGCTGGTCGCGGTCATCGCCGTGGCGATCTGGCAGCCGGCGGAAGGCGTGCTGTTCAACGGCGGCTTCATCGTCGACGGCTTCGCCCGTTATATGAAGTTCCTGGTGCTGGGCGGTTCGGCCGTGACGCTGATCCTGTCGACCTCGGCGGCCAAGCCGTTCGGGCTCGACAAGTTCGAGTATTCGATCCTCGTGCTGCTTGCGACGCTGGGCATGATGGTCATGGTGTCGGCCAACGACCTGATGAGCCTGTATGTCGGCCTCGAATTGCAGAGTCTGGCGCTCTATGTCGTTGCTGCGCTCAGGCGTGGTGACAGCCGGGCGACGGAAGCCGGCCTCAAGTACTTCGTCCTCGGCGCGCTTGCTTCCGGGCTGCTGCTCTACGGCGCCTCGCTGGTCTATGGCTTTACCGGCCTGACCCAGCTCGACCAGATCATCGGCGCCGTGACCGGGCACCGCTCGGTCGGACTGATCTTCGGCATGGTGTTCCTCTTGGCCGGCATCGCCTTCAAGATCTCGGCCGTGCCGTTCCACATGTGGACGCCCGACGTGTACGAGGGCGCTCCAACGCCGGTGACGGCGTTCTTTTCGACCGCCCCCAAGGTTGCGGCCATGGCGCTGATCATCCGCGTGGTGACCGTCAGCTTCGGCCCGCTCACCCATGACTGGCAGCAGATCGTGGTGTTTCTGTCGATCGCCTCGATGGTGCTCGCCGCCTTCGCCGCCATCGGCCAGAACAACCTCAAGCGCCTCCTGGCCTATTCCTCGATCGGCCATGTCGGCTTCGCCCTGGTCGGGCTCAGTGCCGGCACCGCGGTCGGCGTCGAGGGCGTGGCCGTGTACCTCGCCATCTACATCACCATGAACATCGGCTTTTTTGCCGTGCTGCTGTCGCTGCGGACGGCCGACGGCAGCTACGTCGAAACCATTCCGCAGCTCGCCGGTCTGGCGCAGAAGCGCCCATTCGTCGCGGGGATCATGGCCGTGGTGATGTTCTCGTTCATCGGCCTGCCGCCGCTCGCCGGCTTTTTCGCCAAATGGCAGGTGTTCCTTGCGGCGATCGACGCACACCTGTTCGCCCTGGCGATCATCGGCGTGCTGGCGAGCGCGGTAAGCGCCTTCTATTACCTGCGTATCGTCAAGGTGATGTATTTCGACGAGCCGACCACCGATTTCGTCGCCGCGCCGGCCGAGTTGACTGCCGTCATGGCCGTGACCGGCTTCCTGCTGGTGACCTATTTCTTCACGGTCAGCTCGCCGCTCTATGCCGCTGCGCACGCCGCGGCCGGAAGCTTGTTCTAGCCGATGGTTTTCGCCCTCGGGTCCATCGCGGCAAGCCGGGGCTACAGGGTCTTTTCGTACGGCGAGATCGGCTCGACCAGCACTGAGGCCGCGCGTGCCGCGACCTCCGGTGATGTCGGCGAGGTCTGGTTCGCCTCGCTGCGGCAGACGGCGGGCCGCGGCCGGCGGGGCAGGGCGTGGGAGACTGCGTCCGGCAACCTTGCTGCGAGCCTGATGATCGTGCCCGATTGTGACCCCGCCGTCGCCGCGACCCTCGGCTTCGTGGCCGGCGTTTCGCTCAACCGCGCGCTGGCTGCGGTGCTTCCGTCGGGGACGGTGAAGACTGGTATCGACGGCGCCGATGGCCCAGGACACCGCATCGCGCTCAAATGGCCGAACGACGTTCTGGCCGACGGCGCCAAGCTCGCCGGCATCCTGCTCGAGGCGCAGAAGCGCCCGGACGGGCGGCATGCGGTGGTTGTCGGCATGGGCGTCAACGTGCAACATGCACCCTCAGGGTTGCCGTATCCGGCGACGTCGCTCCGTGAGCTCGGCATTGCGGTGACGGCCGAAAGCCTCTTCACCGTGCTCAGCGATGCGTGGGTATGGACCTACGAGCTCTGGGACAATGGCCGTGGCATCGCCGAGATCCTGAGGCTCTGGCGGAGCGCGGCCGCCGGCATCGGCGCCGAGGTGGCGGTCAGCCAGGACGGCGGCGTGGTGCGCGGCATCTTCGAGAGCATCGACGACACCGGCCGGCTCATCGTCCGCGCCAATGACAATTCGCGCATCGCCATCACCGCGGGCGACGTGCATTTCGGCGTTACCGCCAGCGTGGGGGCTTGATGGCCGAATCTCCTGATGAACTGGTCTTCGTGCCGCTCGGCGGCGTCGGCGAGATCGGCATGAACATGGCGGCCTACGGCTTCGGGCCGCGCCATTCGCGCAAATGGATCGTCGTCGATTGCGGCGTCACCTTCGCCGGCCCGCACCAGCCCGGCATCGAGCTGATCATGGCCGATCCGAGCTTCCTCGAGGACAATGCCGACGATGTGCTGGGGCTGATTCTTACGCACAGCCACGAGGACCACTACGGCGCGGTGCTCGATCTCTGGCCGGCGTTCGACCGGCCGGTCTATGCCACCGCGTTCACCGCCGCGATGCTGAGCGCCAAGCGCGCCGCCGACAACATCGTCGACGACGTCGCGGTGCGGCCGATGGTCGTCGGCCGGCCGTTTACGCTCGGCCCGTTCACCATCGAGGCGATCAACGTCGCGCACTCGATTCCCGAAAGCTGCGCGCTCGCCATCACCACGCCGGTCGGCCGCGTCGTCCATACCGGCGACTGGAAGCTCGATCCGCGGCCGATCGCGGCACCGCCGACCGACGAGGCGCGCTTCCGCGCGCTCGGCAACGACGGCATCCCGATCGCGCTGGTCTGCGATTCCACCAACGCCCTCAAGGACGGCGAGAGTCCGAGCGAGGACGAAGTCGCCGCAACGCTTGCCGCGCTCATCGCCGAAGCGCCGCATCGCGTGGCGCTCACCACCTTCGCCTCCAATGTGGGGCGCGTCATCTCCATCGCCCGCGCCGCACAGAAGGCCGGGCGGCAGGTGGTGATGTCGGGCCGGGCGCTCCACCGCATCACCGCCATCGCGCGCGAGCTCGGCATGCTGGAGGGCATTCCGCCCTTCCTCGACCAGGATGCCTTCAAGACGCTGCCGCGCGACAAGATCGTCGTTCTATGCACCGGTAGCCAGGGCGAGCCGCGCGCCGCCATCGCCCGCATTGCGCGCGGCGAGCATCCGGCGATCGACCTCAATGCCGGCGACCGCGTGATCTTTTCGAGCTGGGCGATCCCCGGCAACGAGCGCGAGGTCATCGACATCCAGAACCTGTTCATCGACCGCGGCATCGAAATCATCACGCAGCGCGATGGGCTCGTTCACACCACCGGCCATCCGCGGCGCGAGGAGCTGAAGCGTCTCTACGACTGGCTCCGGCCCGAAACGCTGGTGCCCGTCCATGGCGAGGCGGCGCATCTCGAGGCGCACGCCGCGCTTGGGCGGCAGCACGGCATCCGCAACGTGCTGCACGCCCGCAATGGCGACATGGTCCGGCTGTTCCCCGATCCGCTGCTGTTCCCGGGCGAGGTGCGGACCGGCGAGCTCTATCTTGACGGCAACATTCTCTGCACGCCCGAAGAGTCCGGGGTGAAAGGGCGGCGCCGGCTGAGCTTCGGCGGCCATATCGCGGTGAGCCTTGCGGTCGACAGCCGCGGCGGCATCGTCGCCGGTCCCGACTTCGCGATCGAAGGCCTGCCCGAGGTCGAGGACGACGAGGAGTCGGTCACCCAGATCGTCCGCAACGCGGTTAACGGCGCGCTCAAGTCGATCCCGCCCAAGCGCCGGTCCGACCCGGATCTCGTCGACACCGCGCTGCAGCGGGCGATCCGCGGCGAGGTCAATGCGTGGTGGGGCAAAAAGCCCAATGTCACGGTGTTCGTCCACCGCGTATAGCCGCGAGCATTCGTTCAACGGTCATCGCTGACGCGTTTTTGCGTCCGCGAAGGCCATATGTATGATGGCCAAATGCTCGCTCCCGCCACCTTCGCTGCCATCTATTTCGTCGTCTGGTGGGTCTGCCTGTTCTTCGTGCTGCCGTTCGGCGTGCACAACCAGATCGAGAGCGGCTCATACATCCAGGGCACCGAGCGCGGCGCCCCGGCTGCGTCGCCGATGTGGTGGCGGCGTGTCCTGTGGACCACGCTGCTGTCGATTCCGGTGACGCTGCTGCTGCTCTGGGGCGTCAGCAACCCGGTATTGCAGCGCTACTGGAACGGCGCCTAAGCCACTGATCTAAAAACAAAAAAGCAGGGCCAAGGCCCTGCTGCGAATAGTTTGACGACAATACGCTGGTCTTAGGCACGCGATTAAGCGGCGGCCAGCGCTCCTCCCTTGACGTTGTCGACGTCCGGCGACTTTGGTGTCGCCTGTAATTTTATGGCCGGAACCGTAACAAGCTCTCTACGGACTGTCACCTAGATTCTGCGACCATTTTGCGGTTTCGGCGGCTCTGGATACCGCTTGACCGATGCGGCATGACTGGGGCACCCAATGCCGCCGAGTCGACCGGGGATGGCCCGGCTTTCCAAGGGGTCCTGATGCGTCTCAGCCGCTACTTCCTTCCCGTCCTCAAAGAGTCGCCGAAGGAAGCCGAGATCGTTTCGCACAAGCTGATGCTGCGCGCCGGCATGCTCAAGCAGCAGGCGGCGGGCTCGTATTCCTGGCTGCCGCTCGGCTTCAAGGTGCTCGAGAAGGTCGTCCGCATCGTCGAGGAGGAGCAGGACCGCTCCGGCGCGATCGAACTCAAGATGCCGACCGTGCAGTCGGCCGACCTGTGGCGCGAATCCGGCCGCTACGACGCCTATGGCGACGAGATGCTGCGCCTCAGGGACCGCCACAAGCGCGATATGCTGTACGGGCCGACGAACGAGGAGATGATCACCGACATCTTCCGCACGTTCATCAAGTCCTACAAGGACCTGCCGCTCAATCTCTACCACGTGCAGTGGAAGTTCCGCGACGAGGTGCGGCCGCGCTTCGGCACCATGCGCAGCCGCGAATTCCTGATGAAGGATGCCTATTCCTTCGATCTCGATTTTGCCGGCGCGCAGCAGGCCTTCTACCGCATGTTCGTCGCCTACCTGCGGACCTTCTACCGCATGGGCCTCGTCGGCGTGCCGATGCGCGCTGACTCTGGGCCGATCGGCGGCGATCTGAGCTATGAGTTCCACGTGTTGGCGCAGACCGGCGAGAGCGGCGTGTTCCTGCACTCCGACCTCGTCGACAAGCCGATCCCGTCGATCGACACCGATTTCCGTTCCGACCTGTCGCCGATCTTCAACGACTGGACGTCGCTCTATGCGGCGACCGACGAAATGGTCGACGAGGCAAAGTTTGCCGCCGAAGTGCCGGCCGACAAGCAGCTCAGGGCGCGCGGCATCGAGGTCGGCCACATTTTCTACTTCGGGACCAAATACTCCGAGCCGATGAGGGCGAGCGTCACCGGGCCCGACGGCAAGGAGATCACCGTGCATATGGGGAGCTACGGCATCGGGCCGACGCGCCTCGTGCCGGCGATCATCGAGGCGAGCCACGACGACAACGGCATCATCTGGCCGGTTTCGGTCGCGCCGTTCGAGGTCGAACTCATCAACCTCAAGGCCGGCGAGGCGGTGACCGATGCGGCCTGCGAGACGCTCTATGCCCGGTTCCAGGCCGCGGGCCTCGACACACTCTACGACGACCGCGACCAGCCGGCCGGGCAGAAATTCGCGACCGCCGATTTGATCGGCATCCCGTACCAGGTCATCCTCGGGCCGCGTGGCCTCAAGGACGGCGTGGCCGAGATCAAGAACCGCAAGACGGGCGAACGCGAAACCTTGCCGATCGATGCCGTCGTCGCCAAGTTGAAGGCGGCAATCGAGCCCGAAAGGCGAGACAAGGTTTGACCCAAACCGCGGCCGCGCAGACGACCACCACCGCCGGCCCGTTTTCGCGCTTCGAATGGATGCTGGCGGGGCGCTATCTGCGCTCGCGCCGCCGCGACACCTTCATCTCGATCATCTCCGCGCTGACCCTGATCGGCGTGGCGCTCGGCGTGGCGACGCTCATCGTCGTGATGTCGGTGATGAACGGTTTTCGCGCCGAGCTGCTCACGAAAATCCTCGGCCTCAACGGCCACTTCACCGCCTATCCGATCGATTCCAAGTTCACCGACTACGATCAGACGGCGATGAAGCTCGAAAAGATCGACGGGGTGCTCTACGCCATCCCCTATGTCGAGGGGCAGGCGCTCGCCTCGAGTGCGTCGGAATCGACAGGCGTTACCGTCCGTGGCATCTCGGCCGCCTCGATCGACAAGCTGAAGCTGTTGAAGAACGGCGCGGTGCTGGGCGGCTGGGACCAGTGGGACCAGAGCAAGGGCATCGCCATCGGCCAGCGCCTCGCCGAGCGGCTGGGGGTCACCATCGGCGATCCTGTCACCATCATCACACCCAACGGCGCCAACACGCCGCTGGGCAAGACCCCGCAGATCCGGACCTATCCGGTCAATGTCATCTTCAACCTCGGCATGGTCGAGTTCGACAGCCTCTACATCTACATGCCGATGACGCAGGCGCAGCTCTACTTCAACCTCTACAAGGATGTGCTGAAGCCTGGGGTGCAACCGCCGCCGATCGACGCTACCGACGCTCAGATCGATGCCGCCTACCAGCGGCAGTACCAGGCCACCGGCATCGAGATCTTCATCAGCGATCCCGACAATGTCGACGCCATGCGGGACCGTATCGGCAAGCAGCTCGACCGCCCGCTGATCCTCTACGACTGGCAGCAGCGCAACGAGACCTTCTTTTCGGCACTGCAGGTCGAGCGCATCGTGATGTTCGTTATCCTGTCGATGATCATTGTCGTCGCCGCCTTCAACATCATCTCGAGCCTCATCATGCTGGTGAAGGACAAGGGCAGCGACATCGCGATCCTGAGGACCATGGGCGCGACGCGCGGCTCGATCATGCGCATCTTTTCGATCACCGGCATCGCCATCGGCGTCGGCGGCACGGTGATCGGCCTTGGGCTTGGGCTGATCATCGCCTCCAACGCCGAGACGCTGCGCGCCTGGGTGTCGAACCTCACCAACGTGCCGATCTTTCCACCGGAAGTGTTTTTCCTGTCGAGCCTGCCCTCGAAGATCGATCCGGGCGAAGTGACGGTGGTCGCCTGCCTCGCGCTCGGCCTCAGCTTCCTCGCCACCCTCTATCCCGCCTGGCGGGCCGCGCAATACGACCCGGTCGAGGCGCTCCGGTATGAGTGAGCCGCATCTGAGGCTGCGCGACGTCCACCGCGACTATGGCAAGGGCGAAACGATGGTGCGCGTGCTCGAAGCCGCGAACCTCGAGGTCCAAAGCGGCGAGCTGGTCGCCATCGTCGCCCCATCGGGCGCAGGCAAGTCGACGCTGCTCCATATCTCGGGCCTGCTCGAACGGCCGCAGGCGGGCGAGATCGAGATCACCGGCACGCCGACGTCGACGCTCTCCGAGCGCGGCCGCACGCTGCTCCGCCGCACCACCATCGGCTACGTCTACCAGTTCCACCATCTGCTGCCGGAATTCACGGCGCTCGAGAACGTCACCATCCCGCAGATGATCGCCGGCAAGTCGCCGCGCGAGGGCGACAGGCGCAGCCGGGAACTCCTGGACCTGCTCGGCGTCGGCCCGCGCGCGGCGCACCGGCCAGCGGAGCTCTCGGGCGGCGAGCAGCAGCGCATCGCCATCGCCCGAGCCGCCGCCAATCATCCGCAGGTGATCCTCGCCGACGAGCCGACCGGCAACCTCGATCCGGCCACCAGCAATCTCGTCTTCGAGGCCCTGCAGCAGCTCATCCGCAACGAAGGTGCCGCCGGCCTCATCGCCACGCACAACCACGATCTCGCCCGCCGCGCCGACCGCATCGTCACGCTGCGCAACGGCCTGGTGGAACCGCTGACGCTGTAGGCTGCCGCCGCCGCTTCCGTTGCCCCTGACGCCGAGGAGTTCCGCGGGAATGACGCCGTGGTGCCGGCTCCCTTACGAGCCTGAGCGTCCCACCATCAGCCTGTTCACCGCATCCGTGCTGAGGATGCCCTGGGACCATCCGAACGTCCCTGGTCCAAGCAATTCCTCGGCTGCCTTTTGCAGCGCCGTCAGCGCCACGCGTGACAGTGAACCGCCAAGGCTCACCCGCCGCACACCGGCGTCGGCCACCTCGGCAAGGCTCGGACCGGGGCCGCCACGCACCACGTTCACCGGCTTGCCGACGGACTGGACCACCGTTCTGATGGCGGCGATGTCGGGCAGGCCCGGCGCGAACAGCACATCGGCGCCGGCCTTCTCGAAGGCCTGCAGCCGCCGGATGATCTCGTCGAGGTCGCGTTTGCCGTGCAGGAAGCCCTCGGCCCGCGCCACGAAGGCGAACGGGAAGTCGAGCGCATGGGCCGCTTCGGCCGCCGCGGCCACGCGCTCGACGGCATGGTTGAACTCGTAGATCGGATCGGCCGGATTGCCGGTTGCGTCTTCGATCGAGCCGCCGACGAGGCCGACGTCCGCCGCCTGCCGGATGGTCTCGGCCGCGTCCTCGGGCCGGTGCCCGAAGCCGTTCTCGAGATCGGCGGCCACCGGGACATCCACCGAATCCACGATCAGCTTGGCGTTCCAGAGCGACTGCTGCCGCGTCACGCCGCCGTCCGGCTTGCCGAGCACGAAGGCGAGGCCGGCGCTGGTCGTGGTCAGCGCCTTGAACCCCATCGACGCCAGGAGCTTGGCACTCGCGCCATCCCAGGGATTGGGGATGACGAACATCTCCGCCCCGGCATGCAGCGCCTTGAAGGTCTCGGCCCGCTGCTGCTGGCTCACCTCACAGACCCATATCGAGGGTCGCGACGTTGGCGGCAGCCTTCCTGCAATAGTCGGCGGTCTGGTCCTTGGTCCAGCTCTTCTGCTGCGTGTAGAGCGCGTCGGTGGCGCGGAACACGTCGACGTTGAACATGGCGTCGCCGGCCGGCGCATTGGCGGCCCGATAGGCGTCGACCTTGGCCTTGCTGATCGACAGATTGCAGACGTCGGCCGAGTTGTAGAGGCCGGCGAGCGTGGTGATCGCGGTGGCGCGATCGACCGCGGCGAAGGCGGGCGTCGCGGCGGCGACGGTGACGGCGAAGATCAGAGCGGTTTTCAGCATGGGCGATTTCTAGCACGCTCGCGCTCAGGTGGAAGTCCCCAGCCGCCACAGCGAGACAACTTCCCTTGAGCGCGCGAAAAAAAACGGATCGGCAGTATCCCGCGCGCCTTTTGGCGAGGGCGCCGCCTCTAGCCGGCCAAGCGCGGCAAGGCCCGCCGCCGCGAACATTTCGGTCAATTCGCCCTGACGTCGGAGCCCCAGATGCTCGGCCAGGTCGGACATGACCAGCCAGCCTTCGCCGTCCGGCAGCAAATGCTCGCGCAGCCCGCCGAGAAAGCCGCGCAGCATGGCGCTTTCGGGGTCATACACCGCGGATTCGAGCGAGGTTCCGGCCTTGGCGGGCAACCAGGGCGGGTTGCAGACCACCAGGTTCGCTTTCCCCTCCGGCCACAGCGTCGCGCCGACG
Organism: Devosia sp.; assembly: GCA_035564755.1. GTDB lineage: Bacteria > Pseudomonadota > Alphaproteobacteria > Rhizobiales > Devosiaceae > Devosia_A. Next base: position 1,414 of record DATMTK010000197.1, on the reverse strand, counting down.
GTCGTCACCCGGTCGGCGAAGCCCAGCCGCTCGAAGTTTTCGGCGGCGCAGGTGAGGGCGGCCGGGGCGGCATCGGTCGCGACCAGCCGCGGGACGCCCCGATGCAGCAGCACCGCACCGAGCACGCCGCTGCCCGTCCCGAGGTCGAACGCGACGTCACCGGCGGGCAGCGGCGCCCGCCCGACGAGATCGATGTAGTCCTGGCGCGTCGGCGGAAAGACCCCGAAATGCGGATGGATCTTCTGGCCGGCCAGCGCCCGGATCGGCACCCCGTTCTTGCGCCACTCATGCGCGCTGATGAACGCCAGCAGGTCGCGCAGCGGCAGCACGAACTGCGTCGGCCGGTCCGTCAATGCCTCGCTCAGCGCCGCCCGGACATCCGGCGCCCGGCGCAGCGGCACGGCATCGTCCGCGACCGGCACCAGCAACAGTCCGAGCACGCTAGCGCGCTGCGCCTGCTGCATTCGCACGGCGTTGAATCGCGCTCCCGGCTGTTCCACCGGCGGCAGCTTCGTCCGTCGCTTGTCGAGCCTGCGGCCGAGCGCCTGCAGCAACTGCCGGGCGTTGTGGTAGTCGCCCTGCCAGACGAGCGCGGTGCCCTGCGACGCGAGGCCGAACGCCTCGTCGGCGGTGAGTCTGTCGTCCGCCGCGACCGCCCGCGCCGGCGCGGACCTGCTCCGCGCGGAGACGTAGGGCAGAGCTTGCTCGCCCGCCTCGTCGCCCCATCTGACCAGCCCATCTGCCCCCGCCATTTACGAAGGATTCACGGTTACAGCGATGTTGCTGGACGAGAACAAAAGCCGAACACATAAGAACAAACAGCAAACAGCGGAGACGAAAATGCTCACTTTCCTCAAGGATGCGATGGCGCTCATGGCGTTGTGCGGCTTCACCGGTGCGGCAATCGCCTGGATGGATATGGCCAGCCGACTCGTGGTGTGAGCTGTGGATTGAACACCCGCCGGGTTGGTCCCATCTCCCGGCGGGTTTAGGGACACTCCATGGCATCCGGCCCCGGCTTCATCCACCTGCATATCCATTCGCAGTACTCGCTCCTCGAGGGCGCGCTGAAGCTCACGGCCCTGCTCGATCTCGCCAAGGCGGACAAGCAGCCGGCGCTCGGCATTGCCGATACCAATAATCTGTTCGGCGCGCTGGAGTTTTCGGAAAAGGCCTCCGGCAAGGGCATCCAGCCGCTGCTCGGCGCGGAGCTGACGCTCGATTTCGAGCCGGCGTCCGAGCGCATCCTCGAGCGCGGCCATGACCGTGGCCAGTTCGGCAAGGGCGGCGTGGTGCTCATCGCCGGCACCGAGGCCGGCTACCGCAACATGTCCAAGCTCGTCTCGCGCGCCTACCTCGAGGGCGAAGCGGGCAGGGCCGCCGCCCAGCTCGATTGGCTCGACGAGGAGAACGT
>DATMTK010000196.1:0-4198 GCA_035564755.1 Devosia sp. | reverse complement strand
CCCCCCTGAGGGAGAGGTGGAACAGAGGTAAGATCGCGCCCCATCACCACCTCGCCCTTGGAGGAGAGGTCGGTCCGAAGGACCGGGTGAGGGGGCCTTAACCGATGAGCAGGATGAATCTATGAAAGCCAAACTGGGCATGTCGCCCATCGCCTGGTGGAACGACGATCTGGTGGAGCTGAGCGACGACGTGTCGCTCGAGGAGTGCCTCAGGCAATCGCGCTCGGCCGGGTTCACCGGCATGGAGAAGGGCCGCCGCTTCCCGGACGACCCCAGGGTCATGCTGCCGATCCTCAGGAAGGCCGACGTGACGCTGTGCGGCGGCTGGTTCTCGGGCACGCTGGTCAACGAGGAGCTGAGCGCCAACAAGGCGCGCATCGCGCCGATGATCGAGCTGTTCAAGGCGGTCAATGCCCCCTGCATCGTCTATGGTGAAGTCGGCCGCTCGATCCAGGGCGACCGGAGCAAGCCGCTCGCGACCAAACCGAAGCTTTCCGACGACGAGATGAAGACCTACGCCAAAAAGGTCACCGCATTCGGCGAGTGGGCCGCCGAGCAAGGCATGCCGCTGAGCTATCACCACCACATGGCGGCGGTCGTGGAAACCGAGCCCGAGCTCGACGCCTTCATGAGGTATTCCGGGACCGGCATTCCGCTGCTGCTCGATGCGGGGCACCTGGCGTTCGCCGGCGGCGACGTGCTGCGCGCCATCGACCACCACCACGCCCGCATCAACCACGTGCACGTCAAGGACATCCGCCGTCCGGTGATCGACGGGCTCGACCGGACGAAGCAGAGCTTCCTCGATGCGGTGGCGCTCGGCGCCTTCACCGTGCCGGGCGACGGCTCGCTCGATTTCGGCGCCATCGTCAAGCGCTTCGCCGACTATGGCTATGAAGGCTGGTTCGTGGTCGAGGCCGAGCAGGACCCCAGGAAGAATCCGCCGCTCAGGATGGCGCAGGTCGGCCACAAGGAGCTGATGCGGGTGATGACCGCCGCCGGCTATACCGTCGAGACGCAGGGCTTTCCCAATGGCTGACCTCAGGCTCCGCCCCGAGCGCGGCGACGACGAGCGCCGCCACCACATCACGCCGGCTTCGGCCGGCTGGCGCTATGTCGGCTTCGATCTGTGGGAGCTGGAGGCGTCCGATTTCGTCCAGGGCGGCAAGGACGACCGCGAGGTCTGCCTGGTGTTCGTTGCGGGCAAGGGCAAGGTCGCGGTGGGCGGCAAGGACCTCGGCGAGCAGGGCCAACGGATGTCGCCGTTCGACGGGCCGCCGGCCGCCGTCTATGTCCCGGCCGGGGCCGAATGGACGGTGACGGCGACGACCGGGCTGACGCTCGCGGTCTGCTCGGCGCCCGGTGGCGGCAGCTATGAGGCGCGGGTGATCGCGCCCGGCAGCCACGCGCAGATCACGCGCGGCAAGGGCAGCAACACGCGCTACGTCACCGACATCCTGCCCGAGGGCGACCCGGCCCACGCGCTGCTGGTGGTCGAGGTGATCACGCCGGCGGGCAACACCTCGTCCTACCCGCCGCACAAGCACGACACCGACGACCTGCCGCGGGAATCGCTGCTGGAGGAGACCTACTACCACCGGCTGAAGCCGCCGCAGGGCTTTGCGCTGCAGCGCGTCTATACCGACGACCGCTCGCTCGACGAGGCGATGGCGGTGGAGGACGGCGACGTGACGCTGGTGCCGCGCGGCTACCACCCGGTCGCGACCGTGCACGGCTATGATCTGTACTACCTCAACGTGATGGCCGGCCCGACGCGCACGTGGAAGTTCCACAATGCGCCGGAACACGAGTGGCTGTTGAAGTAACCCACCGGAGTTGTCGCCGAGGCCCCCTCACCCGGCGCTGACGCGCCTTGTCGCCGAGGCCCTGCCCTAAGCCAGCACCTCGCTGACTTTCACCACGCGGCCTTCCTTGGCCGATTTCACCGCAGCATCGGCGAGGGCCAGCGCGATGAGGCCGTCCTGGCCGCTCGGGGCGGCGGGGCGCTTGCCGCCGAGGGCATCGATGAAGGCAGCGATCTCGTTGGCATAGGCCTGGATGTAGCGCGTCATGAAGAAATCCAGGAGCGGCGGACGGGTGTAGCCCTTGGCGTTGGCGATTTCGATCGACACCGCGCGCTGGTTCTCGGCGGCGACGGCGCCTTTGCTGCCATGCGCCTCGATGCGCTGGTCGTAGCCGTAGCTGGCGCGGCGCGAGTTCGAGATCGTCGCGTGCTTGCCGGTCGCGGTGCTGAGCATCACCGAAACCGAATCGTAATCGCCGGCGGCGCCGATGGCCTTGTCGACCAGCACTGAGCCCTGCGCCGAGACGCTCTCGATCTCTTCGCCCAGCAGGTAGCGGGCCATGTCGAAATCGTGGATCGTCATGTCGCGGAAGATGCCGCCCGAGCGCTTGATGTAGTCGACCGGCGGCGGCGCCGGATCGCGCGATACGATGGTGACCATCTCGACCTCGCCGATCTCGCCGGCGTCGATCGCGGCGCGCACCGCCATGAAGTGCGGGTCGAACCGGCGGTTGAAGCCGACCATCAGCTTGGTCTTGTTCTTGTCGACCACGGCGAGGCACTCGCGCACGCGCTTGACGCTCAGATCGATCGGCTTTTCGCAGAAGATCGCCTTGCCGGCGTTGGAGAATGTCTCGATCAGGTCGGCATGGGTGTCGGTCGGGGTGCAGATCACCACCGCGTCGATGTCGGAGGCCGACGCGATCTGCTCGATGGTGCGCACCTCGCAGCCATATTGCGCGGCGATGTCCTTGGCCGCCTGCGCCATGGCATCGGCCACGGCGACGAGCTTTGCCGCGGGGTTGGACGTGACGGCCCGGGCATGCACCTTGCCGATGCGGCCGGCGCCCAGGAGGGCGAAGCGAATGGTCATATTGCGACTCTCGTTGATGGATTTTCGTCGGCTGTAACCTTTAGCGCGGCGGAAGCGAAAATGCATGTGTCCGCGCAGCAATCCCAAGGCATCGCTCGATTGTGAGCGGCCGCGCGCCGCGGCCCGGGATGGCGGACGGGCCAGGCAGTTCCTATATTGGGCGCATCCGAGACAAGGAGAGACGAGATGGCAAGGACCGAACGTGCCGTGCTGGCTGGCGGGTGCTTCTGGGGCATGCAGCAGCTCATTCGCCGGCAGCCCGGCGTGATCTCGACGCGCGTGGGCTATTCCGGCGGTGACGTGCCCAACGCGACCTATCGCAACCACGGCACCCATGCCGAGGCGATCGAGATCGTCTTCGACCCCGACAAGACCAGCTTCCGCAAGATTCTCGAATATTTCTTCCAGATCCACGACCCGACGACCAAGAACCGCCAGGGCAACGACATGGGCGCGTCCTACCGCTCGGCGATCTTTTATACGAGCGACGAGCAGAAGGCGGTGGCGCTCGACACCATCGCCGACGTCAACGCCTCGGGCCTGTGGCCCGGCAAGGTGGTGACCGAGGTGGCGCCGGCCGGTCCGTTCTGGCAGGCCGAACCCGAGCACCAGGATTATCTGGAGCGCATCCCCAACGGCTACACCTGCCACTTCGCCCGCCCCGGCTGGGTGCTGCCCAAGCGCAGCGAGGCGCGGGTGGCCGAAGCCGCCAAGTAGCTGCGATCATTTGCGGTCCCCGGATTTGCTCCGGGGACTCGTCTCACCACCGGGTCATTCCCGCGAACACGGGGGATGGGCTCCGTGGTTGGGTATGGCTCCGTGCATTTGGGATGAGCCGGTAGGCAGCAAGCCCTCAGCCCGCCTTCTGGTGCTTGTCGTTCTTGACCGGCGCGTCCTTGAGCTTGTCGAGGAGATAGGCGTGCGTCGCGCGGTTGGCGGCGATGACGCAGCCGGTCTTCTCGTAGAACTCCGCTCCACGCCCCCACCAGTCGGTGACGATGCCGCCCGCTTCCTGCACCAGCAGCACGCCGACGGCCCAGTCGACGAGCCCGGATTCCTCGAAATAGCCCGTGAGGCGGCCGCACGCGACGTAGGCGCAGGAATTGGCCGAGCTGCCGACGGTGCGGACGCCGCCGACCGGCTCGGTGATCCTTTCGAGACGCTCGTAGAAGCCGGCGTGGGTGAAGCGGCTGCTGGTGGGCAGGCTGGTGCCCAGCATCATCATGCCGACGTCGGTCTTCTCCGACACCTCGATCCGCTCGCCATTGAGGAAGGCGCCCTGCCCTTTGATGGCGGTGAAC
>DATMTK010000195.1:0-8555 GCA_035564755.1 Devosia sp. | reverse complement strand
TTCCCGGCGCTCTACAAGGCCTTCGCCGAAACCGACATGAGCCTGCTCGAGGTCAACCCGCTGATCGTCATGCAGAACGGGCATCTGCGCCTGCTCGACGCCAAGGTGAGCTTCGACAACAACGCGCTGTTCCGGCATCCGGATCTGGGCGAGTTGCGCGACATCAGCGAGGAAGATGCCAAGGAAATCGAGGCGCACAAATACGACCTCGCCTATGTGGCGCTCGACGGCAATATCGGCTGCATGGTCAACGGCGCCGGGCTCGCCATGGCGACCATGGACATCATCAAGCTTTACGGCGAAGAGCCGGCGAACTTCCTCGATGTCGGGGGCGGTGCGAGCAAGGAGAAGGTCACCGCGGCCTTCAAGATCATCACCGCCGATCCCAACGTCAAAGGCATCCTGGTCAACATCTTCGGCGGCATCATGCGTTGCGACGTGATCGCCGAGGGCGTGGTCGCCGCGGTCAGGGAGGTTGGTCTCAAGGTGCCGCTGGTGGTCCGTCTCGAAGGCACCAACGTCAAGGAAGGCAAGGCCATCCTGCGCGAGTCCGGGCTCAACGTGATCCCGGCCGACGACCTCGACGATGCAGCGCAAAAGATCGTCGCCGCCATCCGCGGCAAGGCCTGAGGCAGAATGGTGGCCAGCGCTCGAGGGATGGCAATGCGGCTGCCGCTGGCAGCGCTGTGCCTCGTTGCCTTGAGCGTTCCCGGCTATGCCCAGTCGAGCTCGGCGCCGTCATCCGACGACGACCAGGGGACATCGTCGGACGTCGACACCGGACAGCCCGCGGCAGCCGCCGGGCCGCCCGTCAGCTCGGCCGAGGCATTCAAGCTCTTCGTTTCGACCTGCACCGATATCGCGGGGGGCGATCCCAAGGCTTTCGACCGCGCCAATGATGCGGGCTGGGTGCCGAACGAGACTCCAGACCCGGGCCCCTATTCGACGATCTATTCCGGCTCGCGCGAGGTCGGCGGCTATGGCGAGGTCGATATCTGGGCTTCGGTGCAGAGCTTCCCGACGCAGCGGCTCGGCTATTGCCGCATCGACTTTTCGGACGCCGACAACGCGCTCGACTTCACCCAGATGAACGGTGCCGGCGGCCTCAGCGGCACGGCGCAGCAGACTGCCGACGGCAACGCCTATGGCAGCTGGGAGAGCGCCGACAAGAAATGGCTGGTGATCGGTGATCGCAGCGAAGGCGCGGTCGAGATCGAGTTCAACCTGCTGCTGGGCACCAAGCCCGGCCAATAAGCGCAAGGATTTCCATGTCCATTCTCGTCAACAAGGACACAAGGGTTCTGGTGCAGGGCCTGACCGGCAAGACCGGCACGTTCCACACCGAACAGGCGCTCGCCTACTACGGCACCAAGATGGTGGGCGGCACCAACCCGAAAAAGGCCGGCCAGACCTGGTCATCGGGCGTCGACGGCACGGAGCTGCCGATCTTTGCGACGGTGGCCGAAGGCAAGGCCGCGACCAAAGCCAACGCTACCGTGATCTACGTGCCGCCCGCCGGCGCGGCCGACGCGATGCTGGAGGCGATCGACGCCGAGATCCCGCTGATCGTGTGCATCACCGAAGGCGTGCCGGTGCTCGACATGGTGAAGGTCAAGGCGCGGCTCGAAACCTCCAAGTCGCGGCTCATCGGGCCGAACTGCCCCGGCGTGCTGACGCCGGAGGAATGCAAGATCGGCATCATGCCCGGCTCGATCTTCTCGAAAGGCTCGGTCGGCATCGTGTCGCGCTCGGGCACGCTGACCTATGAGGCGGTGTTCCAGACGACCAATGCGGGGCTCGGCCAGACCACGGCGGTCGGCATCGGCGGCGATCCGGTCAAGGGGACCGAGTTCATCGACGTCCTCGAGATGTTCCTCGCCGACGAGGCGACGAAATCGATCATCATGATCGGCGAGATCGGCGGCTCGGCCGAAGAGGATGCGGCGCAGTTCCTGATCGACGAGGCCAAAAAGGGCCGCAAGAAGCCGATGGCGGGCTTCATCGCCGGGCTGACCGCGCCCAAGGGCCGGACCATGGGCCATGCCGGCGCCGTAATTTCGGGAGGAAAAGGCGGCGCCGAGGACAAAATCGCCGCCATGGACCGGGCGGGCATCAAAGTGTCGCGTTCGCCTGCCAGGATCGGCGTGACCCTGGCCGAGGTGCTCAAAGGCTGAAGAGAAGGGGATTCCCGGTCCCCAGGCCGCGGCAGACCATCGGCGTCCCAGGCGGGCGCGGGAAATTGAAGGAAACGGGCCTTTCAGCCGTAGGTCGGAATGCCCAATTCTTTAACAGCATGCTAATCTAACACCGTCACACTCCGCGCCGCGCGGAACGGCCCCCTCTCCGGGAGCGCCGGCAATAGGGAACACGGGGTAAAAGGCCCCGCCTCAGACGAAAAATGACCCGACAGGACAAGAACGAGCAGTTCTTACTCTCCTCCTTCCTCTACGGCGGCAACGCCAGCTACATCGAAGACCTCTACAACCGCTACAAGACCGACCCGACCAGCATCGACCCCACCTGGGCCGGCTATTTCGGCCGCCTCGAGGATTCGAGCACCGACGTCGCGCGGAACGCCGAAGGACCGTCATGGGCGCGCGCCGACTGGCCGCAGACCGCCAATGGCGAGCTGGTGTCGGCGCTCGACGGCAATTGGGGCGAGATCCTGGTCAAGACCGGCGCCGCGCTGGGCAAGAAGGCCGCCGCCGAGGGCGCGGCTGCGCCGACGCCGGTGGACGTGCTGCAATCGACCCGCGACTCCATCCGCGCGATCATGATGATCCGCGCTTACCGGTCGCGTGGCCACCTCCATGCCGATCTCGATCCGCTGCAACTGAAGCCGGAGGAGCCGGCGGCAGAGCTCGACCCGCGCACCTACGGCTTCACCGAGGCCGACTACAGCCGCAAGATCTTCATCGACAACGTGCTCGGGCTCGAATTCGCGACGATCCCGGAGATGCTGGCGGTGCTGCAGCGCACCTACTGCTCGACCATCGGCATCGAGTACATGCACATCAACGATCCTGAAGCCAAGCAATGGATTCAGGAGCGGATGGAAGGCCCCGACAAGGAGATCAAGTTCACGCCCGAGGGCAAGAAGGCGATCCTCAACAAGCTGATCGAGGCCGAAGGGTTCGAGAAGTTCCTCGACGTCAAGTACACCGGGACCAAGCGCTTCGGGCTCGATGGCTCGGAGGCGCTGATCCCGGCGCTCGAGCAGATCATCAAGCGCGGCGGTGCGCTGGGCGTGAAGGACATCGTGCTGGGCATGGCGCATCGCGGCCGGCTCAACGTGCTGACGCAGGTGATGCACAAGCCGCACCGGGCGCTGTTCCACGAGTTCAAGGGCGGCGCCTATTATTCCGAGGACGTCGAAGGCTCGGGCGACGTGAAGTACCATCTGGGTGCCTCGTCGGACCGGATGTTCGACGGCAACGAGGTGCACCTCAGCCTGACGGCCAACCCCTCGCACCTGGAGATCGTCGATCCGGTGGTCCTGGGCAAGGCCCGGGCCAAGCAGGACCAGCGCTCGGCGGTGGACGGGCACTTCGTGTTCGATACGCGCCAGACCGATCGCTCGGTGGTGATGCCGCTGCTGATCCATGGCGATGCGGCGTTCGCCGGCCAGGGCATCATCTACGAGTGCCTTGGGCTGAGCGGCCTCAAGGGCCACCGCACCGGCGGCTCGATCCATGTGGTGATCAACAACCAGATCGGCTTTACCACCTCGCCGATGAATTCGCGGTCTTCGCCGTACCCCACCGATGTCGCCAAGATGATCGAGGCGCCGGTGTTCCATGTGAACGGCGACGATCCGGAAGCGGTGGTGTTCGTCAGCAAGGTCGCGACCGAGTTCCGGCAGCGCTTCGGGCGCCCGGTGGTGGTCGACATCTTCTGCTACCGCCGCTTCGGCCACAATGAAGGCGACGAACCGAGCTTCACGCAGCCGCTGATGTACTCCAAGATCCGGAGCCACAAGACGACGCTGGAGCTGTATTCCGACCGGCTGGTGGGCGAGGGTCTTGTCGCGGCCGACGAGATCGAGAAGATGAAGGCCGGCTGGCGCGCGCATCTCGAAAGCGAGTTCGAGGCGGGGCAGGATTTCCGGCCGAACAAGACCGACTGGCTCGACGGCCACTGGAAGGACATGAAGCGCGCCGATGCCGACGGTCCGCGCCGCGGCGACACGGGCGTTGCGATCGCCGAGCTCAGCAAGGTCGGCACCGCGATCACGCGTGCTCCCGAGGGCTTCAATGTCCACAAGACGGTGAAGCGTTTCCTCGATCACCGCCTCGCCTCGATCGAGAGCGGTGAAGGACTCGACTGGGCGACCGGCGAAGCGCTGGCGTTCGGCACGCTGCTGCTCGAGGGCCATCCGGTGCGGCTGAGCGGGCAGGACTCCGAGCGCGGGACGTTCACGCAGCGGCACTCGGTGCTCAACGACCAGGAGACCGGTGAGGCCTATACGCCGCTCAACAACATCGCGCCCGACCAGCAGCGCTACGAGGTCATCAACTCGATGCTGTCGGAGGAGGCGGTGCTCGGCTTCGAGTACGGCTATTCGCTGGCGGAGCCGGCGACGCTAACGTTGTGGGAAGCGCAGTTCGGCGACTTCGCCAACGGCGCGCAGGTGGTGGTCGACCAGTTCATCAGCTCGGGCGAGCGCAAGTGGTTCCGCATGTCGGGCCTCGTGCTGCTGTTGCCGCACGGCTATGAAGGCCAGGGACCAGAACATAGTTCTGCCCGGCTCGAGCGCTATCTGCAGCTTTGTGCCGAAGACAATATGCAGGTCGCCAACTGCACCACGCCGGCCAACTATTTCCATGTGCTGCGCCGGCAGGTGAAGCGCGATTTCCGCAAGCCGCTGATCCTGATGACGCCGAAGTCGCTGCTCAGGCACAAGCGGGCGACCTCGACTTTGGCCGAGCTCGGGCCGGAAAGCTGCTTCCATCGGCTGCTCTGGGACGACGCCGAGGCGCCGGGGCCCAAGAAGACGACGATCCAGCTTGCACCGGACGAGCAGATCCGCCGGGTCGTGCTCTGCTCGGGCAAGGTCTATTACGACCTGCTCGAGGATCGCGAGAAGCGCGGGATCAACGATGTGTACCTGCTGCGGCTCGAGCAGCTTTATCCGTTCCCGGCCAAGGCCCTGCTCGACGAGCTCGGCCGGTTCAAGAATGCCGAGATCGTCTGGTGTCAGGAGGAGCCCAAGAACATGGGCGCCTGGACGTTCATCCAGCCCTATGTGGACTGGGTGCTCGAGCAGATGGGCCGTACGAACGACCGGCCGCGCTATGTCGGTCGCCCGGCCTCGGCCTCGACGGCGACGGGGCTGATGCGGACGCATATCGCGCAATTGCAGCAGTTCCTCGAAGAAGCTTTCGCAAAGTAAGGATACAGAGACGATGGCAACCGACATCCGGGTTCCGGCGCTGGGCGAAAGCGTCACCGAGGCCACGATCGGCCAGTGGTTCAAGAAGGTGGGCGACGCGGTCGCCGCCGATGAGCCGGTGGTCGAGCTCGAAACCGACAAGGTGACGATCGAGGTTCCTGCGCCCGCCGCCGGCGTGCTCGAGGCGATCTCGGCGCAGCCCGGCGAGACCGTGAATGTCGGCTCGCTGATCGGCGCCATCGGCGAGGCAACTGCGGTCGCGCCCAAGGCCGAGGCGCCCAAGGCCGCCGCCGCTCCTGCCGCCCAGCCGGCTCCTGCGGCGGTCGCTGCTGCTCCCGCACCGCGGACAGAACCGGCCCCTGCCGGTGCTGCGCCCATCCGCTCCGGCAATGGCGCGCCGCCGCCGGCGCCTGCCGCCGCCAAGCTCATCACCGAGAACGGCCTTTCGGCCGAAGGCATCAATGGCAGCGGTCGCCGCGGCCAGGTGCTGAAGGAAGACGTGCTCGCCGCGATCAACAAGCCGGCGCCCGTCGTGCCGCAACAGAGCGCCGTCTCCGGCAGTGCCGCGATTGCGCGTCCGGCCGTGGCGCAGGCGCCCAAGATCATGCAGGCAGCGCCCGCCGCTGCACCGGCGCCGCAGCCAGCGACGGCGCCCGCGCCAATTCCGGCCCCAGCCGCTCGCGGTCCGGTCGCCGCCGCCGACGAAGCGCGCGAGGAGCGCGTGAAGATGACCCGCCTGCGCACCACCATCGCGCGCCGGCTCAAGGACGCACAGAACACCGCCGCCATGCTCACCACGTTCAACGAGGTGGACATGAAGCCGGTGATGGATCTGCGTGCCAAGTACAAGGATCTGTTCGAGAAGAAGCACGGCGTGAAGCTCGGCTTCATGGGCTTTTTCACGCTCGCCGTGGTGCACGCGCTCAAGGAAATCCCGAACGTCAACGCCGAGATCGACGGCGAGGAGATCGTTTACAAGAACTACGCCCATATCGGCATCGCGGTCGGCACCGACCGGGGCCTGGTGGTGCCGGTGGTGCGCGACGCCGACAAGATGTCGATCGCCGGCGTCGAGAAGGAAATCGGGCGGCTGGGCAAGCTGGCGCGCGACGGCGCGCTGAGCATGGCCGACATGCAGGGCGGCACCTTCACCATCACCAATGGTGGCGTCTACGGCTCACTGATGTCGACGCCGATCCTCAACGCGCCGCAGTCGGGCATCCTGGGCATGCACAAGATCCAGGAGCGGCCCGTGGTGGTCGAGGGGCAGATCGTGGTGCGGCCGATGATGTACCTGGCGCTGAGCTACGATCACCGCATCGTCGACGGCAAGGAGGCAGTGACCTTCCTCGTCCGCGTCAAAGAGAGCCTCGAGGCGCCGGAGCGGCTGGTCCTCGATCTCTAGAACGGCTGTCGGCGGATGAGTACCGAGCTCTGGCTCCTGCTGTGGAGCCTGCCGCTCTACGGGCTCTACCTGGGCGCCCAATCGCTGATCTATCGCTGGCGCTTCGGTGTCGAGTTCGCGGCCTCGGCCCGCGACAGCGCGCCAAAGCCGGAGGGCGAGCTGCTCGGCCGGTCCGAGCGGGCGCTGAGGAATTTCAACGAAACCTACGTGCCGCTCGTCATCATGCTGCTGATCGCGCATCTGGCGGATCGCAACGACCCGGTCGTGCTGTGGGGCGTGGGCATCTGGTTCGTCGCGCGCATCGTCTATCTGCCGCTCTATCTGAGCGGCGTCCAATGGGGACGGAGCCTCGTCTGGTGCGGGGTGCCTATCGGGCTGTGTCTCATGTTCTTCGGCATCGTGTTCTAGCCAGCCGGACCGGCAGCGACTACATACGGATCAACAGCAAATCAGGAATTCGCCATGGCGGACCAATTCGACCTCACGGTGATCGGCTCGGGACCGGGCGGCTATGTTTGTGCGATCCGCGCCGCGCAGCTCGGCATGAAGGTGGCGGTGGTCGAAAAGCTGCCGACCTTCGGCGGCACCTGCCTCAACATCGGCTGCATCCCGTCCAAGGCACTGCTCTATGCCACTGAGCAGTTCGAGGAAGCGGGGCACAATTTCGCGCATCTGGGCATCGACATTCCGGCGCCGCAAATCAACCTGGCGCAGATGATGGCGCACAAGGACGAGACGGTCGCGGCCAATGTCAACGGCGTGTCGTACCTGTTCAAGAAGAACAAGATCACCTCGTTCCAGGGGACGGGGTCCCTCCTGGGCTCAGGCCGCGTGCAGGTGACGCCGCAGGGCGGTGCGCCGCACACCATCGAGACGAAGCATGTGGTGATCGCGACCGGCTCCGTGCCGGCGAGCCTGCCGGGGATCGAGATCGACGAAGAACGCGTGGTGACCTCGACCGGCGCATTGTCGCTGGGCGCGGTGCCGGAGCGGCTGCTGGTGATCGGGGCCGGCGTCATCGGGCTCGAGCTTGGCTCGGTCTGGGCGCGGCTTGGCAGCAAGGTGACGGTGGTCGAGTTCCTCGACCGCATCCTGCCCGGTATGGACAGCGAAGTGGCGCGGCAGTTCCAGCGCATGCTGCAGAAGCAAGGGGTCGAGTTCCGGCTGTCGACCAAGGTCAAGTCGATCGACAAGCAGGACGACGGCTCGCTGGTGGCGCGGCTCGAGCCGGCGGCGGGCGGCGACATGGCGCTCATCGATGCCGACGTGGCGCTGGTGGCGATCGGGCGCAAGCCCTTCACCGACGGGCTCGGACTCAAGGAAGCGGGCGTCGAGCTCGACAGCCGCGGCCGCATCGAGGTCGGGCCGCAGTACGGGACGAGCGTCGAGAACGTCTTTGCCATCGGCGACGTGATCGCCGGGCCGATGCTGGCGCACAAGGCCGAGGACGAGGGCATCGCGGTGGCCGAGATCATCGCCGGGCAGGCAGGCCACGTGAACTATGGCGCAGTGCCGGCCGTGGTCTACACCAACCCGGAGATCGCCTCGGTCGGCAAGACCGAGGACGAGCTCAAGGCGGCGGGCGTCGACTACAAGGTCGGCAAGTTTCCCTTCACTGCGAACGGCCGTGCCAAGGCGATGCTCGCGACCCAGGGGTTCGTGAAAATCCTCGCCGACGTCGAGACCGACCGCGTGCTCGGTGCCCATATCATCGGCAAGAATGCGTCGGAGATGATCGAAGCGCTGACGGTGCTGCTC
>DATMTK010000194.1:0-5230 GCA_035564755.1 Devosia sp. | reverse complement strand
TCGACTCCCGCGGCCCGATACCAGTCGAGCGCGGCCAGAGCCTCGGCGTCAGAAAGCGGATGATTTGCGGACATCGGCTCTGTTATGGCACAGGCACTTTTCCTCGACCAGCGCCGGAGCTTTCGTGACCGACCGCGACTACATCGACACCGACGTGGTGATCGTCGGCGCCGGCCCTGCCGGCCTCGCGGCGGCCATTCGTCTCAAGCAGCAGCGGCAGGAGACAAGCGTCACCGTGGTCGAAAAGGCCGCGGAGATCGGTGGGCATATCCTCTCCGGCGCCGTGATGGACCCGGTCGGCCTCACCGAGCTCATTCCCGACTGGCGGGAAAAGGGTGCGCCCGTCGGTCCCGCGGTCACCAGGGACCGCTTCCACATCCTCGGCCGCACCGCCGATGTCGTGCTGCCCAACTGGCTGCTGCCGCCGCTGATGCGGACGCATGACGGCGTCATCACTTCGCTCGGCGATCTCGTCCGCTGGCTCGGCGACGAGGCGCAGGCGCTTGGCGTCGACATCTTCCCGATGACCGCCGCCGTCGACGTGCTGACGGATGCACAGGGCGCCGTCGCCGGCATCATAACCGGCGATCTCGGCCGCGATCGGGCCGGCAATCCCAAGCCCGGCTTTGCCCCGGGCATCGGTATTCGCGCCAGATACACGCTGATCGGGGAGGGCGCGCGGGGTTCGCTGGCCCGGCAGCTCGTCCAGCGCTTCAACCTCGATGCGAAATCGAGCCCACAGAAATTCGGACTCGGTATCAAGGAGATATGGCAGGTCCCGGAGTCGGTGCATGAACCCGGCCGCGTCGACCACTATCTCGGCTACCCGCTCGACGACGCCACCTCGGGTGGCGGCTTCTGTTACCACGCCAACGACCGCCGGATCTATTTGGGCCTCGTCGTCCACCTCGACTACCGCAACCCCACGCTTTCGCCCTTCGACGAGTTCCAGCGCTTCAAGCAGCACCCCGCCATTGCCCGCCTGCTGCAGGGCGCGACCCGTATCTCTTACGGCGCCCGCGCGCTGACCTCGGGCGGCTTCCAGTCCATCCCCGAGCTGGTGTTTCCCGGCGGCGCGCTGATCGGCTGCGCCGCAGGCTTCATGAACGCGCCTCGTCTGAAGGCTATCCACAGTGCCATCCGTTCCGGCATCGGCGCCGCCGACTCGGTCGCCGAGGCGCTCGCCGCCGGCCGCGCCGGCGACCGCCTCGAGCACCTGCCGGCCCGTGTCATGGCGACCGGCATCGGCCGCGAGCTCTACCGCATCCGCAACGTCAAGCCGCTCTGGTCGCGCTTCGGCACCGTCCTCGGGGTCGCGCTCGGCGGCCTTGACATGTGGGTCAACCAGCTCTTCCGCTTCTCGCTTTTCGGCACGCTCCGGCACAAAAAGGCCGATGCCGATGCCCTCTGGCCGGTCGAAGCCGCTGGCCGCAGGCGCTATGCCCCGCCCGACAACCGCACGAGCTTCGACCGCTCGTCCTCGGTCTTCCTCGCCAATATTGCGCATGACGAGGACCAGCCGGTGCACCTGCACCTCGCCGATCCCGCGGTACCCCTGCGGGACACGCTGCCCGCTTACGGCGCCGAACCGGCGCCGCACTACTGCCCAGCCGGCGTCTATGAAATCGCCGAAATCGCCGGCGTGCCCAGCTTCCGCATCAACGCCCAGAACTGCGTCCACTGCAAAACCTGCGACATCAAGGACCCGGCCCGCAACATCACCTGGGTCCCGCCCGAAGGCGGCTCCGGCCCCAATTACGTGGGCATGTAGCGGTTGAATTGTACGCCTCAAAGGCGTACATCTGGCGCGAAGGGATTTTACCATGAGCGCGTTCAAGGACAGCACCGCCGAAATCGAGGAAAAGGCCACGGAGCGGATGCATTTCCGCGCCAAGCCGCACATCAAGCGCGCTATCCAGCGTGCCGCGGCCCTGAGCGGGGTGGACGATTCCGTCTTCACCATGACCGCCGCTTACGATGCCGCGCTCGACACCATCGCCCGGCACGAGCGCATGGTGCTGCAGCCGGAGGACTACGAGGTCTTCTTCGCCGCCCTCGACAATCCGCCCAAGCCGAACGCCAAGCTGCGCGCGGCCTTCGAGCGCCACGACCGGCTCGTTAAGTCCCGGTGAGCCTGCCGGACCAGCAGGTCATCGTCGAGCCGTTCGATCCGGCGCGGCATGACCGCGCCGGGTTTTTCTGCGGCGTCGAATCGGTCGACAACTTCTTCAAGCGAACCGCCAACAAGCTGGCCTCGGCCGGCAATATCCGGCTGTTCGTGATGACCACCCTCGACGGCGACCTGATCGGCTTTTACGCACTCAACGCTTCTGCCATCCACTATGCCGACCTGCCCGCCAAATATGCGCGCACGCGGCCCGGCCACGACTCGATCCCCGTGGCCTACATTTCGATGATTGCCGTGGACCGGCGTCATGCCGGCCGTGGCCACGGCGGCGAGCTGTTGGCAGACGCATTGCGGCGCGTTGCGGCGGCGGCCGAGAGCATCGGCATCGCCCTCGTCGTGCTCGACATTCTCGATGACGGCAATCCGGTGCTCGTCGAGAGACGGCGGGCACTCTACCAAAGCTATGGCTTCGTTCCGATGCCGACCCGGCCGCTTCGGCTGTTTCTTCCGGTCGCTGCCATCGATAGCCGCCGAGGTGCGCAATCCTGACCTGCTCACATCTGCGCGCTGCCCTTGCGGCGCGGTCGCAAAATCGCCAATCTTGCCCGGACAAATGGGGCTTTCCCCGGAGATCGAATCCCTCGTGAATACGCTTCTGCGTCTCGCCGCTGCCTCCGGGCTTGCCGGCCTTGCCCTCGCGACCCCGGTTCTGGCCGATTCCCTCCCGGGCCCCGCCACCGCTACCGGCGACTATCTTGCCGGCCAGCAGGCGATCAGCGAGCTGCGCACGCACGATGCCGCCCAGTTCTTCCGCGATGCGGCGGCGCTGGAACCCAACAATCCGCTGGTCCTCGACCGCGCCTTCGTCGCCTACGCGACCGATGGCAACATCGACGATGCGGCCGACACCGCGCGGCAGGTCGTCGGCCTCGAGCCCGACAACGACATGGCCAAGCTCGTCGAAGCGACCCAGGCGTTCAAGCAGCGTCGCTACGATGCCGCGGTCGGCATCCTCGATAAGCTCGACGGCTCCACGTTCGAGGGCGTGACCGGCTCCGTCCTCAAGGCCTGGGCCCTGGTGGGCGAGGGGAAGGTCGACGACGCCTTCGCCGGCCTCGACAAGCTCGCCAATGGCGGCCTCGAGGAGTTCCTCGTCTTTCATCGTGCCATCATGGCCGATGTCGCCGGCCGTCAGGCCGACGCCATCAAGCTCATCACCGAGGCGCACGACGCCGACCCCTACACGCCCGACCTGGTCGAGGCCTATGCACGCATCCTCGGCAACGCCGGCCAGTTCGACAAGGCGATCGACGCCATCGTCGCCTTCGAGGCGCAGGGCCTCGAGCATCCGGTGATTACCGAGGTGCAGAAGGCGCTGGCGGCCAGGCAGCACCCGGGTCTCTTCGCCGCCGACGTCCAGGCGGGCGCCGCCGAGATGTTCCATTCGGTCGGCGTCGCCTTCGCTCGCGACGGCACCGCCGATATCTCGATGGTCCTGATGCGGCTCGGCGGCTATCTCGATCCGAAGGACGAGGGCATCCAGCTCGTCATCGGCCAGCTCTACGACAACGCCGACCAGCATGAGATCGCCAACGCCATCTACGACAGCATCCCGGCGGCGTCTCCCTTGAAGCCGATGGCGGTCGTCCGTGTCGCCAACAATCTCGCCGACATGGGCCACAAGGACGAGGCGATCAGCCGTCTCAACGCCATCATCGCCGCCAACCCCAGCGATATCGATGCGATCTCGGTGCTGGGCGACCTGCAGCGCGACCAAAAGCAGTACAAGGACGCTGCCGCCACCTACACCAGGGCGCTTGCCATCACCGGCGGCCAGACCCCCGGCGACTGGCGCTTCTATTACGTCCGCGGCATCGCCTATGAGCGCTCGAACGAGTTCCCGCTGGCCGAGAAGGATTTCCTCAAGGCGCTCGACCTCAACCCCAACCAGCCGCAGGTCCTCAACTACCTCGGCTACTCCTGGGTCGATAAGGGCATGAACCTTACCCGCGCCCTCGGCATGATCCAGAAGGCGGTGCAGGCTTCGCCCAACGACGGCTACATCATCGACAGCCTCGGCTGGGCCTATTATCGCATGGGCCGTTATGCCGACGCGGTGACCCAGCTCGAGCAGGCCGCGACGCTTCGCCCCAACGATCCCGAGATCAACGACCACCTCGGCGACGCCTACTGGCAGGTGGGCCGCAAGCTCGAGGCGCACTTCCAGTGGAACGTCGCCTATTCGATGGACACCGAGGGCGATGTGAAGGCCCGCGTCGCGCCCAAGCTGAAGGGTGGCCTCGACGCCGCCCCCAAGAATGGCGAGTCGGCGCCGGTGCTGACCAGCGCTCCGGCTGCCGACACGACGGCGCCTGCCTCGACGACCAACTGAGCGTGCGGCGGTCCTTGCATCTTGGCTGAGACCGTCTCCGAGGCGGCCTCCGCCAAGCTCAATCTTGCACTGCACGTCACCGGCCGCCGCGCCGACGGCTACCACTCGCTCGAAATGCTGGTGGCCTTCGCCGATCTCGCCGACGAGCTCGAGGCGGCGCCGGCGGCTCGCGATACGCTCACGATCACCGGCCCCTTCGCTGCGGCGCTCGGCAACTCCGAATCCAACCTCGTGCTCAAAGCGCTGGCCGCCTTCCGCGCCCGCTGGCCCGGCGCGCTCCCCGCTGGCCTCAGCCTTCGCCTCCACAAGAATCTGCCGGTTGCTGCGGGCCTCGGCGGCGGTTCGGCCGATGCCGCCGCGGCGCTTCGTCTTTTCGTTCGCATGGGGCAGGGGTCGTTTCCCTTTGCCGATCTTCTCGCGATCGCCACCACCCTCGGGGCCGACGTCCCGATGTGCCTTTACTCCCTGCCGGCGGAAGTCCGCGGGCTGGGCGAGATCGTGCTGCCGCTCAAGCAATTTCCGGCGGCGCATGTCGTGCTGGTCAATCCGCTCGTGCCGGTCGTTACCGCTGACGTGTTCCGCCGCCTCGCAAGACGCGACAATCCGGGCCTGCCGCCGCGCGTCGATCCTCTGGCCCGTCCGGCTCAGCTCGGTCTCTGGCTGGGCGAAACCCGCAACGATCTCGAGCCGCCCGCCATGGCGCTCGTCCC
>DATMTK010000193.1:0-4612 GCA_035564755.1 Devosia sp. | reverse complement strand
CCTTCGATCCTGGCGGCGTCGTACTGATCCTGCGGGATCGCCTGCAGCGCACCGAACGTCACCACCAGGTTGAACCCGAGATAGCGCCACACGCTTGCCGCCGCGAGCGAGAAGTTCGAGTAGCTCTGCCGCGCGTCGAGCCAGGGCACCTTCACCCCGTGCCCGAAGATCAGTTGCACGAAATCGTTGAGCGTGCCGTCGAGCTGCAGCACCTGCCGGAACACCACGGCCGCGGCGACGCTGTTGAGCACGAACGGGATGAACAGGATCGTGCGGAACAGCCGCGACCCCGGCAGCTTCATGTTGAGGATCACCGCGAACCACGTGGCCAGCACGATCTGCACGCACGAGCCGGCGAAATAATAGAGGCTGTTGACGATGGGCAGCATCAGCTCGCTGTCGCGCGTCAACAGGTCAGAGAAGTTGCGCAGGCCGACGAACCTGGCACGCATCCAGTTGATGCCGTTGAAGTCCGTGAAGCTGATGTAGATGAGCTGCAGCACCGGATAGATGTTGAGCAGGATGAGGCTCACCATCGGCACGAACAGGAAGGCGACGATGACGGTCATCCGCTGCTGCTCGGGCGACATCGCGCGCCGCGGTACGCGCGCCGAAACTCCAGGTGTCTCCGCTGCCGCCATCACTGCCCTGCTGCCTGATCGAGGTCGGCGCGGCGCCGAGAGGGTTGGCGCCGCGCCGTGCATCCACTCACGGGAGAAGCGAGTGCGACCCTACTGCCGCGAGATCGCGTCCGCCCAGTCCTTGTTGAGCTTGTCGATCGCCGCGTTGTAGTCGTCCGCATTCATCAGCGACTGCTCGCCATGGCCACCGGTGAAGTTGATGAGGTTGGTGGCGTTGACATAAGCGGCCGTCGTCGGCGGCTGCGCGATGATGTTCGGGTTGTAGCTCTGGAACTCGGTGAGCTGGGGCAACGTCGGCGGCAGCTTCTTGTAGCCGGGGATGAAGCCCGCGATCTGCGAGATGTCCGTTTTGGTCAGCAGGAACTCGAGCCAGGCCTTGGCGGTCGGAATGTTCTGCGAGTTCTTGGCGACGCTGAGGCCGTAGTCATGGCCCGAGTTCACGCCGTATTTGCCGCTGTCGTCGTAGGGCAGCGGGAAGAAGCCGATATGGATGTCGTCGGCCTTGAGGCCGGCCTTGCCGCTGCCTTCCTGGATGACCTGGTTGATCGACCAGTTGCCCAGGAACCACATCGCCGCCTTGCCCGAGGCCAGCCAGCCCTTGGAATCTTCCCAATGGTCGGTGGTGAGGTCGGGCTCGGTGAGGCCTTCGGTGATCCACTGGTGCAGGATGCCCAGCGACTTGCCGTAGGGCTTGTCGGCCGAGAACGGCGCCGGATCCTTGACGGTATCGTTGAGGAAGTTGCCGTCGCCGGAAATGGCGAGGGCCAGCCCGTCGAACACGGTCAGCGGCCAGCCCGACGCCATGTTGATGACGATCGGGATTGTGCCGGCGGCCTTGAGCTTCTTCGCATCGGCGATGAAGTCCGTATAGGTCTTGGGCACGCCGGTGATGCCGGCCTTGGTGAAGGCGTCCTTGTTGTAGACGATGCCCTCGACGTTGACGCCGAAGGTATAGCCGTAGGGCTTGCCGTCCTGCACCCAGGCGTCGGCGTAGTTGAAATCGTCCGACAGCTTCAGGTCGTCGAGCGGCGCGAAGAAATCGGACAGCTGGTCGGGCGGCACCGAGGCAGGCGTGTCGAGCACGTCGCCGTAGTCGCCGGTGGACAGGCGCGTCGACATCGTCTCGGCGTAGGTGGTGATCCCCTGCACGTCGACGTCGGCATTGGGGTACATCTTCTTGAACTCGCCGACCCACTTATCGAACAGGCCGTCGGTGATGTAGCTCGTCCAGTGCGTGTAGTAGGTGATCTTGCCCTTGACCTGGGCGGGGTCGATCCCCGGCAGGGTGTCCTGCGCGAACGCGGGCACAGCAAGGCTCATCGCGGCAAGGGCAACGCCCGCCGCCAGAAGGCGCTTCATGATTGATCCTCCCAAAGGGTCCAGATGTGGTCTGGCATGCCTCTCCCAAGGCACGATGGAAGCTTATTGACGGCAATCCCCGGCTGTCAATGCAAACGTTTGCATTTTTGCTCGAATGCCCATTCTGGCCGGGTTGCCGGAAATCAGAGGGTTTCGCCGCGGGTGCGGTGCGGGCGCTCGACGAAGTGCGTGCGCTCGACGATCTGCAGGCTGTGGACCGGCGCGCCTTCGACCGCTTTGACCAGCGAGGCGGCGAGCACCTCGCCGGCATCGAGCAGCGGGAAATAGCAGCTCGACACCGGCGTCTCGAAATAGTCGAAGACGTTGGTGCCGTCGCGCGACACGAAGCCGGTGCCCTTGAACTCCTTGGGCGGCAGCGCGCGCGCCGCGGTGACGGCGCCCATCGTCGCCACCTCGTTGGAGGTGACGAACCCGGTCGGCCGGTCCTTGAGCGTCAGGAACTGCGCGACCCGCTCGCGCACCCAGCGGGCCCCGATACTGAGCTCGGCCACCAGCGCCGGATCGAACGGCACGCCGGCTTCCTGCAGCGCCCGCTGATAGCCGCGCAGCCGCTGCCGCGTGAACAGGAAGCGCGGCGGCGGATCGATCAGCGCGATGCGGCGATGGCCCTGCTGCAGCAGATGGCGCGTCGCCTGGTAGGCCGCATCCTCGTTGTCGATGTCGAAATACGGGTGCTCCGAATAGAGCTCGGTGCGGCCGAAGGTGACGAACTTCACCCGCTTTTCGAGCAGGTACAGCACGCACGGATCCTGCGGCTCGGAATGGTCGAGCACGATGCCGTCGAAGCGGCCATTGGCGACCGCCTCCTTGACCGCCTCGAAGCGCTGCTCGGAGGTCTCGACCGGCCGCATCACGATCTTGAAATCGGTGCCTTCGACCCCGGCGATCAGCCCCTGGATCAGGTGCATGGCCGCCGGATCGCCGAACTCCTGGCTCGGCGGGGTGCCAAGCACCGAACAGAGTGTGAAGGTCTTGCCGGTCCGAAGGTTCACTCCGCGGAAATCGCGGCGGTAGCCGAGCTGCTCGGCCGTGGCGATGATTTTGGCCCGCGTCCGCTCGGTGACGGAAGGGTCGCCTTGCAGCGCGCGCGACACCGTGGACGGTGACAGGGACAGCGCCTGCGCGATGGTCTTGATGGTTGCCGGCCGCTGCGGACGCTCGGGTTGAGCCATGACTTTCTTCCGGGTTTGGCGGCAGACTACGCGCAGTATTTTGGCGGCGCAAACGTTCTCATCCAAACGTTTGGATCGCACGCCGCACGGCTCCTTCGCACCTCCGGGGAGGCGATGGCGCAGCCCTGACCGAAATATGTCGTGGCACGATGCAACCATTCGACCCTGCAGTAGGTTGAAGCGCCATCGCTCTCCAGCGTCCACGGGGCCATGGCGCAGGTCTTCAGCCAACCAGCCAGTCAGATCATCGGCCTTGTCCTCTGGGGCCTTCTGGCCCTGATTCTGATCGTTCCCATCGGCTGGACAACCTTCGACCATTCCCCATGGAATACCGGGCAGTTCGCGATGCCGGCGCAGCCGGTACCGTTCTCGCACGCCCACCACGTCGGCGAGCTCGGCCTCTCCTGCCAATACTGCCACCAGGGCGTGATGACCTCCGCCAGCGCCGGCTTGCCGGCGACCGAAGTGTGCATGACCTGCCACTCGCAGATCCTCAAGGACGCACCGGTCCTTGCGCCGATCCGCGCCAGCTTCCGGACCGGCAAGCCGGTGGTGTGGCAGCGCGTCAACAAGCTGCCGGACTACGTCTATTTCAACCACGCCGCGCACGTGAACAACGGCGTCGGCTGTGTGACCTGTCACGGCCGCGTCGACGACATGCCGCTGATGCAGCAGGCCGCGCCCCTCACCATGCAGTGGTGCCTCAACTGCCATCGCGATCCGACGCCGAATTTGCGGCCGGCGGAGGCCGAATTCTCCATGGACTGGCAGCCCGCGGACGACCCGCGCAAGCTCGGCGTCGCGCTGCTCGCCCATTATCACATCCACCCCGAAACCCTCACGGACTGTTATGTCTGTCACCGATAGCGGCAGCCTGCGCGACGACTTTGCCAACGAGCCGCCGGCGCGCTTCTGGCGCAGCCTCGACGACCTCAGTAGAACACCGTCCTTCCGGGTCAAGCTCGGCCGTGAATTCCCCGATATCGCCGCCCGCTTCGGCCGCGCCGTCGGCACCGACCGCCGCACCGCGCTGAAGCTGCTGGGCGCCTCGCTGCTGATGGCGGGCGTCGCGGCCTGCAAGGCGCCGGCCGGGATCGCCCCCTATGTCGACCAGCCGGAGAACATCATCCCCGGCCGGCCGCGCTTCTTCGCGACCGCCATGCCGCTCGACGGCTATGCCATGGGCGTGATTGCCGAGAGCCACGAGGGCCGGCCGACAAAGATCGAGGGCAACCCGCTGCATCCGGGCTCGCTGGGCGGCACCGATCCGATCATGCAGGCGAGCGTCTGGTCGCTGTACGATCCGGCACGCTCGCGCAATGTGCGGCGCGGCACCGAAATCAGCACCTGGGACGAGTTCCTGCAGAACCTCGCGGCCGTGCGCGCGGCGTATCTGCCCAAGGGCGGCGCAGGACTCGG
>DATMTK010000192.1:0-12535 GCA_035564755.1 Devosia sp. | reverse complement strand
GAGCTCGGTGCCGAGCAGATGGGCCAGCACGGCGAGCTGCGCACCGGTTTCGGCAGCAAAGAGATCGATGATCGGCCGCTCGGGATCGGGCAATGCGTCGCGCGTACCGTTGCGCACCTGTGCGTTGTGGGCGGGAAGCTGCCAGCCGCTCTCGTCGCAGAGCAGCATCACGCCGTCGGCGATGCGGTCGAGAAAGCGGCCGCGATGCTCGACACACTCGGCCAGGGCGAGCGCATTGAGCCGGCGGCGGCGCGCAAAATATTTCGCCTCGAAGCCGACCCGGTCGCCCGTCCGCGAATAGGCGAGGTAGTCGCTCGCGAGCAGCAGCGGATAAGGCGCCATCAGCGCCGCCTCGCCATCTGCCAAGATCTGCCCACGCACCCAATCCGGGAGGGCGGTCCATCGACCGCGGTCATCGGCGGGCGGGGCAGCACTGAACCCGGCAACAGCCGCAGGCAGATGCGCAAGACGTTCGCCCAGCATCAGCGCTTGTCGATGCGCTGGCCGTCCGGGCGGAAGCAATGCAGCTTTGG
This sequence comes from Devosia sp., assembly GCA_035564755.1. GTDB lineage: Bacteria > Pseudomonadota > Alphaproteobacteria > Rhizobiales > Devosiaceae > Devosia_A. The sequence continues at coordinate 12,002 of DATMTK010000192.1, read as the reverse complement.
TGCAGCGACTGTGAGCGTCACCTCTTGCCCCTCGGTCACATCGGGGCGGCCCTGGACTGCGGCAATCAGCGTCTGCTTGCCCCAGGTGAGATAGAGGTGGCTCTCCGCGCCGACCGGCTCGATGAGCGCGACGCTCGCCGGCAGCGTCAAATCGGGCGCTCCCTCGGCAAAAGAGAAACTGTCCGGCCGAATGCCGACGACCGCTACGCCCGGCGCGCTGGCTGCAATGCGTGCCGCCTCGGCCTCCGGAAGATCGGCGATTGCGATGAAATTCATCGGCGGCGAGCCAATGAATCCGGCGACGAACTGCGTCTGCGGCCGGTCGTAGAGCTCGGTTGGGCTGCCGACCTGCTCGATCCGGCCGGCGTTCATCACCACGAGCCGGTCGGCCAGCGTCATGGCTTCGAGCTGGTCGTGGGTGACATAGACGCTGGTCGTCTTCAGCGTACGCTGGAGCTTCTTGATCTCGATGCGCATCTGGCCGCGCAGCTTGGCATCGAGATTGCTGAGCGGCTCGTCGAACAGGAAGGCCTTCGGTTGCCGCACGATGGCGCGGCCCATGGCGACGCGCTGGCGCTGGCCGCCGGAGAGCTGGCGCGGCCGGCGGTCGAGCAGCTGTTCGATCTCGAGGATGCGCGCCGCCTCGGTCACGCGCTCGTTGACGAGATTGCGTGGTGTGCCGCGGTTCCTGAGGCCGTATTCGAGATTCCGGCGCACGCTCATGTGCGGATAGAGCGCGTAGTTCTGGAACACCATGGCGATGTCGCGTTCGGCCGGTTCCTCCTTGTTGACCACCCGCCCATCGATGGACACGGTGCCCTCGGTGATGGTCTCGAGGCCGGCGATCATGCGCAGTAGGGTCGACTTGCCGCAGCCGGAGGGGCCGACGAGCACCACCAGCTCGCCGTCGGCGATCGCAAGGTCGATGCCGGTGACCGCCTGGACTTTGCCCGGATAGGTTTTCGAGACACCTTTGAGCTCGATCGCCGCCATTACTTTTCAGTCTCCACCAGGCCCTTGACGAAGAAGCGCTGCATCGCGATGACCACGATGACCGGCGGCAGCAGCGCCAGCACCACCGCGGCCATAACGAGGTTCCACTGCGGGAAGGATTCGGCCACCGTGGCCATGCGCTTGATGCCCATGACGACGGTGTAATAGCCGGGATCGGTCGTCACCAGCAGCGGCCACAGATACTGGTTCCAGCCGAGCACGAACAGGATCACGAACAGCGCCGCGATGTTGGTCCGGCTGAGCGGCAGGAGAATGTCCCAGAAGAACCTGAGCGGTCCGGCGCTGTCGATGCGTGCCGCCTCGAGCAGCTCGTCGGGGATGGTGAGGAAGAACTGGCGGAAGAGGAAAGTCGCGGTTGCCGAGGCGATGATCGGGATGATGAGGCCGGGGTAGGAGTTCAGCATCCCGAGGTCGGCGACGACCTTGTAGGTCGGCAAAATGCGGACTTCGACCGGCAGCATCAGCGTGATGAAGATCAGCCAGAACGCCAGGGAGCGGAAGGGAAAGCGGAAATAGACGATGGCGAAGGCGGAGAGGATCGAGATCACGATTTTCCCGATCGCCACGCCCAGCGCCATGATCAGGCTGTTGAGCAGCATCGGCCACAGCGGCGGCGTCCCCGAGCTCGAAATGCCGGTACCGAGCATCACCGAATAGTTCTCCGCCGCCTGCGATCCGGGGAGGAGCGGAATGAGGCCCGACATGAAGTCGTACGGCCCGTGCGTGGAGGCGATCACCGCGATGTATACGGGGAAGATGACGACCACGACTCCGGCAATCAGGATCAGGTGGCAGATGAAATCGAGGACGGGGCGGTTTTCGACCATCGTCAGTACTCCACCTTCCGCTCGATGTAGCGGAACTGGACGACCGTCAGGGCGATGACGATCACCATCAGGATCACCGACTGGGCCGCCGACGAGCCGAGGTTGAGGCCGACGAAGCCATCCTCATAGACCTTGTAGACCAGGATGTTGGTGGCGCCGCCCGGTCCGCCCGTGGTGGTCGCATCGATGATGCCGAAGGTATCGAACATCGCATAGACGATATTGACGACGAGCAGGAAGAAGGTCGTCGGCGAGAGCAGCGGGAAGATGATGGTCCAGAAGCGCTTGAGCGGCCCGGCCCCGTCGATGGCGGCCGCCTCCTTGAGCGACATCGGGATCGACTGCAGGCCGGCGACGAAGAACAGGAAGTTGTAGCTGACCTGCTTCCAGCTCGCGGCCAGCACCACGAGGATCATGGCGTCGGTGCTGTGCAGCAGATGGTTCCAGTCATAGCCGGTGCGCCGGATGAGGTAGGCCAGGATGCCGATCGTCGGGTTGAACATGAACCACCACAGCACGCCGGCGACCGCCGGGGCGACTGCATAGGGCCAGACGATGAGCGTGGTGTAGATGCTCGCAGACCGGATGGTGCGGTCGACGGCGAGGGCCAGGATCAACGCGACGCCGATCGAGACGATGGCGGTGCTCGCCGCAAAGATCGCCGTCGTGCCGAACGAGCCGAGGTAGTTCGGGTCACGGGCCAGCCGGACATAGTTTTCGAACCAGACGAAACTCGATTTGAGTCCGAAGGGGTCTTCGCGCAGCATCGACGACCAGGCGGTCTGTCCCGCCGGCCAGAGAAAGAAGATGACCGTCACCGCCATCTGCGGCAGGAGCAGCAGATAAGGCAGGACGCGGTGCGGGAAGACAGTGCGCTTGGACTGCATGGGGAGGGGCAGGCCCGCGCCGTGGGCGCGAGCCTGAGAAGATGCGGCTACTGGTTGGCCGACTGGAACTGGCGCAGCAAATCGTCGCCCCGCTGCACCACCGAATCGAGCGCCTGCTGGGCGGTCTTCTTGCCCGACAGCAGGTTCTGGAACTCCTCGTCCTCGATGTCGCGGATCTGGCTGTAATTGCCGAAGCGCAGGCCCTTGGAGTTTTCGGTCGGCGGGTTGAGCGTGATCTCCTTGATCGCCACGTCCGAGCCCGGGTTCTTGGCGTAATAGCCCTGCTGCTGGCCGAGCTCGTAGGCGGCCTGGGTGATCGGCAGATAGCCCGAGAACTGGTGCCAGTCGGCCTGTACGGCCGGCGTGCTCAGATATTTGAAGAAGTCGGCCACGCCCTTGTATTCCTCAGGTGTATGGCCCTGCAGAACCCACAGCGTGGCGCCGCCGATGATGGTGTTCTGCGGGGCGCCCTTGACGTCGCCATAGTAGGGCAGGAAGCCGAAGCCGACGTTGAACTTGGAGTTCATCAGCACCGCCGCGCGCGAGCCCGACGAGTTCATGTAGATCGCGCATTCGCCCGAATAGAATTTCGGCGGCGCGTCGTTACCGCCCACCGGGCCGCCATATTCGAAGATGCCGGCATCGGACCATTTCTTGAGATTGCCCCAGTGCCGGACCTGCACCGGGCCGTTGAGCTTGAGCTCGGCATCGAGCCCGCCGAAGCCGTTCTGCTCGGTGCCGATCGGAACATTGTGCCAGGCCGAGAAATTCTCGGTCTGGATCCAGGTGATCCAGCCGCTGGTGAAGCCGCATTTGGCCGCGCCCGACGACATCAGCTTGTTGGAATCGGTGACGAGGTCTTCCCAGGTCTTGGGCGGGGTATTGGGATCGAGCCCGGCCTTCTGGAACTCATCCTTGTTGTAATAGAGGATGGGGGTGGACGAGTTGAACGGGAACGAGAGCATGTTGCCGTCGGTATCGGTGTAGTAGCCGACGACGGCCGGCAGGAACTGCTTGGTGTCCCACTCGTTGCCGGTGTCCTTCATCAGCTGATAGACCGGATAGACGGCGCCCTTGGCCGCCATCATGGTGCCGGTGCCGACCTCGAACACCTGCACGATGTCAGGCTGCTGGTGCGCGCGGAAGGCGGCGATCGCGCCGTTCATGGCTTCCGGATAGGTGCCCTTGAACACCGGCGTGACGTGGTAGGTGCTCTGGCTCTTGTTGTAGCCGTCGACGATCTGCTCCAGCTTCTTGCCGAGCTCGGCGCCCATGGCGTGCCAGAAGGTGATTTCGGTCGCGGCAAAGGTCGCCGTGGTCGAGGTGAGCAGAGCGGCAATACCGATCAGGCCTGCCGTGAGCTTTGCGTGAAGCATAGTTAACTCCTCCAGTATCAAGCGGCCCGGGAGTTGCTCTCCTGTGGCCATAACCCTTCGGACGTCGCGAAACAGAAGCGTCCACGCCCGCCGACCCAGTGACGCTAGAATACTTTTGTGACAGATCGAACGCCGACGCAAAAGCGTTTTTTTCCGGGCCCGGACGAAAAGCAGCAGATGCGGAAGGGCGCGGCCGCTTGCGCCGGGTCGTGTATCTGCCGCTTCGATGTCCTTCCGCCGGGCGAGCAGACTTGACGGATGACGACATTCTCGGTTTCGTCATGGCCGGGCTTGGCCCGGCCATCCAGACGGACCCACAGTAGGCGCGGAGGGTTTAGCTGGGTCCGCGGGTCAAGCCCGCGGATGACGGACGGAGTAATCCCGCAAGCGTCCGGCCCCTCGATACCGGTTCTCGCGCTAGAACCTCACTCCAGCCTCAATACATCCCCATGTGCCGCTGCAGCGCGGCGCTGAAGTGCGCCGACAGCGCGGCCTTCGCGGCTTCCGCGTCGCGCGCCTTGCAGGCGAGGATGATCTGCATGTGCTCGCGCAGCGAGCGCAGTGCCAGCGGCGGCGTCAGCTTGCGGTCGAGGCGGACGATGCGCAGGTAGTTGTGCATGCGCTTGTACGAGGTCTCGATCAGCGGGTTGTTGAGGCTGCGGATGATCGAATTGTGCAGGACCAGTTCCAGCTCTTCGAGTTCGGCGCGGGCCCAGTCGGTGAGCCCGTCCTTTTCGACTTCGCGCGTCACCGCGATGTGCCGCCGTTCGATCTCGGCCAGTTCGGCCTCGTCGGCGGTTTCGGCATAGACCGCCACCGCCGCCCGCTCGACGATGCCGCGGAACTGGTAGGTGGAACGTGTGAGCTCCAGCCCCGGCTTGATGAACTGGATGCCGGAGCGTGGGTGAATGGTGACGATACCCTCGGTCTCGAGGATCTTCAGCGCATCGCGTACCGGCGCGATCGGGATGCCGAGGATTTCGACCAGGTCGTTTTGCGACAGGAAGGCGCCGGCCGGGATTTTCCGCTCGAACAGGGTTTCGAGGATGCGCGTATAGGCGATGTCGCTGAGCCGCGATCCGCCGCCGATCTCCGCCACGGCCGTCACTCTGCCCTCCAATGCCACTTGCGTTCGCCCTCCAACTGAAATATCTCAGTCGCACACTGATATATCAAACAGCTTACCAGATCGATCAGAATGCGCATCGCCGAATTTCGCATCACCCGTTTTCAGTTCGCCCGGGACCGGGTCATTGGCGACAGCCAGGTCCGGGCGGATTCGGCGAACGTAGCGGCGCTGGAGCTGGTTGACGATAAAGGACGCGTGGGCCTGGGCTTTATCCAGACCTTATTTCATCCGCTGCCGAGCCAGGCCGAGATCGCCCGCGTGTTTGAGGACGAGGTCTGGCCGGGTCTTGTCGGGCAGCCGCCGATCGGCCTCGTGCACCGGGTCAACCGGCCGCGCGGCGGCAACCAGCGCGCCTTCAGCCTGCCGTTCCACGAGGCGCTGCAGGTGGCGCTCTGGGATTTGGCCGCCAAGCAGGTCGGCCTGCCGCTGCACCAGCTTCTCGGTAGCCGCCGCAACCGGGTCCGCGCCTACGCCTCCGGTCTCGACTATCATCTGAGCGACGCGGCGTTCGAGGCGCTGTTCGCGCATGCCGACTCCCTCGGCTACACCGCGTTCAAGATCAAGGTCGGCGCGCCCGATTTCGACCGCGACCTCCACCGCCTGCAGATTCTCGCGAAGACTGTGCGTCCCGGCGCGCAGTTCATGATCGATGCCAACGAAGCCTGGGGCGCCAAGGAAGCGGCGGTCAAGCTCACCGCCATCCGCAAGGCCGGCTACGATCTGTTGTGGGTCGAGGACCCGATCCTCCGCCACGATTTCGAGGGCCTCAAGCTCCTGCGCGACGCCTGTCCGTGGACGCTCATCAATTCCGGCGAATATCTCGATGCCGCCGGCAAGCGCGCCCTGATGCTGGCGGGCGGCACCGACATCCTCAACGTCCACGGCCAGGTCACCGACGTCATGCGCATCGGCTGGCTGGCGGCGGAAATGGGCATCCCGGTGACGCTGGGGAACACCTTCCTCGAGATGGGCGTGCACATGGCCTGCGCGCTGCCCGAGGTCGAATGGCTCGAATACTCGTTCCAGAATTTCGACCATCTGGTCGATGCACCCATCGAGATCAGCGACGGCTGGATCATCGCGCCGGATCGTCCCGGCCACGGCCTCGTGCTTTCCGAAACCGCGCGCCGCGAGTGGGCGCGCCCGAACATCCTGGCGCGCGCCGATCTGGGGCCCGCGCCGTTCAATCCGCGGCTCAGCCCCGCGGCACCGATGGCCGCTGCCGGCTGATCCGGCACGACCAGCAATCACAAGGAGGGAGGATCCCCGTGAACATCATGCGCATCAGTCTGGCGCTGTCGGCCCTGCTCATCGCGAGCCCGGTCGTCGCCGCCGACAATTCCATTACCGTGTGGGCCGACGCCACCCGCCAGCCGGCGGTGGAAGCGTTCGAAGCCGCACATCCAGAAATCAAGGTGAACCTCGTCGTCGACGACGGCTCGTCGGGCGCCTCGGGCACGTTCCAGACCAAGATCGCTCTCGCCGATCAGGCCGGCTCGGGCTGGCCGGATGTCGTGTTCTCGACCCAGAACAACGACGCCTCCTGGGTGTCGCAGGAAACCAACGGCGTGCAGGCCTTCGCGCAGGTACTGAGCGATGGCTTCCTCGATAAGGGCTTTCTCGAGGGCTACACCCCGGGGGCCGAGGATCCGGTAACCGTCGACGGCAAGGTCTACGGCCTGCGCAACGACCTCGCCCCGGTGCTGTTCTGGTACAACAAGGACCTGCTGACCAAGTTCGGCTACGACGTGCCTAAGACCTGGGAAGACTACCAGGCGCTCGGCGACAAGCTCGCCAAGGACCATCCGGGCTATTTCCTCGGCTCGATCGGCGACAGCTTCGAAGGCCCCTACATCTATTACTGGAGCGGCGAAGCGCCGGTGTTCCAGATCAAGGGCGACACCTTCTCGTCCACCATCGACGATCCGAACACCAAGAAGGTCTCCGACCTGATCGACCACATGCTGAAGAACGGCACGCTCACGCAGGACTCCGTGTTCGGTGCCTCCTTCGTCGCCAAGGCCGACCACCTGGTCGCCATCCCCGGCCCCGCCTGGTATGCTGGCGCGTTGTTCCAGAACCCGGCCAGCGTCAACGCCAAGCCGGGGCAGTGGGCTGCCGCGCCACCGCTCTACTGGTCGAACGGCGACAAGGTCACGGGCAATGTCGGTGGCGGCGTCTGGTATGCCTCGAGCCACACGCAGAACCCGGACGCGGTCAAGACGTTCCTGCAGTTCATCGTGACCAACGACAAGACGGCGGGCACCGGTGGTCTGCCGGCCTACAAGGCCGCCGCCGACAAGTGGCTCGACAACCAGGCCAAGAGCGGTTTCTTCGCCGGCGACTTCAAGGGTGCGATCTCGGCGGCCGCAGCCAGCGTGTGGAACGGCTGGGGCTACCCGAACTTTTCGCCCGAAACGGCCTGGGCCAAGGTGATCACTCCCGGCCTCGCCGCCGGCAAGACGATGGCCGACCTTTCGGCCGACTGGCAGACGGAAATGAAGAACGAGGCGCAGGTTGTCGGGTATACCGTCAACTGAGCTGATCCTCGGGGTTGAATGAGTTGAGCACGCTTCACGACACAGCGGTCCATCCGCGCGCGGATGGACGGCCCCTCGCCAAAGCGAGCGTGGAGCGTGCGCAACGCCAGGTGGGGCTGGCCTTCATCAGCCTCTACACCGTGTTCCTGGTGCTGTTCGGTCTGCTGCCCTCGGCCTACGCGATCTACCTCGCCTTCACCAAGCGCAACGCCTTCGTGGGCGTCGCCAACTTCGTCAAGGTGTTCAAGGACTACCGCTTCCTCCCCGCGGTCGAACATGTCGGGCTCTACCTCGTGGTCTGGCTCGTCAGCCTCATCATCCTGGTGGTGGTTCTCGCCATCATCGTTCACGCGATCGGCGTCAAATGGCTCTCGACCGGCGTGCGCTTCCTTTACTACATCCCCGGCGCGCTGGCCGGTGCCTCGAGCGTCATGCTCTGGCTGTTCGTACTCGACCCCACCGTCAGCCCCGTGTCGTTCCTGCTGCACGGGCTCGGCTTCAATTCGTTCGTCGAAACCGTGCAGGCCGACCATTTGCCGGTGACGCTTGCCATCATCGCCTTCTGGACCGGCGCCGGCGGCTGGATCATCGTGATGTACGGCGCGCTCAACAATATCAGCCGCGACGTCATCGAGGCGGCACGCGTCGATGGTGCCGGGCCGATCCGCACCGCCTGGTTCATCCAGATTCCGCTGCTGCGCAAATGGATCGCCTACATGGTGGTCCTCTCGTTCGCGGGCGGCACGCAGCTGTTTGTCGAGCCGCGCGTGCTGTCGCAGGCGAGCCGCGGCGTCGTCTCGCAGGACTATTCGCTCAACCAGCTCGCCTTCCTCTATGCGTTCAAGCAGAGCGACTTCAACGGCTCCGCCGCCATCTCACTGGTGCTGCTGGTGGTCGCGCTGGTCCTGAGTGTGATCTTCGTGTTCAGGGGTGGCCTGTTTGAGCGCGCCTGACGCATCGCTGGGCGCCATGCGCGACGACTCGCCCGCTGCGTGGCTCGGGCGTGCGGTCGCCATCCTGTTGCTCGTCGTCTTCGCGGCGTTCTTCGTCGTGCCGATCGTCTGGCTGCTGATCGCGCCGACCAAGACCGACCGGCAGATGCTGCTCGATGCGCCGTTCTCGTTCGGCAGCCTGCAGACCGTTGCCGACAACTGGCAGAGCCTGGTCTCGTTCCAGGACGGGCTGCTCTGGACCTGGATCGGCAACTCCGCCTTCTACTGCATCGCGGCGCTGGCGATCACGCTCGTCACCAGCATTCCTGCCGGCTACGCCCTGGCGCTCACCGAGTTCCGCGGCCGCAAGGCGCTGCTCGCCACCACGCTCATCGTCATGCTGGTGCCGAGCACGGCACTGGTCCTGCCGATCTTCCTCGAGCTGAGCGCCGTGCATCTCATCGGCAATCCGCTCGCGGCCATCCTGCCGTTCTCCTTTTTCCCGTTCGGCGTCTATCTCACCTACATCTATTTCTCGACCGCGATCTCGCGCGATCTCCTCGATGCGGCGCGCATCGACGGCGCTAACGAGTTCCAGGTGTTCGCTCGCGTTGCCATGCCGCTCGCAACGCCGGTCATCGCGCTCGTCGGTTTCTTCAGCTTCACCGGCAACTGGAATAATTACTTCCTCCCCTATGTGATGCTGCCGGGCCGCAAGGCGCCGATCCAGGTCGGCCTGGCCGAGATGCTGTCCAACGTGCCGCAGTTCAATCCGACCAACGCGGCATCCTCGACCATTACCCTCTCGGCGCTGGCGCTCGCGACGATCGTTGCCATCGCGCCGGTGATGATCGTCTTCCTCTTCGCGCAGCGCTTCCTCGTCACCGGCATGACGGCGGGAGGCACCAAGGAATGAGCGTTCAGCGCATGGGCATGGTCATCGGCGTCAGGCCGGAGAAGCTTGCCGAGTACAAGCGGCTGCACGCCGAGCCGTGGCCGGAGATGAATGCCGCGCTGTCGGCGGCAAACATCCGCAACTACTCGATCTTCCTGCGCGAGCCCGAGCACCTGCTGTTCGGCTATTGGGAATACACGGGCAGCGACTATGCCGCCGACATGAAGGTGCTGGGCGATCTCGCGGTGACCAAAAAGTGGCTGGCGCTCACCGATCCATGCCAGGCCAGGCTTGCCTCAGCCGCCCCCGGCGAGTGGTGGTGCGACATGCCCGAAATCTACCATCTGGATTGAGAGTGATGGCCGGGCTGCCTTCGAGGCGGTTGCCGGCGTTCAGGCGCCCCTAGCCGCTTGTATGGGCCGGCGGATCGGCGTCGCCCTTGAGCGTGTGCCACACCGACCGGTCGAAACCGCGGTGGTCCGGCGCGTCGAGCTGGCCCTTGCTGACCACCGGGGTGAAGCCGTTGCAGCTCCAGTCGCCGCCCGCCGTGCGGATGCCCTGCGTGTCGGGATGGGCGGCGCAGATCAGCACGCGATCGACGGAGCTGGGCACCTTGTCGCAACTCAGAGACCCCGGAGGCTGCACGCAGACCCATACCGCGTTGTCCATGCAGCGCCAGCGCACTTCCCCTTGCGGCATGGCCGCCTGGGTGCGGGCTTCGGCTGTCATTCCGGCTACTCCGCTGGTGATCTTGGACGCTTCAGGCGTATCGGTGTTGCCGACGGCACTGCAATAGTCGGCGGGTGTCGCAAAATGCGAGGGTAGCGGCTGCGACGCAGTGGCCTTCGCCACGGAGGCCTCGGCCGAACTTGCCGACGAGACCGGGGGGAGCGACGCGAACTCTGCCGCTGTCGAAGCTGCCGACGAAGCCGGCGCTGGCGCCGACCCTGAAGACGAAGTGGGACTGGACGCCACGGCAGTAATCGGCGGCAGGCTCGTATATTGCTGCGGCAGTCCCAGCGCTTGGCTCGGTAGCCGTTCCTCGGCAAACGATGCACTTGAAGGGTCGGCAACGAGTGCGGTCTCGTCGCTGGGCGCGGCCGAGCTGGTGGCACTCGAGCTGGAGAGGTCTGCAACGCTGACCGAGGGTTGCGATGGGGTGGACGCCGCGCCGTCCAATGGCGAGGCCCCGGCGCGCGCTGCCATCTTCTGAGCCGAAAAGAGTTGGCTGTTGACCAGTACAATCACGAACAGGACCGCCATCAGCCCCACCAGCCCGACGACCCCGAGGATCTGCCGCTGCCGCTCGCGCCTGGCCTTCGTCCGGCTGGAACGTGGCCTCGTGACGGGACCGAGGACGAAATTGGAAGAGTAAATCGCCGAGGCCGGCGCCTCGCCGAAGGTTGGTTCGGCGCGCCGACGATCCGCCCGCTTGCGCGACGGCGTGCGAGGACGGCCCAAGCCCGGCGCGCCCTCGGGTGTCCGCTCGGGCAGCTGCCACAGCGGTAGGGCTGAGGGATCGCGCAGGGAGAGCAAGGGCTGCTGCACCGAGGGCAGAAAAGAAGCGAAGCCCCCGGCGGCGATCAGGATGATCAGGATCGCGACCACCGGCGTAATGCCGTGCCCGAGCGCCGCGACGAGGACCAGCCAGGCCACCGAACTCGACAGCAGCACGATCCGGCTGGCTGCGGCGGATAAGAAGACAAGGGTGCCGCCGACAATGGCCGAGAGCGCGATCACGTGAATGGCGACCACCAGCAGGCCGGCAACCCAGCCGGGGAGGCCATCGGTCACCAGCAGCAGGTCGGGTTGCCCCCACCAGCCCGATCCTAGAGGCACCACGCCGCCGAGGACGCCACACAGAAAGACGACGAAGTGCAAGCAGGTGCTCCGGATCCCGAACCGGCGAAAATCAATGGCTGCGACTAACTACACGAGATTGCGCCGACATGTTGCTGATTCTCCGTCGGCATACGACATCGGCTCATCTCGATCTTGCACTGCCGATAGAAGACAACCGGGCCGGCATAAGCGCGGATACTGAGCCATAGCCGGGTATGTACATTGCACGGGTGTTTGCTCGATCTAGTTGCCGCTGTGCAACAGTGAAGATCGAGTTAATCGGCGTCGGGACGGAATGGTTGTGAGTGCCGGTCGTTGTTGCTAGCCCTACGCAGGCGGTGTGCCAGATGGGGGCGAATGTTGGTCCGCATAATTTTCATTGCTTTTGCCTGTCTGCTGTCTTGCTCGGCTGTGGCGGTTGCCGCCCAGCCCACGTGCATGTCCGCGGCTGATTCAACGGTGCTGCAGCTCAAGCGTCCGGCCTTGACCGCCAAGGTGCAGAAGGACCGCGACGATGCCGCTGCGGCGGCGCTGAGCAAGTCGGTCGTCTATTCTTCGGG
>DATMTK010000191.1:0-8518 GCA_035564755.1 Devosia sp. | reverse complement strand
GGTGCCGCCCGCTGTCTGCTCCTGCCTGTCCTTCGGATATTCATGGCGAACACCACCGCAGCGGGCGGTCGATTCATCGAAGCCGAAACCAACGCTGTTTCGGCGCGGCGAAGCTTCATAGGTCGAAGCCTCATCTGGCTGGCGGTCTGCGCCTTCGCCCTGGTCGTCGCGCTACAGACGCTCGACGCTACCGGCCTTTGGCGGCTCGGCTTCGAGAATTGGCGTCCCACGCTCTACGCCTACGGCCTGTTTTGCGTCTTGCTCTGCAGCGGCATAGTGCTTGCCCGAGGCGAGCGCGGCTGGCGGGCATTGTTCCTGCTTCCGGCGGCCTTGTTCACGGTCGCCGTGGCGATCTTTCCGACGCTGTTTGGTCTGTCGATCGCCTTTACCGACTGGAACCTTTCTTCAGTCTCGGGCCAGAAATTCAACGGCATCGAAAATTTGGTGCAGTTGGTGCACGACCCGTTCTACATCAATGCGCTGCTGAACATGATCTACTATGTCTGCGCGGTGCTGTTCGAATACGCGATCGCGTTCTGCCTGGCTCTGTTGCTCAATGCCGACGTCAAGGCGCGCAAGTTCTGGCGGGTGACCTTCCTTCTTCCCTTCATGCTGTCGCCGGTCGCGGTGAGCTGGATGATCGGCAAGTCCATGCTCGAGACGCGTTTCGGGCCGGTTTCGCGTTTCGTGCGCTGGATCGGCGTACAAACGCCATCCTTCTTCGGCGATCCCGTCTGGGCAAAGATCTGGATCGAGGCGATGGATGCCTGGGTCTCGATTCCCTTTGTGATGATTCTGCTGCTGGCGGGACTGCAGGCCTTGCCCAAGGAGGTGCAGGAGGCTGCAAAGGTCGATGGCGCGGGGCCTTGGCAGGGCTTCTGGCAGATCACCTTTCCACTGATGCTCCCGGTCAGCGTGACCGCGATCGTCATCCGCATGATCTTCAAGCTGAAGCTGGCCGACATCGTCATCAACGTCACATCGGGCGGTCCCGGAGGGGCGACCGACACGGTGTCCAGCTTCATCTACCGTGAGTATCGTGACCGCTCGAATGTGGGCTACGGTACAATGCTTGCGATGGTGTATCTCGTCATCATCGTGGTCTTCGTAACGATCCTGCTCAATGTCTTGAGCAGGAGCATGCGGAGGATGACGTGACTGCCGCCACCACCGCCAGTCTCGCCTCGGACGATGCCAGGGCAGCGGTCCGGCGGCACATCCGCTCCAGGCTCGCCACGATCGGCATCTATGCCGCGCTGGTGATTTGGGCCTTCGTCTCGCTGTTCCCGATCTACTGGACGCTCACCACGACCATGAAGGTCGCCAAGGACGTGCAACTGGGGCACCTGATCCCTTGGGTCGACTTTCAGCCGAGCTGGCTCGGCTGGCGGGGCCTGGGGCTCTCGCCCGACACGTGGGCTTCGACCTCGACCGTGCGCGACGAGTTCATCCTTCGCTTCACCAATTCGGTCGTAGTGGGTTTCGGCGCCTCCGCCCTGGCAGTCATCCTTGGCTCCTTGGCGGCCTACGGGCTCAGCCGGTTCGAATACAAGTTCCTGTGGATGCGCAATCGCGACATCTCGTTCTTCTTCCTGAGCCAGCTGATCCTCCCGCCGGTCGTGCTCGCATTGCCATTCCTCGTCCTCTACAAGGAGCTGGCGCTACTCGACACGCATTTCGGCCTCATCATGCTCTATACGCTGACGGTGCTGCCGATCGTCATCTGGATCATGAAGGACCAGTTCGACACCATCCCCAACGAGCTCGACGAGGCGGCACAGGTCGATGGCCTCGGTCCCTGGGGCACCTTCCTGCGGATCGTCCTGCCGATCGCCCTTCCCGGAATGGTCGCCGCCTTCATCCTGAGTCTGATCCTTTGCTGGAACGAATACTTCTTCGCCGCGCTCCTCACCTCCACCGACGCCAAGACGCTCCCGGTGCTGGTTGCCAGTCAGACCGGGTCGCAGGGCATCAACTGGTGGACCATGGCCGCGGTGTCGACGGCCGCAATCATGCCGCTCGTTGTCGTAGGAGTTTTGCTCGAGCGCTATATCATCAAGGGATTGACCGCAGGGTCGGTGAAATAGCTACTCCATATTGGTGTGCCGGCCACGCATCGCCTCGGCCGTGACGCCCAGTCGCTCCTTGAGCTTATAGATCATCACCTCGAACAGAATGAACAGCGCGCCCTCCATGGCCGAGCCCATGGGCAACACGCGGCTCGCGCCGGAAGACTGATCGTCCGCCATCGTCTGGGCCGGTACCAGCAGCGTGAAATCGGCGAGGCGAGCGAGCGGCGCATCCGGCCGGGCCGTGATGAACAGCACTCGTGCCCCGGCGCTCCGCGCGATGTTCATCAGCGGCTCCGAGGTCGACACGAACCCCGGGCCGGCGCAGTCGATGAAAAGGTCGCCCGCTCCTATGGCCGGTGTCGTAACGTCGCCCACCATCGCCACCTCGAGGCCCATGTGGAAGAGCCGCATGCAGAAGCCGCGCAGCTGCAGTCCCTCACGACCACAGGCGTATAGGGTGATGTGCCGGGCGGCTGCGATCATGTCGCAGGCGCCGTCGACCGCCTTGTCGTCGATGTGCTCCACGACAGCGCTCAGTTCGTCCAGGGCGGCGCGATAGGGGCTCACGGCGACAGCTCCCGCATCAGGCCCTTGGTGTTCTCGTAAAGCTGCCGGAAGAGGCCGTAGCGACGGTCATAGAGCGCGCGGAACTCTGGTCGGGGCAGGATCTCGGTGGTGACCGGGTTCCACTGGCGGATGTCCTCGAGCCGGACATCACCGATCGCCAGGGCGGCAAGGAAGGCATCGCCATACGAGGCGCCAATGGTCTTTTCACGCATGATCTGTGCTTGCCCCGAAGCATCGGAGGTTGCCTGGACCCAGACGGTGTTCTGGGTCCCGCCGCCGGCGGCGTAGACGGCCCTGGGCGGCGCGCCAGCGGTTTCGTAGGTCTCCAGGACGTGACGCGTCCCCATCGCAATGCCCTCGAACAGCGCGCGGTAGATGTCGCCGCGCGTATGTGTGAGGTTGAGCCCGAAGATCATGCCCTTGGCATTGGTATCGTGGATCGGCGTCCGTTCCCCCGAAAAATAGGGCAGCAGCACGACTCCATTGGCCCCGGCCGGAGACTTTGCCGCCTCCCGCGCGAGCACCGAGACCGCGTCGTCGCCGAGCTCCTTCGCAAATTGCTCGCGGAACCAATGGCTGAGGGTGCCACTGGTCGCCAGTCCCGACATCAATGCGTGCTGGCCTTGAAACAGCCAGGGTGCATACCACAGCTTCGGCTCTCGAAGCCGGTGATCCGTGACCTCGATGATAAAGATGGTCGAGCCGTACATGAGCAGCATGTCACCGGGGCTGGTGACTCCGACGCTGAGCGCTTCGGCCGCGGCGTCTATGGTGCCGATGCTGACTGGGGTGCGGGCGGCGAGTCCGGTCTCGGCGGCGGCCTCGCGAGTCACGCCGCCTGCAATGTCGGTGGCCCAACCGAGACGCGGCAGCTTGTCCAAGGGGATGAGCCCCGGCGCAAGCGCGTCGCTCCAGCCGAGTCTGTCGGCCAGGTAGAGTGGCGAGAACCCCGCGGCCGAATAGTGGTCGATCACGTACTCGCCGGTAAGCCTGCGGACGAGGTAGGTGGTCGAGGTCACCACCCGAGCCGTCTGGTTGAAGATGGCCGGACGCTCGCGGCGGAGCCAGAGGATCTTGGGGCCAACAGACTGCGATGTGAGCGTGTTGCCGCACCGCTCGAGCAGGACATCCGTGCCGATACGGTCCGAGAGCTCGGCGATCTCGAGTGCCGCCCGCGTATCGACGCCATAGAGCACCGCGTTCATCAGCGGGCGTCCCTCGAAATCGAGGGGCAGCATGCATGGCCCGATTGCGCTTGCTGCCACGGCTCTGATGTCGGACGGCGCAACGCCACTTTGCGCGATCAGAGTGTTGGACAGGTAGACGAAGTCGTCCCACCAGTCCTCATTGGGACGGTGCTCGGCCCAGCCCGGCTGCGGCACGATCATCCTGTGCGGCTTTGCAGCGCTCGCCAGGATGCGGCCGCCTCCATCGACCAGCGCACCCTTGGACTGGAAGGTGCCGATGTCGATGCCGAGGTAACACCGGCTCATGGATAGTCGTCGCGGTCGAGGCTGAGGCTGGTATCGATGCGCCGCAATCCTTCCACGCAGAGTTGTGTCAGCCCTGCCAGGTCTTTGAGGTCGCAGCTCTCGACCGCTGAATGGCTGTAGCGCATGGGGAAGCCCAGGTCGATCGAGGCCACGCCCTCGCCGACGAGCTGAACATAGGAGAGGTCCGTCAGGGCGCCGATGTGAGCGCTGCGCTGCAGGTTGAGGCCGCTGTCTCGTGCGACCCCGTCGAACAGGGCCACGAGAGCGGGATGTGGAATGACCCCGTTCAATGTGCCTCGCCCGTGGAAGGAGAACAGGCTCATTGCCGGTCCACCACCGAGCCGAACATCGCCGCGCGTCGCCATGTCCGGCGTGTCTGTGGCGAGGATCAGGTCGAGCTGGATGGCGATTTCGGGCCGCAGCATCTGGGCCGCCGTCACGGCGCCCCTGAGGTTGAATTCTTCGAGGACGGAGAAGACGAGGTGAACCGTGGGATGAGTGTCGATCTCATCGAGGGCGCGCGCCACCTCGAGCATCACCGCACACGCCGCGCGGTCGTCGACGGAAGTGCCGGCGATGCGGTCGTCGGCAAGCTCGATGAAGCTTGGTCCGTAGACGACCGGCGTTCCAACATCGATGCCCGCCGCGATCGCTTCGGCTGCTGTGCCGGCCCCGGTGTCGACGTAGATCTCCTGATACGGGACGACACGGTACTTCTCTTGGGGGTCCGTGGCATGGTGGCTCTTGTTGGCGATGATTCCGGGTACGTCCCGTCCCTCGCCGACACACAACAGGACCTCTTGCGCGGCGAGGGCACGCTCCGGCACCCCACCGACACGCTCGACTCGGATGAGGCCATCTGCTTCGATCTTGCGCACGATCAAGCCGAGCTGATCCATGTGCGCAAACAGCATTACGCTGGGTAAATCCGGCGAGCCGTCGAGCGTCGCGATGAGATTCCCCAACCGGTCCGTGCGGTGATTGATGCCAAGATCGCCGAGCGCTCGTTTCAGGTAGCGGCGGACCCGTCCTTCGTGTCCAGACAGACCGGGGATCAGCATCAAGTCGCGCAGAGTGTGCCGGAGCCGATCTTTCACGAGCGTGTTTCCCGCACCAGCCGCATGAACTCCGCGGCCCGAACCGGGTCAACCGGATTCCACGTGTTGCCGTCGATCTTGAGCGACGAGCCGACGATACAGCCGTCCGCCACGCTCAACACGTCCTTGACGGTGGCATGCTTGACGCCAGTGTTGGCAAGCACGGGCGTATCGGGAAGCACTGCCTTGACCGCCTCGAGATCGCTCATCCTCGCAGCCTCACCGGTAATCGCACCGGAGACAAGGATCGCATCCGGGATGGAGGAAAAGACGGCGCTTCGGGCCCGGTCCGGCAGCGACCGCTGGTCGATCGAATAGGCGAACTCCGCCGAGACGTTGAACAGCAGCGCGAGGTCCCTCCGGCCAAGACGGTCTCGATAGCGCATCGCCTTGCCGGCGTCGGGTGTCCACGGCCCCATATCGGAGGCGTAGGTCCCGGTGAAGATTTCGCGCACGAAGGCGGCGCCGGTCGCGGCGGCGACCGCGATCGAGCTCATCGGATCCCAGAGGACATTGACGCCGAACGGCACGGTGATCTGCGGCCTCATCCGTCCAATGAGAAAGGCCATGGTGGCCGTCGACGCGGTGTCCACGGCGAACTCGTAGGGCCGGTCATTCTCGTTTCCGAACATCACGGCGTCGAAGCCGGCCCGCTGCAGCGCCTCGAGGTCCTTGCGGGCAGCGTCGAGAAGCCCTTCAATTCCTGCGTCCACGTCGTGGAGAGGCGAGCCGGGCAGGGCCCCAAGATGAACCATGCCGATGACCGGCTTTGTGTCGCCGAAGATCGCCTTGAAGTTGCGCAAGGTCACATCCTCCTCGCCCCAAAGCCGGTGCAACGCACTGGCGCGTTTTGGTATCGCCGGGGGAGTGAACCACGCAATCGGCCTTTGAGAAAGCCGGTAGGTAAGGCTCTCCGGCAAAATCAATGAAACAGGTGGCGATGCTTGTAGTCTGCTGCGAACCTGCTGCCGGCAGCGGATCGATTGCAGCCAACGAGCCAGATTTCAAGTCTCGGGCAATGGGGCGAAATGGACCTTAAACAAGCCGCCGGGGAGCGCTTCTGGCGCCAAGCGGACTTTCGCCCTGTGACCGCTTGTGGCCCCAGCGGACGGTGGTGCTATTCTGGAAGTCCAGCGTCTCGTAAAGCTTCGCCGAGAGGCACTGCCAGCGCATGGGCGCAGCTGACCCCCTCGAATTGCCGGCGGTAACGGAAGGTCGGATGAAGCTCCAGAACCCGCGCAGCGGCGGCGCGGGCCTCATCCAGCCGCCCGAGTTTGGAGAGCGCGGCCGCCAGTTGCACGTAGGTAATGCTATGAGCTGGGTTGGCATGAACGGATTTGTATGCGGCGCGCAGCGCCTCTTCGTAGCGGCCACGAACGAAGTGGCTCATCGCCTGTGCGTCAAAAGCGGCGAACGCCCACGGATCGAACGGGCTGAGCCTCATGCCCCGCTCGCTCCATTCGATGGCGCGCTCTGCCTCGCCGGCCCAGCCCCAAAGGACACTGCCGAGGATGTGGGTCAGCGCTGACGACGGACTGAGGACAAGGGCGGCATCGAGCGCCGTGAACGCTGCGCCTCGATCATGACCATCCATGCCAAGTGAGAAGCCGGCCAGCGTGAGCGCGAGGGCGTCGTCCTGACCATGAAGGAGCGCGGACCGCGCGTAGCGCACGGAGGCAAGACGATCGTCCTCCCGCAAACCCGCGCGCAGGTAGAGGCAGTGATGACACATGGCCGCGTTGGCGTGCGCAAGCGCGAAGTCCGGCTCAAGAACGAGGGCGCGCTCAAGCAGGACCAGAGCGCTGGTTACCTGGGCCGGCATGCCCGAATCCACATCAGGCTGGGCGCGAAGCACGAGGTCATAGGCGTCGAGACTATCCGGCCGCTTGCGCTTGACCCTCTCGATCTCGGCACGACGCACGTTCGGCGCAATGGTGCCGACGACTGACTGGGCGATGTCATCCTGCAACTCGAAGACATCGATCGAGCTTCGGTCGTAACGCTCGGCCCAGACGTGAGCACCGGTGGACGCATCGATAAGTTGGCATGTAACACGCAGCGCTTCGCCCTGGCGCCTTACAGTGCCTTGCAGGACATAGCGCACGCCAAGCTCGCGGCCGACCTGCTTGATGTCGACGGTCCGGTGCCGGTACATCAAAGTCGAATTCCGCGCGATTACGAACAGCCAGTTGATGCGCGACAGGCCGGTTATGATGTCGTCGACGATGCCGTCGATGAAATAGTCCTGCGCGCGGGTATCACCGAGGTTCGAGAAGGGGAGCACGGCGATCGAGGGCTTGTCCGGCACAGCCAGGTGGTTCTCGCCGATTGCCGGAATGCCGACGTCCCGCGTCACCTGTGGCCCGACATAGCGATAGCCCCGCCGCGGGAGCGTTTCGATCCAGACTTCTTTGCCGGCATCGCCCGCGAGGGTCCGACGGATGGCGGCGATCTGCACGGTAAGATTGCTGTCCTCGATGGCTTGTCCTGGCCAAGCGGCGGCTATGAGTGCGTCCTTGCCCACCGGAACCCCGGGGCGATCCAGCAGCAATGCAAGCAGGGCGACAGCGCGCTGGCCGAGCGGGGTCGGCTCGGCGCCGCGGAACAGTATCCGGGCGTTCGTTTCCAGCCGAAAGGGACCGAAAGCAAGCGTTGTGGCCATACCGCGAGAGGACACGGTTTGGGGTCATTTCGCAATCTTTTCGGAACGGATTTAGGACTTTGCGACAGCCAACATTCAGCATTCACGCATCCGAACCGATGGAGGAAACGCCATGAACGATCAGATACCGCAACCCGTCATTCGCCTGCCCGGGGACAACACCGGCGTGGTCTTGCGCGGTGAACCGATGGCCTTCCTTGTCACCGGCAAGGACACCAAACACACCAGCATGTTCGACTGGACCATCCCACCCGGCTTTGCCACCGGCCGGCACGTGCATCGAGTGCAGGAGGAGACGTTTTACGTGCTCGAGGGCGAGTGCGAATGGTGGGCTGGCGAGCAGCGCCTCCGTGCCACGCCTGGCACATTCCTTTTCCTGCCGCCGGGCGTTCCTCACAATATCACCAATGTCAGCGACAGACCGGCGCGGGTGCTGATGACAGTCTCGCCGCCGGGGCATGAGCATTATTTCGAGGAACTGGCCCGGCTGGCGGCCACGGGCACCTCTCCCGATCCCAAGGCCATCGGCGAGTTGCGTGGGCGATACGACACGGATCAGCTTTCGGCACTCACTGCGAAGACGTGAGAAGCGTCCGCAATTGATGCTGTGGACTCCGCAACGGCGCA
>DATMTK010000190.1:0-22848 GCA_035564755.1 Devosia sp. | reverse complement strand
CGCGAGGTGCGCCGATCCTGCGGATAGTCGAGGACGCTCACGGCGGCGATCCTGTGGGATACAACCGTCACCCGCACCTGCACACGGCCATAATAGGCGTTCTCGCTGGTGCCCGTGTAAGTCCCGTCGCGGTACCCCGATAACGCGTTGTCGGCGACCGTCGTCGTGGTTGTCGATGGACCTGGGTGTTTGCCGGAAGTGGCAGGCCTTGGACGCGGTAGCGGCGGTAGCGGCGCTGCAGCAGCCGGCGGCGCGATGTGCGATCCCGGTTCATCGGTGGCCGCTGGGGCCTGAGCAACGATCACGGCCGGCGCGGCAGGCCGCGAAGCGGTGATCGTCGGCGGACTCAAGAGAGCGGATGGCATCGGCTGCCGCGAAGAACTCGCCGGGCTCGGCGCCGCCTCGGGCGTTAGGAAGCCTGTCGCCGCACCAGCGTTCGACAAAACATCGGAGGCCGGCGCCGTTCCGTCGAACGCTGCGGCTGTGGTTGTTGCAGCCTCGGCGCCGGGGAGACTCAGCACATGGTTTGCTGCGGCGACGTAGACGCCGGACGCAGCAACAAAAGCGAGCGAAAAGAGAGTCGTTTTCACGGGAGGGAGTCCGCAAATTGCCGTTTGATAACCCCGATAAAGCGCGGCCAAACTGACAGCAGCCTTACGTCGACGGCCTTTTTGCGTAAGTTTGGCGTCAGACTTGAGGCCTACCGCCCGGCTGCGCTCGAAACTTGGCCGTGCGCCGACGGCAGCCGACGTTTCGAGGGCCGGAACATTTTTAGGGGGTGAGATGCGCATTCTGCTGATCGAGGACGACGTCGCTCTCGGCGGCGCTGTCCGCGACCACATCGCAGCAGGCGGCCATGCCATCGACTGGATGACGCGGCTCGACGATGCCTTCGCCGCGCACTCAACCGTTTCCTATGACTTGATCCTTCTCGACCTCAATCTGCCCGATGGCCGGGGGCTCGACTTTCTGCGCAGCATTCGGAAAGAAAGCGATATGACACCCGTGATCATCCTCACGGCCATGGATCAGCTCAGCATCCGCATCGACGGACTCAATGCCGGCGCAGACGACTATCTCGTCAAGCCGTTCGATCTCAGCGAGCTGACCGCCCGCATTGGCGCGGTGGCCCGTCGTTACGGCGGCAACCCCAACCCGGTGATCACAATCGGTCCCCTCCAGATCGATCAAGCACAACGATCGGCGCGACTTGACGGGCGGGCTCTTGACCTGACCGCACGGGAATGGACCGTGCTCGAAAAGCTGGCTCAACACCCAGGCGTACTTGTTTCCAAAGCTCAGCTTGAGGATGCCATCTTCGCCTTCGGTGCCGAAGTCGAAAGCAATGCCGTCGAGGTCTACGTCAGCCGGCTGCGCAAAAAGATTGGCAACGACTTGATCCAGACCGTCCGTGGGCTCGGCTACCGGATCGCCGACGAATGACGCGCGCACGAAGCCTCACGCGGTGGCTGATCGTGTCCCTGACCGTGGGTGCCGTTGCCCTATGGTTGTTGGCGGCCTCGCTCGCCGCCAACTCGCTCCGCGTCAGCCTGGACGTCGCGTTCGATGGCGGATTGCGCGAGACCGCGGAGCGATTACTCCCGCTCGCCCTCGACGGATTCCGCGACGAGATGGGCGACCCGGGCGAGCAACGAGACGCTCATGAGATCCCGCTCTACGACGACGCTGCGTCGGAATACATCGTCTACCAGATGCGTTTGCCCGATGGAGAAATCCTGCTGCGGTCGCATGATGCGCCCGCGACCCCGTTCGACGTTCCGCTTCAACCTGGCTTCGCCGACTCGGGGCCGTGGCGCATCTACACGATTGGTTCGGCGGGACGCGATGCGTTCATCCAGGTCGCCGAAGCGAGAGTCCATCGTTCGCAATCGCTGATGGGCAGCATCCTGGCCCTGATCTGGCCAATCGCTCTGCTGATCCCCCTGTCTGCCTTGGGTATCTATCTCGCCGTCCGTGCTGGACTTCGGCCGGTTCGCGCATTGAGCAGCGAGATCGCCGCGCGTCACGCGGCCAACCTCACGCCGCTCGCCGTCTCCAACCTTCCTGTCGAGCTGCAGCCGATCGGCGACGCGGTCGATGGCCTGATCAGCCGCGTCGAGACTGCGCTCGAAGCGGAGCGAGCCTTTGCGTCAAACAGTGCGCACGAGCTGCGGACACCGCTGGCCGGCACCCTCGCCCAACTGCAGCGCCTTATCGTCGAGTTGGACGGGCATCCCGAGCAGGAGCGCGCGCGACAGGTGGAACTATCGCTTCTTCGCCTTCGCACACTGACCGATCGTCTCCTCCAGCTGGCGCGGGCCGACGCCGGGATGGCGCGCGCAAGCGAACCGGTCGAGCTTCTCCCGGCGCTGCGGGTCGTCGTCGACGACGCTCGCCGGCGGCTTCCTGCAGACCGCCAGATTCTCCTGGCGGAGACATCCCCATCGCTTCTCGCGCCGATCGACATCGACGCCTTCGGCATCGCCATGCGCAACCTCATCGACAACGCAATATCGCACGGGACTTCTGACCAACCGATCCGGATTGAGCAGTACGAGCACGCGATCGAAGTCACGAACGGGAGCCCGGTCATCTCTGCGGAAGTCCTGGCAGGCCTCACGCGACGCTTCGAGCGCGGAACGAGCCGTCCCGGTGGCGTGGGCCTTGGCCTTTCGATCGTCGACACGATCATGCGCCAGACCGGAGGCGAACTCACCCTGACCTCCCCGGTTCTTGGATCGTCGGATGGCTTCTCCGCCCGAATGAGCTGGTCCTGGCCGACCGCCAAGACGAACGAGTAGAAGCGGCTCGCTGTTCCCTCCTTCGGGCCACCGGTCGCCCGGCCCTGTCAGGTCCACGTCAGGAAGTGTCGGTAGGAGACCGACGATTGGGAGGCAATCATGACTACACTTTGGCGATACTCGCCCCTCGGCCTTGCTTCGGTGCTTCTCGTCGCGACTCTGCCCGCACATGCGGCCGCAGCGCGCTGGCCTGATGGAACCTACCTCGGCGCACGCGCCGATGCCTACTACGGCTACGTACAAGTGAAGGTCGTCATCAAGGGCGGCGCCATAACGAGCTTTTGGCTGGTAGAGGCACCCTCCCATACCGGCACCTCGATCGCCATCAATCGCAGTGCGCTGCCCATCTTGGCGCAAGAAGTCGTCACCGCGCAGAACGCAAACGTCGACTCGGTCTCAGGGGCAACCATGACGAGCGCGGCATTCATGGCCTCGGTCCGATCGGCATTGCCGAGGTGAGATGTTCGCAGCCACGCAGACTTGGGCTCATCACATCCGCTTAGTCTTGGAGCGGGTGCGCGACTGGTGGCCGGAGGTGTCAGCCGCAGCCTTCGGGCTGGCCGGCTTCGTTGCCTTCTGCGGATTTGCCAATCTCTTTGCGACAGCGGCGGCATTCCTGTTGGGCCTGTGTCTCCTCGTCCCTCGCCGGGCTCCGGCAGCGATCTTGGTAGAGCGCGATGCGAACATCGCTGGCCTCGAGTAGTCGCCGATGAGATCGAAAGCGCCGGAACAACGACGCTCCTCATTGTCGGCCACAACAGGAACCTTGACGGATGGAAGCAGCGATCCAGCTAAGGCAGCGTCCAGCTTCTGGGACCACGCACTGACCCTGGAAGAAGTTTGGCCCGACAATTTTGGTCAGTTCGTGCGCCTGATTGGCCGGCGTACATTGGCGCGCCCGCGCGAGATCACGTCAGCTCACGATCTGCAGATTGTCTTGGCACAAGAGGGCGTTCGGATATCGACCGTTGATGCCGATCAGATCTGGCAAGACTTCTTGTGGCCCCGTCGTTTGAGGCCCGGTCGGGTTGACAAGAGCTCATAACGTCAGCGGGCGGCCGTGACGTTGACCAAATCCCCTGGCGCAAGCAGTCGTCCACCGGCTCTGCTTTACGCTAGAAGCAGTCTCTCACAGGCCGAATCGTTCCGCGCAGTCCGTTCCATCGGAACTGTCCGTTCCTCCTTAAAGATGAATAGAATGAGCCGGCCAGCTCGCAAAGAGTGTCAGCATCCGCTGGGCGGACTTTTCGCGGACGCATTCACGCTTGCCCAGTTCGCGGCTCAGCCGTTTCGTGAGACCTACGGGGACATCACCCCTCCCGGCGATTTTCGAGGCTTACGTCGCGGCAAACTTCGAAGCGGAGATTTTCTCCAACGTCACGGATACAACCGCGATTTTGCACGTTTGCGCCGTAACACCTCCGTAAGGCGGGGGGCGGCAGCGAAGGTGGGGCGGTGTGCTCTTCTGAATCGATTGCAGCAGCGGTGCAAGCCACCGATGCGCGTTCACGACACCGCCTTAGGTGGCTTTTTCGTTCCATCGCCACGCTGCTCGTCCCGGCTTTGCTGGGCGCATGTTCAGGTCCCCTGACACCGCAGGGTCCGGTCGGTGAGGCCGATCGCACCATCATGTTCGACGCGCTCGGCATCATGCTGGCAATCGTGATCCCGACCATCATCGCTACTCTGGGCTTCGCCTGGTGGTTCCGCGCGTCCAACACCCGCGCGCGCTATCTGCCGCAGTGGACCTATTCGGGGCGCATCGAGCTCGTGGTGTGGTCGATTCCCACGCTGGTGATCCTGTTCCTCGGCGGTGTCATCTGGATCGGCGCGCATGAGCTCGACCCGGCACAGCCTCTGAAGTCGAACGTCAAGCCGCTCGAGGTCCAGGCGGTCTCGCTCGATTGGAAGTGGCTCTTCATCTATCCGGACCAGGGCATCGCGACGGTCAATACCTTGACGGTGCCGGCTGGAACGCCGCTGCACTTCTCGCTGACCTCGGCCAGCGTGATGAATGTCTTCTTCGTGCCCGAGCTCGGCAGCATGATCTACACCATGAACGGCATGACCACGCAGCTTTATTTGCAGGCGGACCATCCAGGCGACTTCTACGGCCGCTCGGCCCATTTCAGCGGCGACGGCTTCCCCGGCATGGAGTTCACTGTTCACGCCGTTCCCACCGACGCGTTCCAGGGCTTCGTGCAGCAAACCAAATCGAGCGGCCCGACCCTCGACGCGGCCGCCTATACCGAGCTCGCGAAGCAGAGCGCCAACGTCAAGCCGTTCACCTACAGCGCCGTGGCGCCCAACCTCTTCAGCGCCATCACCACGCAGAAGCTGCCGCCCGCTCCCGGCCCGATCGAAGGCCGATCCATCCCCAATTCCCCACCCAACGGAGGCTAGCATGTTCGGCAAGCTCAGCTGGTCTGCCATCCCGCTCGACCAGCCGATCCCGATGGTCGCATCGGGCGTCGTGGCAATCGTCGTCATCGGCGTCCTCGCCTGGGTCTTCGTCAAAGGCTGGTTCCCCTACCTCTGGCAGGAGTGGATTACCTCGGTGGACCACAAGCGCATCGGCGTCATGTACGTGACGCTGGGCATCGTGATGCTCCTCCGCGGCTTCTCCGATGCCGTGATGATGCGATCGCAGCAGGCGGTGGCCTTCGATTCGCCCGGATATCTGCAACCCGAACACTACGACCAGGTGTTCTCGGCTCACGGCACGATCATGATCTTCTTTGCGGCCATGCCGTTGATCATCGGGCTCATGAATTTCGTCGTACCGTTGCAGCTCGGTATCCGTGACGTGGCCTTTCCCACCCTCAACTCCGTGAGCTTCTGGCTCACCGCCACGGGGGCGCTCCTCGTCAATATCTCGCTGGTCGTCGGCGAATTCGCCCGCACCGGCTGGCTGCCCTACCCGCCGCTCAGCGAAACCGCGTATTCGCCCGGCGTCGGCGTCGACTACTATCTCTGGGCCGTCCAGATCGCCGGCGTCGGCACGCTGCTGACCGGCATCAACTTCGTCACCACCATTCTCAAAATTCGCGCGCCCGGCATGAGCTATCTGCGCATGCCGATGTTCACCTGGACCTGCCTTGCGGCGTGTCTTCTGATCGTCGCGGCATTCCCAATTCTCACCGCGACGCTCGCGATGCTGACCCTCGACCGCTACTTCGGCTTTCATTTCTTCACCAACGAAGCCGGCGGCAACGTGATGATGTTCATGAACCTCATCTGGGCATGGGGCCATCCCGAGGTCTATATCCTCGTTCTACCGGCGTTCGGGATCTTCTCCGAAGTGATCTCGACCTTCTCGAGCAAGCCGCTCTTCGGCTACCGTTCGATGGTGATGGCGACGATGTTCATCTGCATTGTCTCCTTCACGGTGTGGCTGCACCACTTCTTCACCATGGGCGCCGGGGGTGACGTCAACACGGTATTCGGCATTGCCACCAGCATCATCGCGGTCGGAACGGGCGTGAAGATCTACAACTGGCTTTTCACCATGTATGGCGGCCGGGTGCGGTTCACCACGCCAATGCTGTGGTCGCTCGGTTTCCTTGTCACCTTCGTCATCGGCGGCATGACCGGCGTGCTGCTCGCCGTGCCGCCGGCCGATTTCCTCCTCCATAACTCGCTGTTCCTCGTGGCACACTTCCACAATGTCATCATCAGCGGCGTCGTGTTCGGGATCTTCGCGGGCTATACTTACTGGTTCCCCAAGGCCTTCGGCTTCCGGCTGGACGAACGCTGGGGCAAGATCGCCTTTTGGCTGACCCTGGTCGGCTTCATTCTCACCTTCGCGCCTCTCTACGTGGTCGGCCTGCTCGGCATGACGCGGCGCATGCAGAGCTACGACGTGCCGGAATGGCAACCTTGGGTGCTGCTCTCCGGTGGCGGCATGGTAGTCGTTACCCTCGGGGTGATCGCCCAGATCGTCCAGTTGGTCGTCAGCATCCGGCATCGCGATCAGTTGCGCGATGCGACGGGCGATCCCTGGGACGGCCGCTCGCTCGAATGGGCAACCCCCTCGCCGCCGCCGCCCTTCAATTTCGCCGTGCTCCCGCATGTCGAAAACGAAGAGGCCTACTGGACCATCAAGCAGCGCGCCAGGGAGCAGAACAAGCTCCGCCCCGAGCCCGAATATGAAGAGCTCGAGATGCCGCGCAATTCGCCCACCGGCTTCATCTGCGCGTTCTTTTCGACCATCGTCGGCTTTTCGATGATCTGGCACATCTGGTGGCTTGCCGGCGCCGGCGCTGCTGGCGCCTTTGCCACCTTTGTCGTCTTTGCCTGGCGCGACATCCCCGAATACGTCATTCCCGCGCACGAGGTCGCACGCATCGATCGCGCCAATCGCAGCACGCGGCTCGAGGCGCTCGCGAGCTACACGGGGCCGCGCCCATGACGATCGCCGACGGCACGATCTCGCATCCCGACGATCCCTACCGCCTGGGCCATCACGACCATGCGCATGGTCACCACGCGCCCGGCCATGGCGACGGCGGCCCCGCCTCCAAACGCATCATTGTCGGCTACGGCTTCTGGATCTTCCTTCTAAGCGACATCGTGATGTTCTCGGCTTTCTTTGCCACCTACGCGGTGCTCAAGGATGCGACCGCCGGCGGACCCGGCCCACGCGACATTTTCGACCTCACCAATGTCGGCATCGAAACTGCTTGCCTGCTCGCCTCGAGCTTTGCATGCGGCCTCGCCAGCCTCGCGCTCGAGGCCCGGCGCGCATTGTGGTTCCAGCTCGCGATGGCACTGACCTTTGCGCTCGGCGCCGCCTTCCTCCTGCTCGAGCTGCGCGAGTTCGTGGGCCTCGTGGCTGAAGGCAACGGCCCGCAGCGCAGCGCTTTCCTCACCGCCTTCTTCTCGCTGGTCGGCTGCCACGGGCTCCACGTCACCGGCGGCCTGCTCTGGCTGCTGACCATGATGGCGCAGATCTTCGCCAAGGGGTTCCGCGCCGACATGCAGCGGCGCTTCCTCTGCTTCGCACTATTCTGGCACGCCCTCGACATCATCTGGGTGGGCCTGTTCACCGTGGTCTACCTGCTGGGAGCCGGCACATGACAGACACCGACGCTCAAAATTCCGATCAGGAATTCGACAGCGACACCGCCCCGGGCGATGAAGCGCCCACCGGCCACACGATCGCAAGCGGGCTCAGGACCTATCTCATCGGCCTCGGGCTCGCGGTGCTGCTCACCGTCATTTCGTTTGCGCTGCCCAGCACGCATCTGGTCTGGGCGCCGGCGGTACCCACCGCGCTGATCGTCTTCGCGATCGCGCAGATGGGCGTCCATCTGGTCTTCTTTCTTCACCTCACCACCGGTCCGGACAACACCAACAACGCCCTGGCGCTGGCCTTCGGTGTATTGATCGTCTTTCTGGTGATCGGCGGGTCGGTGTGGATCATGAACCACCTCAACCACAATATGCCGCCGATGAACCAGGTCATGGCGATGCAGCAGTGACGGCCGAAGGAAGCTACACCGTTCGCAGCCAGCCGCCGTCGACGAAGTACGTCGAGCCGGTCGAGTAGCTGGCCTTGTCCGAGGCGAGAAACACGAAGAAATTCGCCAGTTCTTCCGGGGTCGCGAAGCGCTTCATGCCGCCGGCTTCGTCGGCCACCGACTGCAGGTGCGCCTGGTACCCGTCCTCGCCGGCGATCTGCTTGGCCGTCTTCACCCAGTCGGGGGTGAGCACCAGGCCGGGATTGATCGTGTTGACGCGGATATTGTCGCCGACGACCTCGTTGGCGAGCGTCTTGGAGAACATCATCAGCGCGGCCTTGGTCGTGTTATAGATCGGCTCGTACCAGAGCGGCTGCACCGCACAGATCGAAGCGTTGTGGATGATCGCGCCGCCGCCATGCTGCTTCATCTGCGGCACCAGCCCGCGCGCCAGCCGCACCGCTGCCATGACATGCAGGTCCCAATAATACTGCCACTTCTCGTCGGGCGCCGTGGCAATCACCTCGTTCGATCCGGTGCCGGCATTGTTGATGAGGATGTGCGCGCCGCCCATCGAGGCGGCGGCCGCCGTCAAGCCCTCACAGCCGCCAGCCGTCGCGACGTCCCCGGGCACGCCGCGCGCCTTGACCCTGTATTTGGCAGCGATGCGATCCGCCTCGCGCATCACTCGCTCGGCGTTGCGCGCCGAGATCAGGACATTCGCGCCTTCCGCAGCGAAGGCCTCCGCCACGGCAAGACCGATACCCACGCTGCCGCCCGTAATGACGGCGAGCTTTCCCTTTAGTCCAAGATCCATCTGCGTCCCCGGTGCAGCGTCATTTGGCCTGCTGCGCCACTTCCTCACCCACCTTGTAGTGATGCGCCGGCGGCGCATCGCCGTCGGCCGGCGGCTTCATCGCGCCCGTCATGATCGCCACTGCGTCCGACATCGAAAACTCTTTCGGGTTGATGACGGCGATTCGCTTGCCGAGCCGATGGATGTGAATGCGGTCGGCAACCTCGAACACATGCGGCATGTTGTGTGAGATCAGAATGATCGGCAGGCCCCGCCGCTTCACGTCCAGCATCAGTTCGAGCACACGCCTGCTTTCCTTGACCCCAAGGGCAGCCGTGGGCTCGTCCATGATCACCACCCGCGATCCGAAAGCGGCCGCACGGGCCACCGCGACCCCCTGGCGCTGTCCACCGGACAGCGTCTCGACCGACTGGCCGATGTTCTGAATGGTCATCAGGCCAAGCTCGCTGAGCTTCTCACGCGAAATCCGGTTCATGGAGGTCTTGTCGAGTGTGCGGAACAGCCGGCCGAAAAGGTCCTTCCGTCGCATCTCCCGGCCGAGGAACATATTGTCGGCGATGCTCAGGGCCGGCGACAGGGCGAGGTTCTGGTACACCGTCTCGATGCCGGCAAGCCGGGCCTCCATCGGCGAGCGAAACCTCACCGGCCTCCCCTCGAGGAGGATTTCCCCGCTGTCTGGAATGACGGCGCCGGAGAGCGCCTTGATCAACGTTGATTTGCCGGCGCCGTTGTCGCCGATGACGCCGAGGATCTCGTTCCGTCGCAAATCGAAGTCTGCATTGTCGAGCGCCACCACGCGCCCGAACCGCTTGTTGAGGCTACGGCCTTCGAGAATGATGTCGCTGTCGCTCATGCCGAAATCTTCCTGATCCACTGGTCGATGGTCACCGCGACGATGATCAGCACGCCCACCGCGAAATCCTGCCACAGGAGCTCGAGGCCGGAGAGCGCCAGGCCGTTGCGGAATACGCCCACGATCAAGGCGCCGATGATCGTGCCCACGATGGAGCCGCGGCCGCCGAACAGCGAGGTGCCGCCGATCACCACCGCGGTGATGGAATCGAGGTTGGAGGTCTGCCCCGCCTGCGGGCTGACGCCGCCGATGCGGCCGATGAAGGCCCAGGCTGCAACGGCGCAGATGAACCCCGCGAGGCTGTAGACGCCAAGCAGGGTTTTGTTGCTCGATATGCCCGAGAGGCGCGCCGCGTCAGGATCGTCGCCCACGGCGTAGACGTGGCGGCCAAAAGGTGTCTGCGTCAGCACGTACCAGATGACGATGGCGACCAGCACCATCAGGATCGAGCCCCAGGTCAGGACCCAGCCACGCAGGAAATCGAGCTGCAGCCCCCAGGATTGCAACGTCTGAAACGGCTTGATCAGCGTTCCCGTCGCCTGCAGGAACGGCGCCGTCTGTTCCAGGTCCTGCGCGCGAATGGTTTCGGACTGTGAGTACCAGACGTTGAGTGCGCCGAAGATGCTCCAGGTGCCGAGCGTGACGATGAAGGGCGGCAGCTTGAGTCGCGTGACGATCAGTCCGTTGACGAAGCCGCACGCCGTTCCAGCCAGAAGCCCCAGCGGAAAGGCAATATAGACTGGCACTCCATAAACCACCGCGGTGCGTCCCATCACCACGGTGCACAGGATCATGATCACCCCGACTGAAAGGTCGATGCCGGCGGTCAAGATCACCAGCGTCTGTGCCACGCCGAGGATGGCGATGATCGTCACCTGCTGCAGCACCACGCTCAGGTTGAGCGGCGACAGGAACTTGCCCGGCGCGGCGAAACTGAAGATCACCACGCCGATGAGCAGGACGATGAACGGGATGGTGGTGGGAAAGTCGTGCAGGAAACCCTGTATGCGTCGGACCAGGCCGGCATCGGTTTCATCAAAACTGGCGACGGCGGCCGTCGCACCGTGAAGTCCGCGCTCGGCTGTAGCCGAGCCCGTCACGTCATCACTCATCGGGCTCCCCTCCCCGGAACCTAAAGAGAAGGGACGCCCGAAGGCGTCCCTTCGTCGGTGTCAGCATAGCCTTCGGGTCGCCGGGCTCAAGCCCTCAGCCCCAGCAGAGCTTCAAGCCTTCGTCAACGGAGATCGACGGCACGCCATCGACCGGCTTGGCGGTCACGAGCTGGGCGCCGGTATCGAAGTAGCCGTTCTTGTCGAGGTCAGGCAGCTTGCCCGAGGCGATCGAATCCATCGCCATGGACGCCATCTTCAGCGGGTACTGCTGGCTGGTAGCGCCGATCACGCCGGCCTGCACGTTCTTGACGCCCGGGCAACCGCCGTCGATCGATACGATCATCACCGAACCGTCGTCCTTGCCCACGGCCTTCAACGCCTCGTACGCGCCAGCGGCCGCCGGCTCGTTGATGGTGTAGACCAGGTTGACGTTCGGGCACTTCTGCAACGCATTCTCCATCGCCGTGCGACCCTTTTCCTGGTCGCCCTGGCTGATCTCGTAGTCGCAGATGCGCGGGTCTTTCTCGTCGCCGTAATGCGTCGGGTTGGCGACCTTGATGCCGAAGCCGTCGTTGAAGCCCTGGTGGCGCAGATAGTCCACGGTTGGCTGGTTCGTAGCGAGATCGAGATAGACGATGTGCGCGTCCTTGGCCTTATCGCCCAAGGTCCCCGCGGCCCACTTGCCGATCAGTTGGCCCGCCTTGAAGTTGTCTGTGGCGAAGGTCGCGTTCGCCGCCGTCATCGGATCGAGCGGAGTATCGAGGTCGATCACCATCAGGCCCGCGTCGCGCGCCTTCTGGATGGTCGGCACGATGGCCTTGGAGTCGGACGGCACGATCGCGAATCCCTTGGCTTTCGCCGAGATCAGGTTCTCGATCGCCGCGACCTGGCTGTCGTTGTCGCCGTCATACTTGCCGGCGGCGGTGATCAGCTTGACCCCGAGCTTCTGGGCCTCGGCCTGCGCGCCTTCACGCATCTTCACGAAGAACGGGTTGGTTTCGGTCTTGGTAATGAGGCCCACCGTCACATCCTGGGCCAGCGCCGCCGTGGCGGCCATGGAGCCCAGAACAACCGCACTGGCGAGCGCGGTCTTCAGAAAACTGAATCCCATTGAATTCCTCCCATCGTGTTGCAAGCGTCTGTCCCGGCTTGTCGCCGCTTGGACGGACGGCGCCGGATAACCCTCATCACCCGCACGCGGACAGAAGTTCAGCCCAAACTCGGCCCGCCTGTCAATAAATTAATCCACTTGATTTAATAATTGACAGGAAAGGTGTTCGATCGGCAGTCTGGTGCCGCAGGGAGCGCCCAATCCCTTGCAAACGATTGCATTTTCGCCTGCCCGAGAGCACATGGCGACAGCGTCGGCGCTCCGCGCTTGGCATCACGGCGACAGGGGGCATGGTGGCAGACGGCGCGGGAGAGCAGAGACGAAGCGCACGCCCGGGCGTCTCCGACCGCGGCACCAACCAGACTGGAGTGCGCCTCTACAACGAACGGCTTGTGCTCTCGCTCATCCGTTTACATCGCGAGCTGCCGAAGGCCGACATTGCCCGTCTCACCGGGCTCAGCCCCCAAACCATCTCGATCATCACCAACCAGCTTTCTGGCGACGGATTGTTGCTTAAGGGTGAGCCCCGCCGCGGGCGTATCGGGCAGCCGTCGGTTCCCTACTCACTTAACCCGGAAGGTGCCCTCGCCTTCGGCCTCAAGATCGGCCGGCGCAGCGTCGATCTCTATCTCATCGATTTCACCGGGCACATTCGTAAGGCTCTGCATAAGACCTACCGCTATCCGACTTTGTCCGAGATTCGACATTTCACCGCCAACGGCATTCAGGCCGTTCTCTCGGAGCTGAAGCCTGAGTTGGCCGCACGGATCGCCGGCCTGGGCATCGGCGCACCGTACGAAATGTGGACGTGGCATGAGGAGATCGGTGCCCCTCCCGAGGAGCTCGACCTCTGGCGGACCGTTGATATCCGCTCCGAAATTGCGGCGTTATGCCCATGGCCCGTGTATTTCGCCAACGACATTACCGCAGCCTGTGCAGCCGAGCTGATGTTTGGCATTGGTGGCGACTTCATCGACTATCTCTATCTTTTCATCGGCTCGTTCATCGGCGGAGGCCTCGTGCTCAACGGGCATCTCTTTCCCGGCCGGACGCAGAATGCCGGCGCCCTCGGCTCTATGCCCGCCCCTGCCGACTCCCAGGCCAAGGCTTCCCGGTCGCGGCAGCTCATGAACGTCGCTTCGATCTACGTGCTCGAGCGAAAGCTAGTGGCTGAGGGCCGCGACGCCACTATCCTGTGGCAATCTCCCGACGACTGGGGCGAAGATCTCGGGCCGGCGCTCGACGAATGGATCAATGAGGTCGCGACCTCGATCGCCTTCTCAATCGTCGCCGCAATCGCCGTCGTAGATGTAGAGACTGTCATTATCGATGGTGCTTTCCCGGTCGAGGTTCGGCATCGCATCATCGAGCACACCCGTGGGGCACTCGCCCGCGTCAATCAGCAGGGCCTGTCGGAATTCAAGCTGGTGGAAGGCTCGATCGGCAACGCCGCTCGGGCGATGGGCGGCGCGGCCTTGCCGCTGCTTGCCAATTTTACGCAGGATCGGGAGGTCCTGTTCAAGGAGCCCATCTGAAGCCGCGGCGTCGCAGCTACGCTGCATCCGCGGCCGGGCCGCCATGCCGCGCCTCGTCGCCGCGCTTGTCGATGAAGGCCCGCACCGCGCGCAAGTCACCCTCGAAGCGCTCCAGTTCCGCGGCCGCCTTGTCCCGGTCGGGCATTCGCAGCAGGTAGGACGGATGGACTGTCACCAGCAGGTTGCTGCCGTCCGGCAACTCGAGCTTGCGCCCACGCAGCGAGCTGATCGAAGCAGCCTTCCCCACCAGGCTCTGCACCGCTGTCGCGCCCATCGCCACGATCAGCCTGGGCCGCACGAACTCCCGCTCGAGTTCGATCCAGAACCGGCACGCGGTGATCTCGCCGCTGTTCGGCTTCTGGTGGATGCGCT
Organism: Devosia sp.; assembly: GCA_035564755.1. Lineage (GTDB taxonomy): Bacteria > Pseudomonadota > Alphaproteobacteria > Rhizobiales > Devosiaceae > Devosia_A. The sequence continues at coordinate 8,785 of DATMTK010000190.1, read as the reverse complement.
TCTTGCCGCGCGGCTCGAACTTGAAGTGCTTGACGGCGTTCGTCACATAGACGCGGCTGCGGTCGATCCCGACCTTCTTGAGAGCCCGGTCGAGCACTTGCCCGGCCGGTCCGACAAATGGCTTGCCGGCGAGATCTTCCTGGTCGCCCGGTTGCTCCCCGACGAACATGACCTCGGCATGGCCCGGCCCTTCCCCGAACACCGCTTGCGTCGCGTACTCGTAGAGCGGACAGCGGCGACAGCCCTCGATCGCCGCACGGGCGTCCGCCAGCGACTTGATCTCTTCGGCGTCCTCCGGCTCCGCTTTGCCGACCACGGCTCGCGCCTGTCGTGCGGGAGGTTCGGTCGATGCATGGGCAACCATCTTGTCCTCCGCCTGCTCCGTTTCCCCGATCGATGGGTCAATGAGCCTTGCTCGCGGAAGGTTGCGCCGGCCCTCGACCGGCATTTCCGCTTCCATCGTCGCAACCTTGAGCCGAGCCGGGCTGAAGACTGCGGCAAAGTAGGTGCGCCATACCTCCTCCGTCGCGGCACCCCTGGGGGCATCTTCGCGCCGCGCACCGTCACCAAAGATCAACCGCTCGCCATCCCATGCAGCGGAGCAGTATGGCGTGAGAATTGCCCATCGGGTTGCCGGAAATTGCCGGACGAAAAGCGGGGCCGTGCGTTCCACCACATAGTGATCGGGCTCGAACCACGCCGCATAGTGACCCTCTTCTTCGCGGAAGCGAACGGACGCCGCCATCTTGTGGCTGTCGCGCCGGACCTCGCTCGCTAGCCGGTACAGCCTGCTCACGTCCGGGTCGGAGCGAACGGTGATCAGTTCCCGGTCCTTCTGCAGCCGGAACAGCAGACGATAGAGCAACCCGAAGCGGATCGCTTCGCGGTTGCAGATCGCCGCTTTCGCGAGCTCGAGAAATCGCGGCGGTACGACGCCGACGGCACGGCGTGCAACATCCGGTGGCCGGTCTTCCGGTTCGGCAAACAGATCGATGGGCGTTGCCGGATTCTCCCAGATCACCGCGTCGGGCGGCGTGCCGCGCAGCAGCAGGCCCCGCGCGGCGAGCCGCCATTCGGCAAAATCGTTGAGTGAGGTCAGTCGAACACGTTGCACGATGCGTTCACTATATGTTCTTTTCTGGAATTGAACCACCCGGCATCGCCCGCACGGCGGGTTGGCGCGCGGAGGCAACAAAAAGGAGCCTTCGTCCAGGACGAAAGCTCCAATTGAAGACGCGGGAGGGAGGAAACCCGCGCCTCATAAATCTATGGGCACGCGGCTAGTTCACCGCCGCCGGCGGGCTCGACGCACCGGTGCCGTCGACGATGTGATCCGGCGCCAGCGCGGCGGCGAGCTTCACCAGTTGCACGAACTCGGCGCGATAGCCGTCCTTGTCGTCGCCTTTGGCGCCACTGGCGAGGTCGGCGATCTGCTGCCAATTCATATCGCCATAGTTTGAGCCCTTGAGCTTCTGCCCGAAGGCGGCGACGGCCGCGGCAAAACGCTGGTCTGGCCCAGCCTGAGCTACGTCCTTCACCACGAGATCCTGCGCAATTGGCGCACTGATCAGCTTGCTCGCACTTCCATTTGGATCCTTGTAGCGGATCTTGAGGAATCCGAGCTCGCTGGCCACGCCCGCCGGCGCCGGCTCGGAGGACTGATAGCGCAGCGGATCGTTCAGCTCGCCACCGCTGCCGGCCGGCGTGATCTCGTAGATCGCCGTTACAGTGTGACCAGCGCCGATCTCGCCCGCATCGACCTTGTCGTTGTTGAAGTCCTCGTTGTTGAGCGCGCGCGTCTCGTAGCCGATCAGCCGGTACTCGCTCACTTGCGCCGGATTGAACTCGACCTGGATCTTCACATCCTTGGCGATCGTCACGAAGTTGGCGCCGGCCTGTTCCACCAGCACCTTCTGCGCCTCCTGGAAATTGTCGATATAGCTGGCATTGCCGTTGCCGTTCTGCGCCAGCGACTGCATCAGCGCGTCGTCGAGGTTGCCGCGGCCGAAGCCCAGCACGCTGAGACCGATCCCCTGGTCACGCTCTGTCTTGATGTAGGTCTTGAGCTCGTCCGGCGTGTCGAGCCCGACATTGAAGTCGCCGTCGGTCGCGAGGATTACGCGATTGGCCGTCCCGTCACCCTTGGCTTCGGCATTGACGCGATAGGCGAGCGCGATGCCGTCGACGCCATCGGTGCTGCCTTCGGCATTGAGCGCATCCAGTGCCCCGAGGATCGCCGACCGGTCTCTGGCTTTGGTCGGCTTCAGCGCGACACCGGCCGAGCCTGCATAGGTCACGATCGAAACGGTATCGTCCGGCTGCAGCGAGTCGACCAGCAGGCCGAACGACCGCTTGAGGAGCGGCAGCTTGTTGGGCGCGTCCATCGAACCCGACGTGTCGATGAGGAACGTCAGGTTCTGCGGCTTCCGTGCGGCCGGCGGCGGTACGTATCCCTTGATGCCGATCTCGAGCAGCTCGGTCTTGCTGTTCCACGGGGTCGGGAGCACCGACATCGTTGCCTTGAACGGGACGTCGAGCGAGGTCGGCGCCGCATAGCTGTACGGGAAGTAGTTGATCATTTCCTCGACGCGCACGGCGTCTGGCTGCGGCAGTTCGCCATCCTTCAGCACGCCGCGCACGTAGGAATAGGACGCCGTGTCGACGTCGATCGAGAAAGTCGAAACCGGATCGGTCCTGGTCACCTTCACGCGGTTCTCGTCGAACTTCTGGAACGTATCGCCGATCGCCATCGGCACCGCGCCGCGCTGCCCGCCCCCGTCGGAAGCGACGGTCGCGTTGGTGGCAGGCGCCGCCATGCGCAGTTGTTCCATCGGGGCCGGCGATGCGGCCATCGGTGCCCCAAGGGCATCGATATCCCGGTCGGCACTTTCCGAGGCGGCCGTGCCGTCGGCCAACGCCGCAACTTCAGCCTGCTTGCGTTCGGGCGCGACAGTCGGAGCCTGCAACGTCGCCGGCGTTGGCCCATTGACCGCCGCCGGTTTGTCTGCCGCTGCGTCCACAGTCTTGGGGGCGACCGCGCTCGTCGAGATCGTCACCCTGCTGGTCGGTGGCACCGCCTCGGTATGCCGCGAGGTCGCCGTATAGAGCTGCGTTCCGAGCGGCAGCAGGACCAGCGCCGCCGCCGCGGTCACCGCAGCGCCGATCGGCAAGCCAAACCCGGCGATCTTCCATCCGCCAAACGCACCCCGCTTCTGCTGCGGTGCCCTTATCTGTGCCCCGTCAAAGGCAGCCATCGCGGCGTTGATCGCGATCTTTTTGGCTTCGCTCGAAGGCGCGCTTGTGCGCAGCAGCCTGAGCGTCGAGAGAGCCTCATCCGTCATCTTGTCGTCGTCCATCACAAAAGCCCCCTTAGGGTCTTTTTCGCTTCGTGTATGTGCCAGGAGACCGTCGCTTCCTTGCACCCCATGATCACGGCTGCCTCGGCGTGGCTCATGTCCTCCGCGTAGACCAGCATGATCGCTTCGCGCTGTTTGTCGGGGAGCGCGCTCACCGCTGTCCAGATCTCCCGGGCTGTCGTCGACTCCTCCTGGCTGCTTGGGTCATCCTCGGGATGTACCAGCGAAAATGCGTCGATGCTCTTGTCGCGCCGCGTCGTCGAGCGTTGCATGTCGCGCACCATGTTGATGGTCACGCGGTAGAGCCAGCTCGTGAATGCCGATCGTCCGTCAAAGCTCCGGATCGCCGTGGCGAGCTTGATGCACACCTCTTGGGCGATATCCTCGGCGTCCGATTTCTTTCCCGTCCATTTGCAGGCCGTGCGGAAGATGAACTCGTAGTGCGCTTCGACCAGCTGTTCGAACGCCAGCCTGTCGCCCGCCTTGGCCCTTTGGACCAGGACATTGCTGTTCACGGCCGGCACCGGCCGTATCGGAAGTTCAGCCGCTTGCGGCGTCAAAGCCAAAGACCCGTTCACCCCTGAGACCCTTGAATTGGCATCTTTGCCCTTGAGACGCCACGGGTTGGACCGTCCTTGGGTGCGGCAACGATTATTTTGGGGGGTTGAGCCGGTCGAGGACGATCGCTAAGTCATGCGCCATGACGATCGAACCTCCGACTTCGCCCTGGAAGATGACGCCGGCCCGCATCACCATCCTGGTGCTTGGGATCGTGGCTATCCTCATGATTGCCGGCGCCATCTTCGGCGGTCTCGGCAATTATGAACGGCTGCGGGAGTCCGCCGACTCCTCGGCCTCCTCGTCGGCGAGCTCACCCGGCTGAAGATGCAAAGCGACGATCGTCGACAGCATCACGATGCCTTCAGCGCCCCCCGGGTCGTGGTGGTCGTGCTGCTGATCTTCACGTTTCTTGCCGGCATACTTGCCATCGTCGACGGCAACATCACGATCGACAAATTGGCGCCGCGGCAGGCCGTCCCCTCGGACCCGATCACGATTCCGTAGTCAGGCGACCAGCGCCCGCGGCACAGCTTCGGCGATAAATCCGCCGCCGAGCACTTCGCTGGTCTCGCTGTCGTCGGCGTAGAACACGCAGGCCTGCCCCGGCGAAATTCCATACTCGCCTGCAAACAGTGTCACCAGCACCTCGCCGTCGACCACCTGCACGACGCCCGGCTGGGGTGGTCGGGTCGACCGCACCTTCACCTCCACCGGCCGCCCGTTCCCGGACAGGACCTTGGAGACGTCCGTGGTGTCGCCAAGCCAGTTCACGTCGCGCAGTCGCACCGTGCGGGTCAGCAGCGCTTCGCGCGGCCCAACGATCACCCGGCCGGCCTTGTGGTCGAGCTTGACGACATAAAGCGGAGCATCCGACGCGATGCCGAGCCCCTTCCGCTGCCCGACCGTGTAGTTGACGATCCCATTGTGCCGGCCGAGCACGCGGCCATCGAGGTGTACAATCTCGCCGTCCGCGAACGTCTCGGGATGCAGGCGACGGATCACGTCGGCATACTTCCCCTGCGGTACGAAACAGATGTCCTGGCTGTCGTGCTTGTCGGCAACCTCCAGCCCAAGCTCGCGCGCCAGCTCGCGCACCGCGGGCTTGCTCATGCCGCCGAGCGGAAAGCGCAGGAAGTCGATCTGCTCCTGCGTCGTGGCAAACAGGAAATAGCTCTGGTCGCGCGACGCGTCGACCGGCCGGTAGAGCCGGCGCCGGCCATCCTCGAGCCGCGACTGCACGTAATGCCCGGTGGCAAGAACGTCGGCGCCCAGATCCTGCGCGACCTCCATCAAGTCGACGAATTTCACCGACTGGTTGCACGCGATGCAGGGCACCGGGGTCTCGCCCTGCTGGTAGGCGTTGGCGAACGGCTCGATCACCGCCGCACGGAAGCGATCCTCGTAGTCCAGCACATAGTGCGGAATGCCCAGCGTCGCCGCGACCCGGCGCGCATCATGGATATCCTGTCCCGCGCAGCACGCACCCTTGCGGTGCGTTGCCTCGCCATGATCGTAGAGCTGCAGGGTGACGCCCACGACATCGTAGCCCTGGCGGGCGAGGAGCCCGGCCACCACGGAGCTGTCGACCCCGCCCGACATGGCGACGACGACGCGCGTATCCTCGGGCCGCTTGGCCAGATCGAGCGAATTCACATCCATCGATATCATCCAGTTGGGGGTCAAGGCCCCAGTGAACAGCGGCTCTATAGGCGGAAAGCCGCCAGGCGGCAAGAATTGCCGCCAAGCGCAGAAGCTGCCGGGCACGCCCGACCTCAAAGCCCTGGATTTGCTGGTCAATCGAATTGGCACGCGGCGTGCATCACCTCCCATGGATAACCCTGTCCGTTCGAGGCCAACCTGACGTCGCACCTCACCATCAGCTACTCGGCTGCGACTGCTGCAGGCGGTGCGACAAGCGCCACTGCCGGCAGCAGCACCGCATCGGCTGGTACGAACGGGACCAGCGCCGTCAACTTCCTCGAGGCCCTCATCGATGAGCTGCTGAGCGGCGCGAACCTTGCAGCCAGGCAAACCAGCGCCACGAACGGCAGCGCCACGACCGCGCCGACTGTTGGCAGCACTGCGTCGCCGCAAGCAACGCCCGTGTCCTTTGGCGACGCCATCGATCCAACCGCCGCGACCACCGACGCGACCGGCGGGAGCAGCACGACGCAACCGCAGGCCAAGGCCCTGTTGGCCAAGCTCGCCCGCGAGCTCAAGGCGCTCGAGGATCAGCTCAAGTCCGGTGACACGCCAAATCCCGACCTGCTGCAGCAGCTCGGTCAAACCGCGGATGCACTCGCCGCCCTGATGGCGCAGCCGGCACAGCCGCAAGCGACGACGCCTTCGCCAACCGCACCGGCCAACACCAACGACGCGTCCGCGATAATCGGCGCCGTCGCCGCGGGCGGCACGCAGCCGACAACCTCGGCTCCCTCGCAACCGGCAACGCCGCCAGCCCCGTCCGATCAGGCCGCTCAATTCCTCGCCAGCCTTGGCCTGTCACTTGACCAGCCGCCGGCCTCCTCCACGCCGGCAGCGTCCAGTGGCGATGGCACGCCCAACACCCCGGCCGCTACGGCATCGACATCCTCGCGGCCGCTGCCCGGGATCGCAGATCTCGCCAGCAAGCTTGCCGATGCCTCGGTGGCGATCCAGGCAATCTCTCCTACCGTCAGCCAGAAGCTTCAGAGCCTGACCCAGAAGCTCACCGCGGCCGAGACCGATCCGCAATCGCTGGGCGCCTTGACGACCGCCGGCGATGCCAGTGGCAAATCTCTCGATACGCTCGTCCAATCGCTGCTCATGGCCAAGCCGGCGGCGAGTGCCAAGCCGGCCGCTCCTCCGATTCAGCTCGCGTCGGACACCAAGTTGGCTGTTCCCGACGCGCTGGTGAAAGCCGCCTCGCCGACGCAGACGAACGCGGTCGACGCCAAGTCGCAGCCGGCGCAGTCGAGCCCCGATGCCGGCGCTCCGGCCAAGTCCTCCCCGCCGGCAAATCAACCCCCGGCCCCATCATCCGACACGGCGAGCAACGCGCCGGTTGCGTCCAAGCCTGAGGCCAGGCTCGTCGCCGATGCCGTCGCCAAAACCGACGCGGCCAAGACGGACGCAACCGATCCGACCGCCAACGCTCCGGATGCGGCCAATGCCGTCGCTGCGCCTTTGGCGCTGTCGGCACCGCGCATCATTCCGGCCGCCTACCAAATGGCCAGTGCCGCGACCGTGAACATGGGCCAGGTTGCCTTCGAGATGGCGCGCCAGATCCAGGACGGTCAGTCGCGCTTCTCGATTCGCCTGGACCCGCCCGAGCTCGGCCGGGTCGATGTGAAGATGCATGTCGATGCGTCGGGCAACGTCAACGCACACCTGACGGTCGAGCGGTCCGAGACGCTCGATATGTTCCAGCGCGACAAGGGTTCGCTTGAGCGCGCCCTGAGCCAGGCCGGCGTCGATACGGGCAAGACCAACCTCCAATTCTCGCTGAGGCAGAACCCCTTCGCCGGCATGATGATGGGCGGCGACCAGCGCTCGAGCGGCGGCAATAGTTCGGGCAGGCGTCTCTCGCTGTCGGCCGATGACGAGGCGGACACCACCATCGGTGCCGTCCCGCAAATTACCCTTTATCGCGGCGTCGCCTCGTCGGGCGGCGTCAATCTGTTCGCATAGGAGTAGAGCATGTCCGTCAGTGGTGTAGGATCATCGTCGTCGACTACTCCGTCCAATGCGACGGATGCGCAGACCATTGCCGGCAACTTCGACACCTTCCTGCAGCTCCTCACGACCGAGTTGCAGAACCAGAATCCCCTCGATCCGCTCGACACCAACCAGTTCACCCAGCAGCTGGTACAGTTCTCGGGCGTGGAGCAGCAGCTCAAGACCAACGACTATCTGTCGTCACTGGTGACGGCCAACGCCAATACCGTCAATTCCAACGCGGTTGGCTACATCGGCAAGACCGTGAGCGCCGACGGCGTCCGGTCGGAGCTGGTCAACAACCAGGCACAGTGGAATTTCAACATCGCCGATGCCGCGACCGTGAACGTCGACATCAAGGATGCCAACGGCAGTGTCGTCTATAGCGAGCAGGGAAAGATGCAGGGCGGCAGCGGCACCTTCACGTGGGACGGTAAGGACAGCTCCGGCAACGCCGAGCCGGCCGGCACCTATTCGATCCAGATGACGGCCGTCGACGCCTCGGGCAAGAACATCGCTGTCTCGACCCAGACGACCGGCGTAGTGACCGGGGTCGATTTCACGGGCAGCGAACCGGTGTTGCTGATCGGCGGAGCCCGCGTCAATCTCTCCGGCGTGACGTCGGTCTCGACGACGACGGCCGCATCGAGCTCGTAACCGCTCATTAACCCTGTCACGGACCTGCCATCTTTCGCGCCCCGGGCGGCCGTCTCGCCGCGCCGGCAAGTCACTGAATCGTCTGCGATTCCTGATCTGCATCCAGCAGTATTTTAACGGCTTGTAGACACTAGCTTAGGCAAATTTTAAGCGCGATCGGCTAGGCTCAACTGAGGTCAGGTTGAGTCAGTGAGTAAAATGACCGTCCAAATGCGTCCCCGCGTGAAGTACGTGATCGGTCCGGATGGAAGTCCGCTGACGATCGCCGATCTTCCGCCCAAGACCACGCGCCGCTGGGTTATTCGCCGCAAGGCCGAGGTTGTCGCCGCTGTGCGCGGCGGTCTGCTCTCGCTTGAGGAGGCCTGCGCGCGCTACACGCTCAGCGTCGATGAGTTCCTCAACTGGCAGGCCGCCATCGACAAGCATGGCCTTGCCGGTTTGCGGACAACCTGGATCCAGCACTACCGCGAAGGCTGATCCAGCCAAAAGTCGCCGATTTCCGACCGCGCCCGGCA
>DATMTK010000189.1:0-7693 GCA_035564755.1 Devosia sp. | reverse complement strand
ATCCGGGTCATCCGGTTCGCGGTTGAGGACGTCGCGGTTCGGTCCGCATGGGTTGTCGCCGCCATCGCGCAAGCGGCCGCCCCCTCCACCGCCTGACGGCGGTCCCCCTCCCCCGCAAGCGGGAGAGGACGCCGACTGCGGGCATCGCGTTGGCATCAACCGACACGCGTTCATCTTCGCAACCCCCAGCGCTGCTGCGGCTCTGAGCCCCATTTCAAAAAACTTATGCCCGGTCATTTGGGCGGGCGCATAATCCTTCGCATCCGCCCGCGGCGGGTACGGTGTCGATCGGACGGCCGGCAGCGGGCAGGACAGCCGAGAGGGTCTTGGGGCCGTTCCCGAGACCTGGGACGCGGACGGTTGCCGTCGGCCAATGCCGGCGCTCGGCCGCCCGGTCCGGAAAGCTCGGCGCCGCGAGACGCGAAGCGTCTCTATCAAATAGCTCCGAGGCGTTCCGCGTCTCGCGGCCCGTACCCCACCCTCGCAACCGGAGGCCTGTCCTGAGCCAGTCGAAGGAGCCGATGGACGCGTCCGCTCGCCCTGTGAATGACAACCACCCACGGTTGGCCGAACGAGCCCTCTTGGGATCGCTCGGACAGAGCGCAGGGAACTCCCTCCAGAACGGCGCTTTACTTGTCGCGCCTGACCACTTCGGGCAGGAAGCCGCGCGGGAAATAGCGCAGCGCGATGGTGATCACCACGCCGAGCACGAACACGCGCATTTGCAGCGAGCGCGAGTCGATTTCGGGGATGGCACCCCAGCCGATCTGCTCGGTCCAGTGCGAGAGGTTGAGAAACATCAACTGCGCGATGGGGTCGGACACGATCCAGATGATGTAGATGAGAAGCACCCCCAGAACCGTGCCCCAGTTGTTGCCGACGCCGCCCACGATCACCATGACCCAGATCAGGAAGGTGTGGTTGATCGGCTGGTAGCTCGACGGATCGAAGATCTGGCTCAGCGTCACCAGCATGCCGCCGCCCAGGCCCATCAGCACCGAGCCGAGCACGAAGATCTCGAGCTGGCGCCGCGTCACGTTCTTGCCCATCGAGCCGGCCGCGATGTAGTTGTCGCGGATGGCGCGCATCATGCGGCCCCAGGGGCCGGCATAGGCGCGGCTGACGAGGAAGAACGCGATGATGAGAAACACCAGCGTCAGCGCGATGAAGCCGAGCCGCGCATAGAGGAAGGAATTGTCGATGCTCACGCCCTGCGCCTGCAGATCCTGCGGCAACGGCGTCGCCCACGGCACCGGCGACACGGTGAGCGTGCCGCGCGTCAGCCAATCCATGTTCTTGACGAAATTGCGCAGGATCTCGGAAATGCCGATGGTCGCGATCGCGAGGTAGTCGGTCCTGAGGCCCAGCGTGATCTTGCCGATGATCCAGGCGATCACCGCGACCACCGCGGCGCCGACCACCCAGCCCAGCACGGGGCTAAGTCCGAGCCCCCCGATCCAGCCGCTCTTGGCCTCGATGTACTGAGCGGCCGGATCGAGTTGCGAGCGATAGAGCACGTAGGCGATGAACCAGCAGGCGACGACCAGCGTCGACTTCCACGCCCCCTTGACCCCGAGCTTGTCGGACTGGCGTGCGCCCCACACCAGCAGGGCGCCGGCGAGGAAAGCGATGAGCGCTCGCCCGAGCAGCAGCGGCCCGTCTGAGCCCCAGAAGTCGTGGTTCACCGGGAACGAGACGAAGACCGTCGAGGCGCCGGCGACCATCAGGAAGCCCATGACGCCGAAATTGAACAGCCCGCCATAGCCGAACTGGATGTTGAGCCCCAGCGCGATCAGCGCATAGGCGATCGACTGCGCCAGCAGCAGCGTGATGTTCTGCGGCCCCTGCCACAGCCCGACGAGGAAGATGAAGACGAAAAGCCCGACATAGGTCAGGATGGTGCGGCGGGTCGCGCTCATGTCGAGGCTCCCTTGAAGATACCGGTGGGCCGGTTGAGGAGCGTGATGACGAGGATCACGAACGCCACCGTCAGCTTGTACTCGGGCGGCACCAGCGACAATGTGTTGGGAAACGTCCAGCCGTTCGGCAGATATGTCTCGAACGGCCTGAGAACGGCGGTCCAGTTGAACACCGCGAGCGCCTCGGCGAAGCCGATCAGCATGCCCCCGGCGATGGCGCCGTAGGTGTTGCCGAGACCGCCGACGATTGCCGCCGCGAAGATCGGCAGGATGATGTTGAAAGCAAGGTCGGGCCGCAAATTCACGTCGAGCGCCAGCATCGTGCCCGCAAGGCAGGCGAGCGCGCCGGCAATGATCCAGGTCACCACCACGACGAGCTGCGTATTGATGCCGGAGACCTGCGCCAGATCGGGATTGTCGGCCATCGCCCGCATGCCCTTGCCCAGGCGCGAGCGGGTCAGGAAGTAGTGGAGGGCCAGCACCACGATCGCGGTGACGATCCACATCATGATCTGCGGCTGCGAGATCACCAGCGGCCGCGTGCCGCCGAGCGCGGAGAGGTCGATGCGATAGATGACCTTCTCTTCGTTGCCCACGAAGAAATCTCGCGTGCTCGACCCGAAGATCAGGCGCACCAGTCCCTGGATCATCAGCGTCACGCCGATCGAGGCGATGAGGAGCGTTACCGGTTTTGCGCCACGGCGCCTGAGCGGCGCATAGAAGGCCCAGTCGAGGCCGAGGGCCACGACCGCCGTCAGCGCCATCGAGACCGGCAGCACCACAAAGCCCAGCGGGATCGGCAGGACGATCCCCATCGCCGCCAGCGCGGTGGCCATTACCCAGGCGAAGTAGGAGCCCATCGTCATCATGTCGCCATGGGCGAAATGCGCAAAGCGGAGAATGCCGAAGATCAGCGTCACGCCGATGGCACCGAGCGCGTAGACGGACCCCGTGACGAGGCCGGGCACCATCACCTTGTTCAGGAAAAAGATGAACTGGTCCAACTTCAGCCCCCGAGAAAGCTTTTCGCGACTTCGGGATCGGCGATCAGCTCGGGCCCGGTGCCGGTGAAGCGGTTCTGTCCCTGCGCGAGCACGAAGCCGCGCGACGCAAACGCCAGCGCCTGCCGCGCGTTCTGCTCGACCATCAGGATCGCGACCCCCGCCTTGTTGACGGCGACGATATGCTCGAAGATCTCGAGCACATAGCGCGGGCTGAGGCCGGCCGACGGCTCGTCCAGCATCAACAGCCGCGGCTTGCTCATCAGCGCGCGGCCCATGGCCACCATCTGCCGCTGCCCGCCGCTCAGCTCGCCGGCCTGCTGCCGCCGCTTCTCCTTGAGCACCGGGAACATGTCGTAGATTTCGTTGAGCGTGCCCGAGATGTCGTCGCGCCGGATGAAGCCGCCCATTTCGAGGTTTTCTTCGACCGTCAGCGAGGTGAAGACGTTCTTTTCCTGCGGCACGAAGCTCAGGCCCATCGGCACCAGCTTGTCCGGCAGGGCGTTGGCGATCTCCCTGCCCTCGAACAGCACGTTGCCCGAGGTGACCTTGAGGAGTCCGAAGATCGCCTTGAGCGTCGTCGACTTGCCGGCGCCGTTCGGCCCGACGATCACGCCGATGTCGGACTGCTCGATCGAAATATTGACGCCATTGAGGATCGGGACCCCGCCATAGCCACCCACGACGTTCTTGACTTCGAGGATCGGCATCAGCGGGCGGCCCCGCAGGCTGGTCGCATGGTCTGGTGCATTCCGTTGCTCATTGCGCGGCGACCGGCGAGCCGAAATAGGCTTCGATGATCGCCGGATTGGCGCGGATTTCGGCCATCGGGCCTTCGGCGATCTTTTCGCCCTGCGCCATCACGATCACCGGGTCGCAGAGGCGACCGATCAGGTCCATGTCGTGCTCGATGACGAAGAAGGTGTAGCCGAGCTCGCGGTTCATGCGCTCGATATTGGCCGCAAGGTCCTGCAGCAGCGTGCGATTGACGCCCGCCGCGACCTCGTCGAGCAGCACCACCTTGGCGTCGACCATCATCGTGCGGCCGAGCTCGAGCAGCTTCTTCTGGCCGCCCGACAGATTGCCCGCGAGTTCGTTCTTGACGTGTCCGAGCTTGAGGAAGTCGATGACGTCATTGGCCTTCTGCTTGACGTGAACATCGCGTTCGCGCACCAGGCCCGGCATGAACCAGCTCGTGAAAATGCTCTCGCCCGGCTGGTCGCCCGGCACGACCATCAGGTTCTCGAGCGCCGTCATGTTCGAGAATTCATGCGCGATCTGAAAGGTACGCAGCATGCCGCGGCCGAAAAGCTCATGCGGCGGCAGGCCGGTGATATCGGCGCCGTCGAAAACGATCTTGCCGCTGTCGGGAACGATATTGCCGGCGACCAGGTTGAACAGCGTCGATTTACCCGCGCCATTCGGCCCGATCAGGCCGGTCACCGATCCGCGCCGCACCGTCAGCGAGCAGTTGCGTACCGCCGCGAGACCGCCAAAGCTTTTGCTGACGTTCTGGACGTCGATAACTGCGTCGATGGCCACCCCGCCCCCGCGAACCCGAACTCCTGACATCCGGCTCTGTTCGCGACAAAAGGCAGCGCCTCACGCCGGTCCGGCCGTTTCGGGGACAATGTTCATATGGTGACGTTTGCGTCAACCTTGACCGGATGGTCAAACCGCCGCGAGCACGGCGTCTGCAGTGGCATGGTTGACCGCAAACGGAATGTTGTAGAGCGTCGCAAGGCGCGTCAGCGCTTTCACGTCGACATCGTGCGGCAGCGCCGTCAGCGGATCCTGGAAGAAGATCAATACACCCAGCTTCCCCTCGGCGATCATCGCGCCGATCTGCGCGTCGCCGCCGAGCGGGCCGCTGAGGAGCCGCGTGACCTTGAGGCCCGTGCCGTCGACGACGCGCCCGCCGGTGGTGCCGGTGCCCCAGAGCTCGTGCTGGGCCAGCGTGTCGCGGTTCTTGAGGGCCCAGGCGACGAGCTCGTCCTTCTTGTCGTCATGGGCAACGAGGCCGATGCGGGCCATGGGATCCTCCGGGTACGCTGCGGCTCGTTTAGCCCAGCCCGCGGATGCGCACTAGCTCCTGAGCGCAACGGCCTCGGCCATGAGGATGCCGATATCGTCGACGGGCAACTCGTCACCCGGCCGGAACGGTATCCAGCGCACCCGCTTGACCTTGCCGTCGTCCTTGAGCAACGGGCTGTCGAGCAGCCGGCCGTCCTGGAAAATCAGCGAAACGTGGTCGCTCGCCGGATAGACCGCGCAGATGAAGCCGCTCGCATGGTGGAAATTCACCGTGTTCCACCCGAAGGCGACGCGAGTCCGGAAGTCCGGCCGCATCGCTTGCACCATTTGGACCAGGTCACGGGCCAGCGTCCGAACTTCGGGCGCTCGCCGGGCGATCAGTGTTTCGATGTCGGCATCGGAGCTGGACATGCCGCTTTATGGCACCGCTGTGCGACAGGGCCTGTCAGCCTTTCGGCTTCAGGATCAGAATTCTTGCCAGTCCTTGTCCACGGCGGCGTTGCCATGGTTGAGGTACGACCGCGCTGCAGTCTTGACCTTCTCCTGCAGGGCCTTGATGCCCTGCGGCGGCTTCGGCTGGGCGGAGGGCGATTGCCGCGCGGCCTGCGCCCGCGGCGGGACCGCCCCGCCAGTGGCGAACACCGCGACAATCTCGTCGAGTTCGATCGCCTGCTTCTCGGTCTGCTCGATCGAGGCGTTGGTCTCTTCAACCAGTGCCGCGTTACGCTGGGTCATCTCGTCCATCTGCCGGACGGCCGCGTTGACCTCGCCAATCGACGCCGCCTGGTCCTGGCTCTGCTTGGCGATCGAGTCCATGAGTTCGTTCGATGAGCGCGCAGCGGTGAGCATTGCCTCGAGCTTCTGCGCCGCCTCGGCAACGAACTTGCTGCCGGTCTTGACCTCGGCACCCGACTGCTCGATCAGGCCTTTCACCTCCGCCGACGCCTGCGCCGCGGACTGCGCCAGGCGCCGCACTTCGACGGCGACCACCGCGAAACCCTTGCCCGCTTCCCCGGCGCGCGCGGCTTCCACCGAGGCGTTCAGCGCCAGAAGGTTGGTTTGGAAGGCAATATCGTCGATCAGCCCGATGATGTTCGAAATCTTGCCTGAGGAATGCGTAATCCGCTCCATGGCGTCGGTCGCCTTGAGCATGACCTCGCCGCCCTCTTCGGCAGTGCGGGTCACGGCCGCCGCAACAAGCAACGCTTCGTTGGCGCGCTGCGCGTTCTGCAACACCGTGCCCGAGAGCTGCTCCATGGTGGCGGAGGTTTCCTCGATGGTCGCAGCCTGTCTGCTCGTCCGCTCGCTGAGGTCGTTGGCCCCGCTGAGGATCTCGGCTGTCGCCGTCTTTAGCGTCCGCGACGTGTCCTTGAGCCGGCCAACGATCTGGGCGAGCTTCTCGGCGACCGCATTGGTGTCGTCCTTGAGCAGTGCGAAGGCGCCCCGGTAGTTGCCCTCGACGCGGCGGCTGAGGTCGGTGTCGGCGAGGGCCGACAGCACTCCGGAGGTTTCACGCAGCCCCCGCTCGACGGTCTCGACCAGAGTGTTGATCGACGCCGCGATGGTGTTGAACTCCCGGTCGGGGAACTCGGCATCGACACGACGGCTGAAGTCACCGGCCACGGCGGCATCGGCGACGTCGCCGCAAGCTGCCTGCAACGCCTGCAGCATGGCGGCGCGTTCAACCCGGCCGCGTTCCGACCCGGCCCGCTCCTCTTCGGTCATCGAGGTGGCCTTGATTAGGCTTGTGCGGAGGTCCTCGATGCCTCTGGCAATCTCGCCGATGTCGTCGGACCGGCCGGCGCCGCTGACCTGGACATTGAAATCGCCTCCGGCGAGGACCTTCATCGTCCGGGCCAGGCGTGCCATCGGCTTGCTGACCGATCGCGCAAACAGCACCCCGACTGCCGCAACGAGCACCAGCAACGCTCCGCCGACCAGGAGCATCGTATCGAGCATGGCGAGCACGGGCGCCAGTATTTCATTGCGGGACTGGACGGCGATCACCGCCCAGTTCGTCTTGTCGTAGGAGAAGGGCGCGGCGAGCGCCACCATCGGCGTGCCACGATAGCTGAGCGTTCCCTGGGCATGCTGCCCGCCGAGTGCTGCCGTGACGACATCACCGCGGATAGGTGTCACCAACACATTCGGGTCGGTGGTGAAGTGCGACTGCGTGCGCATCAGGCCGTCCGAACTGACGATGATCTCGTCGCCCGTGTGCCCAAGCCCGCGGATCGCACTGAGCTTGTCGGAGATCGACTTGGCGGAAAGCTCGAACACCAGCACGCCCACAAATTTTTCGGCGCTGTAAACCGGCGTCGCGATGAAACTCATCGGCTGCGGAGCGGGCTTGTAGAAGGTAAAGTCGGAAAAGGCGACCTCTCCGGCCTGCATCTGGGCCGTACGGTCTACAAGCCGGGCGACGTCGCCTTCCGACAGCGGGCTGCCGCTGCCCCTGGAGAAATCGACCGCGAAGTCCGGATTCTTCTTGACGCTATAGATCAGAACATCGTTCGCATTGAACAGCAGGATGTCGGCATAGCCGCGGGCCTGCAGCACCGCGCGCCAAGCGGGATCGAACTGCTTGTGCTGCGTATCGTAGTCGCCGGGACCGGTCCCCGCACCATCTGTGAGCTTCTGGCCGGTTGGCTTCGGATCGCCGCCGATATATGCCCGCTGCAAGGCCTCGGTCGCATGGCCCTGCGCATTGAGCGCCTCAAAGGCCCGTGTCATGGCCTC
>DATMTK010000188.1:0-4567 GCA_035564755.1 Devosia sp. | reverse complement strand
GCGGCGTGCGCCCCTTGCATAGCTTGCTGGAGCCGGCCGGGGCGATCACCGCCACTTTTACCGATCTGGGAAGGCGCGGCCCCGCGTATTCCCGAAATGAAGTGTTGCACCAGCTCTACCTTGAGGGCTGCGACTACTTTTTCCTGTTCGACGATGACTGTTACCCGGTGATGCCGGGCTGGGCCGAGTATTTCATCGCACAGTCGCAAGAGCACGACCTGGATTTCCTCGGGCTGCCCGAGATTTTCAAGAGCAAGCTGCTGGCGTCGAAGGGCGAGATCAACTTCTGGGACTCGGCCGTCGGCTGCTTCAGCTTCCAGACGCGCGCGATGATCGAACGGGTGGGCTACTACAATGAAGCCTACATCCGCTACGGATATGAGGATTCCGGCCGGAACGACCGCATGCGCCGCGCTCTCGGCAGCGAGGGCCACCCGTCGCTGATCCGCGCTTCCGCCTACATCCATAGCCAGGACGTTTTCGGCGAGTGCCCAAAGCCGAACATGACGCCCGAGGCCAAGAATGCTGCGATCATGGCGAATCGCACGATCTGGCTCGCTGAGCTGTCCTCGCCGCGTCTCTATTACCCGTACCCGAGGCCGACGGCATGACGCACTTGGCGCTGCAGGGGAGCGCGGAGACGTCCTGCGGGTATCACCGCGTCTTCCTGCCGTTCACGCGGTTGAAGGTCGAGCCGAAAGTCCCGGTATTCGTGTTCAACCGCACCGTCCCCGGCGGCATTGCCCAACTCCGGCAGAAGCGCCGGGAGGGGTACCGCATCCTCGCGGACCTTGACGACTTCTGGGATCTGCCGCCGGAGCACTACCTGGCCGCCAGCTGGAAGGTGGCGGGCACGCCGGCACGGATTCGCGCTTGCCTGGCCGAGGCCGATATGGTGATGGTCACGAACGAGCACCTCGCCGATCATGTTCGTGCGGTCAACCCCCACGTGGTCATTGTGCCGAACGCGCTGCCATTTGACGACGCTCAATTCACCCGCGCGATTCCGGGCGAGGCTTCCACGTTCGTCTACGCCGCGGGTGCGAGCCACGTACCTGACGTTGCTCCCATAGCCGAGGCTTTCGACCGGGAAGAGG
The DNA here is from genome assembly GCA_035564755.1 of Devosia sp. Lineage (GTDB taxonomy): Bacteria > Pseudomonadota > Alphaproteobacteria > Rhizobiales > Devosiaceae > Devosia_A. The sequence continues at coordinate 3,470 of DATMTK010000188.1, read as the reverse complement.
TCGTGCTGGCCGGCTATGAGGAGCGTCATCCTGAGTGGCAGCGCATGCGCCAGATGGTGCCGCGCGCGAGCCGCCAACCAGTTCGCCGCATCACCGAGTACATGGGCCTCTACGACGGCCATTTGGCCGCGCTGGCGCCGCTGGCGCCCAACGAATTCAATCGCTGCAAGTCGAACCTGAAGATGCTGGAGGCCGGCGCCAAGTGGCTGCCGTTGCTCGCGTCCGACGTGGCACCGTACCGCGCCGGCTCCGATGCGCGTTGCGTCATGCTGGCGTCGACGGCCGCGGAGTGGCGAGCCAACATGCGCGCGTGCTTGGCGTACCCCTGGCTGGCTGCCGAAATCGGCGCCGCGCTGGCAAACTACGTCCGCGAGCATTACCACCTCGACAAGGTGAACGAGATCCGGCGGCAAATCGTGGAGAGTTTCGCATGATTCATCACATCGTTCCTTGGAAGACTGGCAACATCGGCGGCGGTTTGAACGAAGCGATCGCCTTGCTGCCAGACGACGCCTGGGTCTGCGTGCGCGATGGCGACACGCTGTTCCTGACGCCGCAGTGGGGCAAGCAGATCGAGGCCGTCGTCGAGGCCCAGCGCGACCACTACGCCGTCATCGGCGCCATGACCAACCGCCTGCGCTCGCCCGAGCAGCTGCACGGCGGCAAGATCAGCGAGGAGGCGGACATCGGCGTCCATATAGGCATCGCCAAAGACCGTTGGAATGCCCATACGACGGCCGTGCGCCCGCTGCAAGATGTGGCCGCCGGCATGCTGATGCTGTTCTCGAAGCAGTCGTGGCTGGCGCATCCGTTCGTCGAGAAGTCGGTGCAGTTCGATCGCCTGTTCTGTGAGGCGGCCCGCGCACGCGGCGGCCGGATCGGCGTAGCACTTGGCATATACCTGCTACATTTGTATCGTTGGGGGCATCCGAACCCCGCCTCCTACGTAGGGCATCTCGCATGAGCCTCCTCGACCTGACTATCGCCAAGGCCCAAGGCCGCATTACGTGGGCGAGCGAAGATGCGCTGCTCCAGAGTTACCTCGATGCCGCCGAGGCGCACTGCGCCCGGTTCCTCAATCGCAATGTCTATGTCGATCAGGCCGCGCTTGATGCAGCGATCGCGGCGGCGCCCGCAGCGTTGGCTACCGCCAAGGCGGCCTACGAGGCGGCCTACGCCGCATGGGCCGCGCTGCCTGACTCGAACCCGAGCACCTTCGACGTCCTGAACGGCTCGCAGAACCAGCGGATTCCTGGCGAGCCGTTGACCTCGGACAGTGACGTCGCCCAGATCGCCTACGACAAGCTCATCTACGACTGGAATACGGCGAAGGCCGCCGCGCGGCTGACCTACTTCGGCATGGTGGCGAATGACGCCTTCAAGCAGGCGGCAGTCCTGTTGTTCGCCGGCTGGGCCGTGAACCGCGAGTTCGTCATCACCGAGCTGAGCAACGCCATCGAGCTGCCCTTCGGCGTCACCGCGTTGCTCGTCCCCTACCGCGTGCAGCAGGGCGTGTGACCGTGCGCGCCGGAGCCCGCCGCCACGAGATCACCTTCGAGCAGGAGGTCACCTCGGGCACCGACGAGTACGGCGCCCCGGTCACCTCGTGGGTCGCCGAGCCCGCGCCGGTCTGGGCGACGCTGGCACCGCCGAGCGTCAAGACCATGCGCAACGCGGGCGAGAAGATCCTCGCGGGCGCGCAGATCGGCCTGGACATCGTGGAGGCTACGTTGCACCCCTACCCGGGCGTGGCGCCGATCACTTGGCGCTTCCGGTATAACGGGCGCGTCTACAGCATCAAGGTCGTGCGGCTCGACAATATCGAGGCCGAGATGACGCTGCTGGCCCTCGTGGGGGCGTCCGATGGACTTTAACTTCGAGACGCCGAATCTCGCCGCTTTCGAGCAGCGCTTGCTGCAGATGGGCACGACTACGGCGCGGGCCGCCGGTCGCAAGGCGCTGCGCCAAGGCGCCAACGTCATCCTGCGCGAGTCTCGGCGCCTGGTGAAGGCAGGTCACCCGGCGTTCCCCGAGAAGATCACCGGGCGCATGGCCCGCTCGCTTTACACGCACGACCGCGGCATCATGGGCGACAACATCGTCTTCAGCGTGGACTTGAAGAAACTGGCGTTCTACGGCCGCTTCGTCGAGTTCGGCACGTCCCGCTCGCGCGCGTACCCGTTCATGCGTCCGGCCGCCGAGGGGAAGGCGCAGGAGGCCGTGCGCGTCATCGCCGACACGCTGCAGGGCGTGATCGAGCTGAGCTGGGGCCGGCCGCTATGAACATCGACACCCAGATCGTCGCCGCGCTCTCTGGCTTGGCCCCCACGACGCCGTTTGCCGATGCCGACCCGACGGTGCGCCCGCGAATCACCTACCAGACCATCGCGGGCGGCTACAACGAGAACCTGCGCGGCGCCGGTCCGTACCGTGGCCGGCGGCAGATCGACGTGTGGGCGCTGACCTACGCTCAGGCCCGTGGACTTGCCGATTCGGCTAAGGTAGCCTTGCGCTCGGGGCTGAATGTCGGGGCCATTACGGACAACCCGGACGACTATGAAGCCGACACGAAACTTCATCGCGTCAGCTTTGACGTGGCAGCTTGGCTCTCTTAACTCACTGAGGACTTCGACATGAAATTGCTCTCTCGTCTTTACCTGTCCACCGTCGCGGCGCTCGTGATGCTCGTCGAGCTGATCGTCGGCCCGCCCAGCGTGATCCGCCATACCGGCTTGCGTTACGGCACCAAAAACGATGCCGTCAGCACCCAGGGTTTCCTGCTGGAAGTCAGCGTCGACGACGGCACGACCTGGCTGGAGGTCAGCCAGAATACCGACATTCCCGACGTCAGCCAGGAAGCCTCGGACCTCGACGCGACCAACTTGCAATCGACGGCGAAGGAATACATCGCCGGCCTGAAGGATAGCCAATCGGTCACGCTGACCGGCCAGCGCGTCGTACTGAGCACGGGTCAGAACGCACTGCGCGACAACGCCGGCGCGGTCACTGCGTTCAAGTTCCGCAACACCTATTCGGACGGCTCGATCCTCTCCTACTCGGCGACGATCAAGAAGTTCGGCGTGACCGGCGGCACCGACGCGGTGATGATGTTCACCGCCACGATCCGTCCGACCGGCGCCCAGATCTGGAGCGGCACCGGCGGCCCGACCACCTAAGCCTCGCGGCGATCCGGCCCTTCGGGGCCGGAGTTCTATTACCTTCCCCTGACCGGAATCCGACATGACCCGTCTCACGCGCGACCAGCTGCTCGAAGCAGCCAAGAACCTTCCGACCGTCATTGTTCCTTGCGAAGAGCTGGGCGGCGACGTCGAGCTGACCATGCTGACGGCGGGCGCCAAGATCGACTGGGCCGCGGCCGCCTATCCGGACGGCAAGGTCGACATGAAGCAATATTCCTTCGGCCTGCTTTCGCGCTCGATGCTCGACGGGGACGGCAAGCCGATGTTCAC
>DATMTK010000187.1:0-14954 GCA_035564755.1 Devosia sp. | reverse complement strand
TTTGTTAACGCGCTTTAAAGGGTTTCGCCCAAAAGACCCGGCAGAAGGTGCCGATCATTGCATTCGGCATGCCCGCGTTAAGACCTTCTTTACCATCCGCTAGGTAATTTTTGCCTATGTGATCCGCTGAGGGTCACCAAGGCAACGCGGGCGGCGGGTCAGTCTCGGGTGAACAGTTATATTCAGCTCTTCAACCGCCTCGGGTTACAGCGTGTGGCGGCTATGGCCACCGTCGCAATCCTGATGCTCGGTTTCTTCGCCTTCCTGATCATGCGAGCCTCCACGCCGCAGATGGCCCCGCTCTACACCGGCCTCAGCCTCGAGGACTCCCAGGCGATCGTCGAGGAATTGCAGAAGCAGAACGTTCCCAACGAAATCCGCGGCGATGGCGACACCATCCTGATCCCGCGTGACCAGATCACCAGCGTGCGCATGCAGCTTGCCGGCGACGGTCTGCCCACCAAGGGCCAGGTCGGCTACGAAATCTTCGATCAGCAGAACACGCTTGGCGCCACGAGCTTCGTGCAGAACATCAACAATGTCCGTGCGCTCGAAGGCGAGCTCGCCCGCACCATCTCCTCGCTCGCGCGGATCAAGTCGGCCCGCGTCCACCTGGTCCTTCCCGAGCGGCAGCTCTTTTCGCGAGACAAGAAGGATCCGACAGCATCCATCGTCGTGTCGGTCCGGGGGCAGCTCACCAATGAAGAAATCCGTGCCATCCAGCATGTCGTTGCCTCTGCGGTCGAAGGCCTCACGCCTGATCGGGTGACGATCGCCGACGACCAGGGCAACCTGCTCGCGGCCGGCGCGGGCGATGGCAACGATTCGACGGTGCTCGCCGGCGAGGCCGATGAGCGCAAGGTCGCCATCGAGACCCGCCTGCGGACCAGCATCGAGAACCTGCTGGGCAGCGTCGTCGGCGACGGCCGCGCGCGGGTCGAAGTCTCGGCCGATCTGGACATGACGCATGTCACCAAGACCGAACAGAGCTTCGATCCCAATGGCCAGGTCGTGCGGTCGACCCAGACCAAGAACGTCGCCAACAACTCGACCGATGGCAGCAATTCGGGCCAGGTCTCGGCGTCGACGCAACTCCCCGGCGCGACCACGACGACCACTCCGGCTGGCAGCACATCGCAGGCTGGCAGCACCGACGAGGAGACGACCAACTATGAAATCTCCAACACCAGCCAGACGTCGCTGACCGACCCGGGCACGATCAAACGGCTGTCGGTCGCGGTGCTGGTCGATGGCACCTACGCCACCGACAGCAAGGGCAACCAGACCTATACGCCGCGCGACCAGGCGACACTCGACCAGATCAAGGCGCTGGTGCAGTCCGCGATCGGCTTCGACAACACCCGCGGCGACCAGATCACCGTCAGCAACCTGCAGTTCGCGCAAGGCCCAGCGCCGGCCGCGCAAGGCACCTCTGGCCCCGGCCTCTTCGACTTTACCCGCGACGACCTGATCAACGGCGCCGAGATGGTCGTGACCCTGATCATCGCCCTGGCTCTGGTATTCTTCGTCATGCGCCCGCTGCTGAAGCGCGTGCTGGCGCCGGAGAACAAGCCGCTTGCCCTGCCCGTGAGCGCCGAGGTTGGCATGCCCGCCATGGCCGTTGCGGCCATGCCCGGAGCAGTCGCCGGGCCGGCTGCACTTGGCCAGGAGATGGTTGCAGCAGACCAGGGTGCCCCGCCACCGACGCTTCCCGGTTGGATGAAGGACGCCCGCAATCTGGGCGCGGCACAGGCGCAGACGCTCAAGACCGTTGGAACGCTGGTCGAAGAAAACCCCAAGCAGGCCGCGCTGATCGTGCGCGACTGGCTCTCAAGCGCAGTGTGAGTTGACCGATGGCTGCCCCCGCAGTTCAAACCCCCACCAATATCGCGCAAACCATGTCGCGACAGCTCGTTATTGGCGCGGACGCCACGCAGCGCGATCTGACAGGTGACGAGAAAGCCGCGGTGCTGCTGCTCTCGCTTGGTCCCGATTATGGGCGGCCGATCCTCGAAGAACTCGACGAGGTGGAGGTCAAGGCCCTGTCGCGCACCATGGTGCGAATGGGACCGATCACCCAGGAGATGCTCGACGCGCTCTTCGCCGAGTTCGTCACCAGCGTTTCGGCCAACGGTTCGGTTTCGGGCAATTCGGAATCGACCCAGCGTCTGCTCCTCTCCTTCCTGCCGCCCGATCGCGTCGATGCGATCATGGAGGAGATCCGCGGTCCGGCAGGCCGCAATATGTGGGAGAAGCTCAGCAACGTGCAGGAGGACATCCTCGCCTCCTATCTCAAGAACGAATACCCGCAGACCATCGCGGTGGTGTTGAGCAAGATCGCCACCGACCACGCGAGCAGGGTCCTTGCCATCCTGCCCGAAGAATTGGCGATGGACGTGATCAAACGGATGCTTTCGCTCGATCCCGTGCAGAAGGAAATCCTCGAAAAGATCGAGACCACGCTGCGCACCGAATTCATGTCGACGCTCAGCCATTCCAAGCGGCGCGACAGCCACGAGCAGATGGCCGAAATCTTCAACGCCTTCGATCGCCAGACCGAGGCCCGCTTCATCGCCTCGCTCGAAGAGTCCGACCGCGAGGGCGCCGAGCGCATCAAGGCTCTCATGTTCACCTTCGAGGACCTTGGCCGGCTCGACGGCGGCGCCATCCAGGCCCTCATCAACAAGGTGGAAAAGAAGGAGCTCGCGCTCGCCCTCAAAGGCGCCAACGACATGCTCAAGGACATCTTCTTCTCCAACATGTCCGCCCGGTCCGGCAAGCTGCTCAGGGACGACATGGAAGCCATGGGCCCGGTCCGCCTGAAAGATGTCGACGAAGCGCAGGGTCGACTGGTCGCCATGGCCAAGGACATGGCCGCTCGCGGCGAGATCATCCTCAATAAGGGCAAGTCTGACGAGGAGATGATCGGATGACGTCAGCCGCGCCCGCCAAGTTCCGTTTCGACCTCGATCTCGGCCATCGAGAGGAGCGCAATTCCGTACTGACCGAAAGCGCCCTGGCTGCGCTGGTATCGAATGCCCGCGCCGAGGGCTATCGCGATGGCCTCGCAGAGGGGCAGCGCGCCCAGGTCGTGAAGGCGGCTGAACGGCTGGCGCAGGCCGCCGAACGGCTCGCCGACCATGCCGCCGCCGTGAACGCCGCGCTCGATGATCACCGCACCGCCACCGTCGCCGATGCCGTGGGTCTGGCGGCGGCCATCGGCAAGAAGCTCGCCGGCGCCATGATCGCCGAATCTCCTGCGGCCGAGATCGAGGCGCTGATCGCCGACTGTCTCGCCTCGCTCGATGCCGTTCCCCACCTCGTCATCCGGTGCGCACCCGATCTGGCCGACGCCGTTCGCGAGATCGCCACGGCCCGCATTGCCACCTCGGGCTTCACCGGTCGCCTCGTCGTCCTCGGCGATCCGGACCAGGCGCAGGGGGACGCCCGCATCGAGTGGGTCGACGGCGGTATCGCTCGCGACCGCGCCACTCTCGAAGCGGAGATCGACAGCCGCATCGCCAATTTCCTCGCCGCGCGCCGCGGCCCTGACGCTGGAGCACACTGATGGCCAACGAACCCAATGGTCTCGGCCTCGAAGAGATGGAAGCCCCCGAGCGTAGCGGCCCATCGCAGGTGGTCGAGCGTACCGCCGCCGATCTCGAAGCGGTATTCGACGTTCCCGTCCGCATTTCGGTCGTCCTGGGACGCACCCGCATCCCCGTCGCGAACCTGCTGAAGATGGATGTGGGCACGGTCGTCGAGCTCGACCGCCAGGTCGGCGAGGCCGTCGAAATCTTCATCAACGAACGCCTCGTCGCCCGCGGCGAGATCGTCCTCGTCGAGAACCGCCTCGGCGTCACCATGACCGAAATCGTCAAGGCAGCCTAGGAGCTCATCGATGCGACTGCTGATCATAGGCGCCCTCGAGGGCCAGCTCTCCGAAGCCACCAAGCTTGCGATGCAGGGCGGCGCCAAAGTCGCGCATGCGGCGAGCATCGATATCGCACTGTCGAGCCTGCGCGCCGGTCGCGGCGCCGACTTGCTGCTCGTCGATGTGATGGTCGACATCCCCGGCCTGATCGCCGCGCTCGATGCCGAACGCTTCCACATCCCGGTCGTCGCCTGCGGCACTGAGACCAACGCCGCCGCGGCGGTGAACGCCATCCGCGCCGGCGCCAAGGAATACATCCCGCTGCCGCCCGATGCCGAGCTGATCGCCGCGGTCATCGCTGCCGTCGCGCGCGAAAGTTCCGACTTCCTGTTCCGCGATCCCGGCATGGCTCGCGTCGTGCAACTCGCCGAACAGATCGCCCCGTCGGATGCCTCGGTCCTGATCACTGGCGAGAGCGGCACCGGTAAGGAAGTGATGGCCAAGTACCTCCACGGCAAGTCGAAGCGCGCCGGCCGTGCCTTCATTTCGGTCAACTGCGCCGCCATCCCCGAGGCTCTGCTCGAAAGCGAGCTCTTTGGCCACGAGAAGGGCGCCTTCACCGGCGCCATCGCCCGTCGCATCGGCAAGTTCGAGGAGGCCTCCGGCGGCACGCTGCTGCTCGACGAAATCTCCGAGATGGATGTGCGCCTACAGGCCAAGCTGCTCCGCGCCATCCAGGAACGGCTGATCGACCGCGTCGGGGGCACCCGTCCGGTGCCCGTCGACATCCGCATCATCGCAACCTCCAATCGCAATCTTTCGGAGGCCGTCCGCGACGGCAGCTTCCGCGAGGATCTTCTGTTCCGCCTCAACGTCGTCAACCTCAAGTTGCCGCCGCTGCGCGAGCGCCCTGGCGATGTCGTGGCGCTCGCCGACCACTTCGTCGAGAAATACTCCAAGGCCAACGGCCTGCCGCCTCGCCGCCTCAGCGACGATGCGCGTCAGGCGCTCATGCGGGCGCCATGGCCCGGCAACGTCCGCGAGCTCGAGAACACACTGCACCGCGCCGTGCTGCTCGCCGCGGGCGATGTCATCGGACCCGACGCGATCGTCATGCCCGACGGCGCCGGCCTGTCCGAGACCGTCCAGACCGCGTCGCTGGCCACGCAGGCGGCACAGGTCGCCGAGAGCATCTCGCGCTCCATGGTCGGCCGCACCGTCGCCGACGTCGAACGCGACCTTATCCTCGAGACACTCGACCACGTGCTCGGCAACCGTACGCACGCCGCGACGATCCTCGGCATCTCGATCCGCACGCTGCGAAACAAGCTCAACCAATATGCCGACGAAGGCACCCGCGTGCCCGCCCCCGGCGAAGTGCGAAAGAGCGCCTAGTTGGCAGACATCACCCAGCCGTCCGCAGGCTCCCGGGCAGGCGGCTTCCGCCTGCCGACGCTGAAGGAGCTCGACCACCTTCTGCGCGCCAGTGATATCGGGCTCGCGGTCGGCGTCATGGCGATCATCGTCGTCCTGATCCTGCCGCTGCCTCCGTTTCTGCTCGATATCCTCCTGGCGATTTCGATCGTCTTCTCGGTACTTGTGCTGATGACGTCGCTGTTCATCCAGGCGCCGCTCGAGTTCAGCTCGTTTCCGACCGTGCTGCTGATCGCCGCCATGATGCGGCTCGCGCTCAACCTCGCCACGACCCGCCTGATCCTTTCCAACGGCCACAACGGCCCGGATGCCGCCGGCCACGTGATCGAAGCCTTCGGCAGTTTCGTGATGCGCGGCAACTTCGTCATCGGCGTCGTGGTGTTCGCGATCCTCATCATCGTGAACTTCATCGTCATCACCAAGGGTTCGGGCCGCATCGCCGAAGTCGCGGCGCGCTTCAACCTCGACGCCATGCCCGGCAAGCAGATGGCGATCGACGCCGATCTCAGCGCCGGCCTCATCGATGAGGCGACCGCCCGCAAGCGCCGCAGCACCCTCGAAGCCGAGAGCGCCTTCTTCGGCAACATGGACGGCGCCAGCAAGTTCGTGCGCGGCGATGCGATTGCCGGCCTGCTCATCACCTTCATCAATATCATCGCCGGCATGGTGATCGGCGTGCTGCAGCAGGGGCTGAGCTTCCAGGAGGCCGGCAACAACTACACCCTGCTCACCGTCGGCGACGGCCTCGTCTCACAGATCCCCTCGCTCATCGTCTCGACAGCGGCGGGCCTTCTCGTCTCCAAGGCCGGCGTCACCGGGTCCGCCGACAAGGCACTCGTCGCGCAGTTCACCGGCTACCCCAAGGCACTGGGCATGTCGTCGGCCGTGATCGGCGTCATGGCCTTCCTTCCCGGCATGCCGATCCTGCCCTTCCTCGCTCTCGCCGGCGGCATGGGCTATCTCGCCTTCCGGTCGACCAAGAAGAAGGCATCCGAGCTCGCCAGGGCCGCCGCCGACGCGATCTCCGGCAAGACTGCCTCGACCAAGCCGGCCGAGGATGCCCCGATCTCGGACAGCCTCAAGATCGACGAGCTGAAGCTTGAGCTCGGCTACGCCCTGCTCTCGCTCGTCAAGGAGGACGAGACCGGCACCGATCGCCTGACCGAGCAGATCAAGGCGCTGCGCCGGCAGCTCGCGACCGAGCTCGGCTTCGTCATGCCGCCGGTGCGCATCCTCGACAACATGCAGCTCGAACCCAACGATTACGTCGTCAAGATCAAGGAGGTCGACGCCGGCAAGGGACGCATCTACGCCAACCAGCTTATGGTCATGGACCCGATGGGCAAGGAGATCACCCTGCCCGGCCATCACACCACCGAGCCGACCTTCGGCCTGCCCGCGACCTGGATCGACCTCGCTTTGCGCGACGAGGCCGAGCTCAAGGGCTACTCGATCATCGACCCATCGACCGTGATCTCGACGCATCTCACGGAAGTGCTCAAGGCCAATGTCGCCGACCTGTTGAGCTATGCCAACGTGCAGAGCCTCCTCGCCGGCCTGCCCAAGGATCAGCAAAAGCTCGTCGAGGACATCGTGCCGTCTAGCATCTCGGTGTCGGGGATCCAGCGCGTGCTCCAGCACCTGCTCGGCGAGCGCATCTCGATCCGCGACCTGCCGACGATCCTCGAGGGTATTGCTGAAGTGGCCGGCGCCGGCCGCACCACACAGATGATCGCCGAGCATGTGCGCTCGCGTCTCGCCCGCCAGATCTGCGCCGCCAATCTCGGTCCCGACGGCAATCTGCCGTTGCTGACCCTCTCGCCGCAGTGGGAACGCGATTTTGCCGAAGCCATGGTCGGCGATGGCGCCGACCGTCACCTCGCGATGGCGCCGTCCCGCCTGCAACAGTTCATCCTCGCGATCCAGCAGGGGTTCGAGAATGCCGCCCAGATCGGCGAGCTTCCCGTGCTGATTACCTCGCCCTCGGTCCGGCCGCACGTCCGCGCCATCATCGAGCGCTTCCGCCCACAGACCGTGGTGATGAGCCAGAACGAGGTTCACCCCCGCATCCGCCTCAGGACGATCGGCGCAGTCTAGCTCCGATCGAGACGAGCACCGGCCAGGACCAGACCAGGCCCAGCGCAACGAGTGGTGTATACACGGCGCCCCAGTATTCGTTCTCGGGGCGGCCGTAGAAGAGATACAGCGCGAGGTAGAGCAGGACGGTCGCGAATGCGCGCGGCATGGTGCTCAGCCCGGTGAGTCCAAGCAGCAGGACCAGCGCCGCGATCCAAACCGGAGCCGCCAGCAGGACGCCGTTGAACGCCGCCGTGCGCAACATGAAAACAAGCCCGCCGAACTGCAGCCACCCGACGGCGGCGGCGTGATCGACCGGTCCGAGCAGAGCGCTCAGTTGCATCCAGTGCCAGAGATAGAGCCCGGCATAGACAAGAATGGCCGCGAGCCATGCGCCGGCTTCCGTCCATCGCCGGTCGCGGATCGCCATGATTATACAGACCAGCACGTAGATCGCAGCGAGCTCGCGTACGAACAGCGCCAGCACGGCGACCACGAAGCCAACCCATCGCCAGCCGAGGCCGTAAGCACAAACCGAGATCAGGATCAGCGTTCCACAGCAGAGCTCGAAGCTCAGCTCCGCGCGGTACGCGACAATGGAGACCAGCGACGCCGCCATGAGGAACGCGGCCGCCGCCGACGCCCCGATGCCGCCGCGCCGGTAGGCGTAGGCAATCGCCACGAGCCAACCGACCAATGTCACCAGCCCGAGGAAGACCTGGGCGCTGGCCAGCGATGGAAACCACGACAGGAACGTCAAGAACGGCGGCGGCCGCCAGTTGAGCGGCGACAGCGTGCCGTACCCTCCCTCGAGCAGAGCCTGATGCAACGCCGGGTAGTAGGCCTGGCCGGCCTTGAGCGCCGCGACCACGCGTTCGTAGGTATCGAGGTCGCTGGGACCCGCGCGCCTTGCCGGGTCGGTGATCCCGAGCGCGACCCAGACCAGCCCGATCGCCACGAGCGCCAGTACGAAAAGCCAGGCCCGCGCCGCATTGGGCGAGAGCCGCGGGCCGATCGCCGAGCTTGGGAGGACCTCGAGCATCCGGGAAGCTTACCGGCGCGGCGTTATGAAACTCTTCCGGACAATCGGGGCCGAGCCGCCACGTGCACACATCGTGTACCGTTGAGAAGCAAGACTTGGTCGGACATCGCAGGATTGGCGCTGGACGCCTCTGCCCCGGTGGTCACCCCGTCTGTCTGCGATGTAACGAAACGGTGGATTAGTCGCAATTGCCTGCTCTTCTCCCGATTTACACGTCGCCAACTCAGTGATTCAACTGACGCGGTTGTAGGCGTGTTGCGGGCGGGCACATTGTTGGACGGCAAGACCAGGGCCACCGGCTTTTACCGGGAGGATGCGGCGCGTATCGTCTCAGAGGCAGCCAGGCTGCCCCAGGCGGCGCCGGAGGACACAGCCAGCAAAGCTCAACCGCAGCCGGCTGAGCCGCAAGTCCCTGCCATTTCAATCGACGAGCCCCAGCGGCCGCTTCTCAGGCCCGAGGCGGCGCTCAACCAGAACGTTGGGGCGCGGCGCAAGTTCATCGACGATGAGCCCGAGCGGCAGTGGGATCTGGCCCGTGTCCTTGCCTGGATCGTTCTCGCCCCGTGGTACCTTGCAATGGTGGTCGTCTCGCTCGGAGTCGACGTCCTCTTCGTCAAGGACCTGCTGCATCTGTGATCAGCACTCGGGCAGGCTGACGCTGAGGCCACCCAGCGACGTCTCCTTGTAGCGTTCGTCCATGTCGCGGCCCGTTTGCCGCATCGTCTCGATTGCCGCATCGAGCGGCACAATGTGCTGTCCGTCGCCCAGAGCCGCCAGGGACGCCGCCGCCACCGCCTTTACTGCCCCCATGCCGTTGCGCTCGATGCACGGCACCTGAACGAGGCCCCGTATCGGATCGCAGGTCATGCCGAGATGATGTTCGAGCGCGATCTCGGCCGCGTTCTCGACCTGCCCATTGCTGCCGCCGAGCGCCGCGCACAAGGCCGCTGCGGCCATCGCCGAGGCCGATCCCACCTCTCCCTGGCAGCCGACTTCGGCACCCGAAATCGAGGCATTGTACTTGATCAGTCCACCGATCGCGGCTGCGGTGAGCAGCATGTCCGGCACTTTGTCGCGCGACGCTCCGGGAACGAGGTCGAGATAGTAGCGGATCACCGCCGGGATGACGCCGGCGGCGCCGTTCGTCGGCGCGGTCACCACCTGCCCGCCGGCCGCGTTCTCCTCATTCACGGCCATCGCGTAGGCCTGCAGCCAGTCGACCGCCGAGTGCAGCGGCGCGTCGTTGGCGCCGCCCCGCATCGCCAGCTTTTGGACCAACCCGTGCGCGCGCCGTTTGACGTTGAGCCCGCCGGGCAGGATGCCGTCGGCGCCGAGACCACGATCGATACAGCGCTCCATCACGTCCCAGATGTCCATGATCCGCCGGTCGAGATCGCCGCCGTCACGCGCGAGCTCATTTGCGCGCTTCATCTGCGCGATGGTCATCCCCGAAGCATCACCCATCGCCAGCATCTGCGCCGCGTTGTCGAAGGGATACGGGACGTCGGTGTCGCTCGGCTTTATCGTGCCGGCCGCTATTTCCGCCGCGGTCAGCACGAACCCGCCGCCGATCGAATAGTAGCTTTCGGCCATCACCTCCCGACCGGCTCCGTCACGCAAAAAGAAGGTCATTCCATTGGGGTGCGCCGGCAACCGCTCGCCGCGTGCGGTTGTCACCGCATCTTTTGGCAGATGCACCACGCGGCCATTGCGCAACCGCGTGGTTCCGGTTCGCGCCAGGTCGGCCAATGCCTCATCCGCCTGGGTGCGGTCGTAGGTCCGCGGCGCCATGCCGAGAAGCCCGCAATAGACGGCGCGGATCGTCCCGTGGCCCTCCCCGGTGTAGGCCAGCGATCCATAGAGCCGGCAGCCGAGGGTCAGGCCGCCAGCCGGAAGCGGCGAACGGCCAATGGTCTCGATGAAGCGGCCGGCTGCCAGCATGGGGCCCATCGTGTGCGACGACGAGGGGCCGATCCCAACCTTGAAGATATCGAAGATCGACAGGAACACCCTGCAATCCTAGCACAATCTTTCTTCGGAACGACCGGCGGCAAACAGAGTTTTCGCTTCGACTCCCCGCATCGCGGGCAACCACAATTCTGGAGATCAAAATGATCCGTCTGCTTCTCGGCGGCACGGCGCTGACCGCTGTCCTCATCACCGGCGCCTTGGCCCAATCGTCATCATCGGCAATGGACTCGTCGGCGATGCCCTCATCCTCGGCCACGGACAGTTCGGCGATGAGTTCATCGTCGATGATGGACAGCTCCGCCATGTCGTCACAGATGTCGACCGCGAGCTCGATGGAGTCCTCGATGATGTCGTCCGCGCCGGCGTCCAGTTCAACGAGCACAACCACCGCCCGCAGTCAGGTCGACATTCTCTCCGGCTACACCCAGGCCGATACGGACCATCTTGCGAGCAAGATCATCGGCTCGCCGGTCTACGACGGCACCGGCGACAAGGCCAACAACCTCGGCAAGATCACCGATTTCATCGTCAACGAGAATGGCGGCATCGCCGCGGTGATCGTCGGTGTCGGCGGCTTCCTGGGCATCGGTGAGAAGCAGGTCGCGGTCGACTTCGGTGCCCTCCAATGGACCGTGGCCTCCGACAACACCCACCGCTTCGTCCTGCAGATCACCAAGGACCAGCTCACCAACGCGCCGGACTTCAAGACGGTCGATGCCTCCGCGGCCCCGGCCTCCGGCCCAACCGAGCCGGCGACCTCGAGCACCAGCATGGACCTGACCGCCTCGAGTAGCGCGGCGCAGTAGCGCACGATGGCCAAGGCCCGTCCGTAACGCGCGGGCGGGCCTTTTCTTTTGCTTCGCGCGGTGGTTTGGTCGCGCCGCCATGCCACAGCCGCTGCTGCTCAAAGTCCCTTTCCATTCCGATCTCGGCCGCCTTGCCCTCGAGGTCCGGCGCCAGGTCTTCATGCTCGAACAGAACGTGCCGGAGAGCGTCGAGCGCGACGCCTACGACCAGACCGCGACGCACATCGTCGCCATTGTCGATGGCAATGTCGTGGGCGTCCTGCGGCTGCTGTTTCTGCCCGAGCATGTGAAGATCGGCCGTGTCGCTGTGGTGCGTGAACGCCGGGGCCTCGGCATCGCCGGCGCCATGATGCGCTTCGCCATGGCCGAGGCGCGTGCGGCCGGCGCCACGCGCTTCGCCCTCACCGCGCAAATGGACAAAGTGGCGATGTACGAAAAGCTCGGCTTCACCGCTTACGGTGAACGCTTCGAGGAAGGTGGGATGCCCCACCTCGCGATGAAGACTTACTAGTGCGTTTCCAGCAAGGGTGGGCACCACTCCTGCGGTTCGGAAACGCGACCCAAGAACTGACGCGGAAGGGCGCCCGCGGCGCCCTGTCGTTTCCGACGTCTCGAACGATCAGCGGCGGTGCCGCAAGCGGCCGATCTCGTCGTACTCGTCCTGCTCGACCTTGGCGTCGGCGGCTGCCTCGCGGCCCTGCTCCCGCTGATCGAGCAGTTCGACCTTCTTCAAATCCTCGACGGCCTCGGCCAAAGCATCCTGCGCCGCCTCGAGCTGGTCGCGCATGTCGCCGGCAGAGCGCAGCAGATTGTCGCGCCGCTGGATCGCCGCCTTGGCAAACGTCGAATAGGCGAAATGGGCGACGTCGGAAATGCCGGTCTTTTGCTGTTCGATTTCGATCTGCTGGTCGAGCTCGGCGGCCATGCGCTCGAAATCGGCGACCATCATCTCGATCTGCGCAACCTGGCGACGCTTCTCGTCGACTTGAAACTTCTTGAGCCGGATCAGGCTCTCGCTGCGCGACTTCATGACTTGTACTCCTTACACACTCAAGTCATTCACTTCCCGGCCTTGTCCAGGATCGCCGCCAGCATGGTGTAGCCGTCTGCGATGCTGGTCCGCTCTTCCCGCTGCTGCCCGAGGAACGCCTCGAACGCCGGCGACAGAGCGATGGCGCGGTCGACCTGAGGATCCGATCCCTTGCGGTAAGCCCCCAGCCGGATCAGTTCCTCCATGTCGGCAAACACCGACATGAATTCCCGCGCCCTCTGCAGGACCGGACGTACCGCTGGCGGTACGCACCCCGGCATGGTGCGCGAGATGGACCTGAGCACATTGACGGCCGGGTAACGCCCCCGTTCAGCAATGGCCCTCTCCATCACGATGTGCCCATCGATGATGCCGCGGACGGCATCTGCAATGGGTTCATTGTGGTCATCACCTTCGACTAAAACGGTAAATAGACCCGTAATGCTGCCCGAATTCACCAGTCCCGGCCCGGCTCTTTCGAGCAGCCGTGGCAATTCTGCAAATACCGTCGGCGGATAGCCCTTGGCCGTCGGCGGCTCGCCGATGGAAAGGCCGATCTCGCGCTGCGCCATGGCAAAGCGCGTGAGGCTGTCCATCATGCAGAAGACGCGCTTGCCCTGGTCGCGGAAATATTCGCTCAGCGCCATCGTCAGGTACGCCGCCTGCCGCCGCATCAGCGCCGCCTCGTCGGAGGTCGCGACCACCACCACTGCGCGCTTGAGGCCCATCTCACCCAGATAGTCGGTGACGAACTCCTGCACCTCGCGGCCGCGTTCGCCGATGAGCCCGACCACCGCGACGTCCGAGGTGGAGTTGCGCACCAGCATCGACATCAGCACCGACTTGCCGACGCCGGAACCGGCGAAAATCCCCATGCGCTGCCCCTCGCACATAGTGGTGAAGGTGTTCATCACCCTGACCCCCATGTCGATGGGCGCGCCGACACGGGCGCGGGCATGTGCCGGCAGCGCCTGCTGCTTGAGCGGATAGGACGCCACGCCACGCGGCAGCGGCCCCTTGCCGTCGATCGGCTCGCCATTGGCGTTGACCACCCGGCCGAGCCAGCCATCGGTGGGATAGACCGCGCCGTCATTGCGCTGGAACACCGCCTTGCAGCCGAGCCGCACGCCGGCCAGCGGCCCGAACGGCAGGCACAGCGCGTGACCATCGCGGAAGCCGATGATCTCGGCCTCGAGGTGTTCCCCGCCGGTGCTCTCGATCTGCACCCGGCCGCCGACGCGCAGCTCGCGCACCGGGCCCACGACCTCGATGAGCAGGCCCTGCACCGTCTTGACCCGGCCGAAGACCTCGACCTCGTCGATCGCTTCGATATCGGCGGTCAATGCGCGCAACTGGAACGTCCCTCGAATCGCCTGTGACAACGCTAACGGAACGTTAAGCAAAAAGCGTTAATCATCGACGTTGAGCGTGCAGTTTGAGCCTCCCCGTGTCCTGCCGCTTTTCCACAGGCCAAAACCCCGGAACGCTGAGTCGCAAGAGTCGATTAAAAGCCTTTCTTAACCTAAAATCTTAAGTTCCATTGATCGATTTTAACGTTTGAAATCAGCTACTTAATTAACATGCAGTAGCAATTGCTTTGCATATTGCGGATCAGAATTAAACTTTGTTAACTAATGGCGCTTAGGTTTGAGTCATATCCAGTAGGGATCGGTTAGGGGTGACGGCGCGACCGCCGTTTCCCCAAGTTCCAGCAGGAACGACTTTAAGGGGAACGGCATGCGTGTGCTCTTGATTGAGGACGACAGCGCGACGGCGCAGAGCATCGAGCTGATGCTCAAATCCGAAAGTTTCAACGTGTACACGACGGACCTCGGCGAAGAGGGCGTCGATCTCGGCAAGCTCTATGACTACGACATCATCCTGCTTGACCTGAACCTGCCCGACATGAGCGGCTACGAGGTGCTCCGCACCCTGCGCGTCGCCAAGGTGCAGACCCCAATCCTCATCCTGAGCGGTCTCGCCGGCATCGAAGACAAGGTGCGCGGTCTCGGCTTCGGCGCCGACGACTACATGACCAAGCCCTTCCACAAGGACGAGCTGGTCGCTCGCATCCATGCCATCGTCCGCCGCAGCAAGGGCCATGCGCAGTCGGTCATCCAGACTGGCGATTTGACTGTGAACCTCGACACCAAGACCGTAGAGGTCACCGGCCAGCGCGTGCACCTGACCGGCAAGGAATACCAGATGCTCGAGCTGCTCTCCCTGCGCAAGGGGACGACGCTCACCAAGGAGATGTTCCTCAACCATCTCTATGGCGGCATGGACGAGCCCGAACTCAAGATCATCGACGTTTTCATCTGCAAGCTGCGCAAGAAGCTTTCTGTCGCGACCGGCGGCAAGAATTACATCGAGACCGTCTGGGGGCGCGGCTACGTGCTGCGCGAGCCCGACGAGAGCGAAGTCTTTGCCGAGAGCGTTGCCTAGCCGCCTGAGCACTTCTGCCTTCCCTTTTGTCTGTTGAGTTGCGGCAGACCTGAGACCCCGGGATCCAAAATCCCGGGGTTCGCTTTTTGGAATGCCATTTCACAGGGCGAGCGGAAGCGTCCGCCGGCCCATCCGGCGATGTCAAAGAACCGGCCGCGTCGTGAGCAGCGGCCTCGGCGGGACTAGGGTCCAAGCCGGTAGTCGGCAATTTATGGGACCTTCGTCCCGCCGACGCGTCGGGGTGGATTCAGGCATACGCCGCTGGAGGGCGGAGGA
>DATMTK010000186.1:0-2415 GCA_035564755.1 Devosia sp. | reverse complement strand
AGCTCGTGCGTCAGCGGCAGCTCCTGCCGCAAGCCGCCATTGGCGATGTCGGCCATGACGCCGACCGAGCGGATCAAATGCTCGTCCACCGTATAGTGGTGATACATGTTGAACTGCATGAGCGCGACGATCTTGCCGAACTCCGGCACGAACTTGCCTAGAACGCCGCTCTCGTTCATTTGCCTGAGAATCCGCTCGACCGTGCGCGGGCTGGTCAGGATCTCGAGGAACCACTCGTTCGCCGCCTTGTCGGCCCGCACCTCGTGGCCGATCAGGTGCAGCGAGCGGGTGATCTGCTTGATCGCATCGGGATGGAACAAGAGGTCATTGCGGCCGGCCACGAGGAAGGAGCGGATCAGCGTCAGCGGATTTTTCTCGAAGGTATCCGGTCGCGCCGTGTTGAGGCGGCCGGAATCGATGATGAAATCGGGCTCGCCCTTGATCGCCACCTTGCCGCGCTTGAAGATGCCGGCGACGCGCCCCATCATGTCGAGCGGCTTGGCGTGGTCGAATTCGAGGCTGGTGCAGAAGATGCGGGTCAAGTCGCCCACGTCCTTGGCGACGAGGAAGTAGCGCTTCATCATGCGCTCGACGCCGAGCATGCCGGGGCGATCGGCGAAGCGCAGCCGGTTGGCGAGTTCGGGCTGCACGTCGAAGGTCAGTTTCTCGTCGGCGCGGCCGGTGAGGAAATGCAGATTGCAGCGGATCGCCCACAGGAAGTTCTCGGCGCGCTGGAACAGCCGGTACTCGTCGGCACTGAGCACGCCCTTGTCGACCAGTTCGGCGCTGGTCTTGACCCGGTAGAAATACTTGCCGATCCAGAACAGCGTATGCAGGTCCCTGAGGCCGCCCTTGCCGTCCTTGATGTTGGGCTCGACCACGTAGCGCGTGTTGCCCATCTGCCGGTGCCGTTCCTCGCGCTCGGCCATCTTGGCGGCGATGAACTCGGGCCCGGTCTTGGGCATGATCTCGGTCTCGAAGCGCCTGACCAGCGTATCGAACAGCGTTCTATCGCCGGTCAGATAGCGCGCTTCGAGCGTCGCGGTACGCACCGTCATGTCGGCGCGCGCCATGCGGATGCAGTCGTCGACCGAACGGACGGCGTGGCCGACCTTCTGGCCGAGGTCCCACAGCATATAGAGGATGTATTCGGTGACCTGTTCGCCCCACGGCGTCTGCTTGTAGGGAAGGATGAACAGCAGATCGATGTCCGAGCCCGGCGCCAGCGTGCCGCGGCCATAGCCGCCGACCGCGGCGATCGAGATCGCCTCGGCGCCCGACGGATTGTCGACCGGATAAACGTGGCGGACGGCGAACAGATGGATGGCGCGGATGATCTCGTCTTCGGCTGCGCTGAGGTTCTGCGCGCATTTGGTGCCATGGCCGGTGGCCTCCAGCTCGGCCTCCGCCGATTTGCGCGCCTCGGCGAGGCTCTTGCGCATTATCGCCAGCACCGTCGAGCGGGCACTTGCGGATTTGGGCGAGTCCTGGCCCAGCGCCGCCGTCACCTCGTCGAGGATCGCTTCGGCGGATTTGAGATGAAACTGCGCCTTTTTCGGGCGAAGTTCAGCTTCGGCGATCGGCATCGCGTGCCTTCTTGAGCTCGTAGATCAGATCGAGCGCCTCGCGCGGGGACAGTTCGTCGGGACGCACCTGATCGAGCATCGCATCCAGAGGATTAATTTCCGGCTCTTGCGGTGGGGGAGCCGCCGCAAACAGCGGCAGATCGTCTAACATAGGCGAGGTTTGCCCGGAAGCGCGGCTTTCGAGCACACCCAGCACCTGCCGGGCCCGCGCCAGCACCCGTTCGGGCAGTCCGGCGAGCCGGGCCACCTGGATTCCGTAGGAGCGGTCGGCCGCGCCCGGCACGACTTCATGGAGGAACACCACCTCGCCCTCCCATTCCCGCACGGACATGGTGACGTTGCGCACGCGCTGCAGCGTCTTTTGCAGCGCCGTCATCTCGTGGAAATGCGTGGCGAACAGCGCCCGGCAGCCGGTTTCGTCGTGCAGCGCCTCGACCGCCGCCCAGGCGATCGAGAGGCCATCGAAGGTGGCGGTGCCGCGCCCGATTTCGTCCAATATAACCAACGACTTGGTGGTGGCGCGGTTGAGGATGGCGGCGGTCTCGACCATCTCGACCATGAAGGTCGAGCGGCCATGGGCGATGTCGTCGGACGCGCCGACGCGCGAAAAAACGCGATCGACGACCCCGACATAGGCCCTTTGCGCCGGCACAAAACTGCCCATCTGCGCCAAAATCGCGATCAGCGCGTTCTGGCGCAGGAAGGTCGATTTGCCGCCCATGTTCGGGCCGGTCACCAGCCACAGCGCGCCGCCCGACAGGTCCGTGTCGTTGGCGACGAAGCTTTCGCCCTCGGCCTTCACGGTCGATTCGACCACCGGATGCCGGCC
>DATMTK010000185.1:0-19033 GCA_035564755.1 Devosia sp. | reverse complement strand
CGCGTGCTCGCGAGCTGGTCGCTGGTGTTCATCGTGCTGATGATCGCGGCGTTCCTGTTCAAGAGCTCCGAGCTCGTGTCGCGGGTCTGGCTGGTGAGCTGGTACCTTAGCGGCGCGCTGGTGCTGGTGCTGTTCCGGCTGTCGCTGCGTACCCTGGTGATGCAGTGGACGCGCGAAGGCCGGCTCAAGCGCCGGACGGTGATCGTGGGCGGCGGCCACGATGCCGAGGTGCTCGTCGACCAGATCAAGCAGAGCGCCGGCAGCGACGTGCGCCTGCTCGGCCTGTTCGACGACCGCAACGACGAGCGCTCGCCGGAATCGGTGGCGAGCCTGCCCAAGCTCGGGCGGGTCGCCGACCTCCTCGATTTCGCGCGGCAGACGCGGGTCGATCTGGTCATCGTCTCGATGCCGCTCAGTGCCGAGAACCGCGTGCTCGAAATGCTCACCCAGCTCTGGGTCCTGCCGGTCGACATCCGGCTCAGCGCGCATATGAGCCGCCTGCAGTTCACCTCGAAGGCCTATTCCTATGTCGGCGAGGTGCGCATGTTCGACATGGTCGACCGGCCGATCTCGGACTGGAACCTCGTTTTCAAGTGGCTGTTCGACAAGATCGTCGCGGTCATCGCGCTGGTGCTGCTGTCGCCGGTCATGGTGGTCACCGCCATCGCGATCAAGCTCGACAGCAAGGGCCCGGTGTTCTTCAAGCAGAAGCGCCACGGCTTCAACAACGAGCTGATCGAGGTCTACAAGTTCCGCTCGATGCGGACCGATATGGCCGATGCGAATGCCAGCAAGCTCGTGACCAAGGGCGATCCGCGCGTCACCCGCGTCGGCCGCTTCATCCGCAAGAGCTCGATCGACGAGCTGCCGCAGTTCTTCAACGTGCTGACCGGCCAGCTCTCCGTCGTCGGTCCGCGTCCGCACGCGACGCAGGCCAAGGCCGACAACCTGCTCTACTACGAAGCCGTCGAGGGTTACTTCGCCCGCCACAAGGTGAAGCCGGGGATCACCGGCTGGGCCCAGATCCACGGCTGGCGCGGCGAGACCGATACGGTCGACAAGATCATGCAGCGCGTGCAGCACGACCTCTACTACATCGAGAAATGGTCGATCCTGCTCGACCTCTACATCGTCGTGATGACGCCGTTCTCGCTGTTCTCGAAGTCCGAGAACGCCTACTGACATGGCGATTGCCGACACCACGGCGCTCGGTCCGGAGGCCCGCCGCAGCGACGGCGGGGCGTACCTCAGGGCCCGCTTCGGCACCCTGCTCGACTGGATGGTGGTGCTGTGGATTTTCCTGGGCAGCATCGTCATCACCGAGCCGGCGCCTTATGAGCTCGTGTTCTTCCTGGTGCTCACCGTCTCCGCCTTTGCCGGTGGATTCGCGTTTCACAAGCAGACGCTGGGCCTGCTCGTCATCTGGGCGCTGTTCATTCCCTTCGCGGTGATCGGCGCCTTCCAGCCGAAATTCACCGCGGTGACCGATGCGCTGATCTTCCAGACGGTGACGATCTTCCTGTTCTTCACGGCGGTGTGGGTCGCCAATTATGTCGCCGACCGGCCGCAGGAACGGATGCGGCTCATCGTCGGCGCCTACATCGTGACGGCGACGATCTCGGCGCTGCTCGGTGCGCTCGGCTATCTGGGCGTCATCCCGGGACAGGACCTCTTCACCCGCTACGGCCGCGCCAAGGCGCTGTTCAACGACCCCAACGTCTTCGCGCCGTTCCTCATCCTGCCGGCGATGTATGCGCTGCAGCGCGTGCTGCTGGCAAAACCGAGCCGCGCCGTGGTCGGGGCAATCGTGGTGATGATCATCGCGGTCGGCGTGTTCGCCAGCTTTTCGCGCGCTGCATGGGCGCACCTCATCGCCTCGGGCCTCATCGTCTACCTGCTGTGCTTTTTCGGTGTCGCCAACGCCAGGGAAAAGGTGCGCATGCTGATCACCGCCATCGTCGGCGTCACGGTGGTGATCGTGCTGCTCGGCGGCCTGCTCTCCATCCCCAAGGTGCAGGAGCTGTTCGATACCCGCGCCCAGGCGCAAAGCTACGACGAAGGCGACAGCGGCCGCTTCGGCCGGCAGGGCTATGCGTTCGAGCTGGCGCTGGCCAATCCGCTCGGCATCGGGCCCTACGAATTCCGCAACCTCCACATCAAGGAGGAGCCGCACGATTCCTATGTCGACGTGCTGCACGTCTATGGCTGGGGCGGCGGACTGATGTTCTATCTGTTCGTCATCGTCACCATCTGGCGCGGCGTGCGGTTCGTGTTCCGCCCTTCGCCCAACCGACTGTTGCTGATCCCGCTCATTGCGGTGTTCATCCCGCTGGCGGTCGAGGCGGCGATCATCGATCTCGACCACTGGCGCCATTTCTTTCTGATCGGCGGCCTGATCTGGGGCGTTACCGCGTCGTACTGGACCGTCCGGCCGGGCGAAGAGAAGCGGCTCAGCGCGCTGGTCTGAACTATCTGCTGCAGGCGGTTGCCGCCTGAACGACGACCTCGGCGCTCTTGTGCGGATCGTAGGTGTAGCTGAACAGCCGCGTGTCGGTGACCGCGGTCAGCCACAGCCCGTCGCCGAAGACATTGCTCGCCACGCGAAGCGCGGTGCCGGGCATCGCCAGACAGGCTTTCGCCGCATCGCCGTCCACCGCGGCATCGGGCACCACCACCGAGGGATAGGTCGACGCCAGCGCTTGGGCGACCGCCGCGCGGAGCGGCTCGACGACGCCGTCGCGCGCGAAATAGTTGTCGTGGGCGGCGGCGAAATCCAGGGCTGCGGCGTAGGCGGCGCGAACCGCCAGCTCCAGATCGGCATCCCTCAGACCGGCCGGTGCTGGAGCTCCATTCGAGCTCGCCGGCTCGAGGCTCGAGCTCGGGGCGGACCCGGAAAACGCGGATGGAAGGGCGCTGCTCGAGGCATCCTGGGCGATCGCCGGTGCCGTCAGCAGCAACAGCGACAGCGCCGTCCAAGCGATCCGCATCCGCTTGCCTCCACAGCGGGGAGAGTTGGTCGGAGTGGCCGGATTTGAACCGACGACCCTTTGTCCCCCAGACAAATGCGCTACCAGGCTGCGCTACACCCCGACTCTGGCGCCTATCTAGTCTGTCGGCCGATGCCGCGCAACCCTGCGTCAGGCCGGGCAGAGCCCCTGCGGCCGGCCGCGCAGCAGGTCGCTGATCTGGGCAGCGAGCGTGCTGTCGTCGAAGGGTTTTGAGATCAGCCGCCGGCCCTGGTGCCGCGGCGGCAGGACGTCGAGGTCGACGCCCGAGGAGAACAGGAACGGGATATCGCGTTCGGCCAAGGCATCGGCCACCGGCTCGCTCGTTCCGTCGCGCACGATGATATCGAGGATGGCACAGTCGTAGTGGGCCGCGCGCAACGCGGCGAGCGCGTCGCCGGCGGTCGCAAACACGTCGATCACGAGCGCGCCCATGTCGTGCAGCAAATCTTCGAGCATCAGGCAGACGAGGCCCTCGTCCTCCACGATCAGCACGGAATTCAGTCTGGGTATCGTCATTTCGAGGACTCTTTTCCTCGCTGCGGGGTTCGACGCTGCATCCGGCCTAGCGCCCGCTCCGGGACAGGTCACGCATATTCGCAGTGAGCACGTTGCTGGAGGCGCAGCGTGCAACCAATGTCATCACTTGACGTTAAATGAGTAAGATGAGTATCAGCGAGTCACGCCTGGGGCAGGACATGACCGAGAGCACGGCCAAAGGACACGACCTCAAACGCGGCGAGCGCCTCCAGATCATGCTGGAAGAACAGGAGCTTCGCGCGCTCGACGATTTTCGGTTCACAAACCGCATGCCGAGCCGCGCGGCTGCCGTCCGGGAACTGCTGCGCCGCGGACTCACTGTACTGGGCTATCCCAACTTCTCGGACGGAGCCGGCTCCAGCGCCTTCGGGGTCATCAATTCGCCGAGAGCGACCGACAGCCCCGACAAATAGGCGTCAGCCTGGCGGCTTGCCTGTCGGTTCGGCGAGCGTCCGCATGCCGTCGGCGCCCCAGTGGCTGTAGCGATCGAGCAGCCGGGCGAACTCGACAAGCTCGGCTTCCGTCCATCCCTTGAGGCTCGCGGCCAGGACCGATGCCTTCTTGAGCCGGAATTTTTCGCCGAAGGCCAAGCCCTTCTCGGTCGGTTCGAGCACGATCCGGCGGGAGTCCCCCTGCGAGGCGGCGCGGCGGAGATAGCCAAGGTCGATGACGTCGGCGACGAGCCGGCTGGCGCGTGACGGATCGATGCCGAGCCGCTCGGCGACGGTACCAACGGTCACCTCCTGGTCCGACTGCACCCCATCGGGATGCCAGTGCATCACCGTGGTCATCACGTCGAGGCGCGTGAGGTCGAGGTTGGGGTCGAGCTCGGCAAGGATCGAATTGACCAGCTCGCGCTTCAACATGCCGCGCCGGATGCGGGTCATGGCGGCATCGATCTCGACGATCGCTTCGGCTGATTTGCCGCTGTAGCCGACCTTCTGGAACCAGCCGACGTTGCGGGCCACGTATTTGTCGTAGCCGATTTTGCCGCCGTCGCCGCCGTCCGATTTGGTCATGTGCGCGCCTACCAGAAATCCGTGCAAAAGTCAACTAAGTGCATTCTGCAAATATATGCTGTTGACATACATTTGCTAGAGGCACATAAGACCGCACTCCTCCACTGCCGCTTCCTGACAGGTGGAGGAGCGACGGTCTCCACCTCGCGTCCTCACCAAACGTCGAATGACGGATCTCCTCTCCGTCATTGTCGTGCCGGACGCCCGACTGGTCCGACTGCCGGCCAAATCGAAGAGACATGACAAATGACAATTGAAGCGCAAGCAACTGCCGCAGCGTCGCGGCCCGACCGATCGACGCTGCTGATTTACCTATGTGCACTCACGGCCATGTTCATGGCCGTGCTCGATATGAATATCGTGGTGACGGCGATGCCCACCATCGCCCACGATCTGGGTGATGTGAGCCTGCTCGGCTGGGTGGGCGCCGCGTACCTGCTGTCGAGCGCAGCGGTCTCGCCCTTTTACGGCAAGCTCGGCGACATGTATGGCCGCAAGTCCATCGTGGTCTTCGCGGTCGCCGCGTTCCTCGCCGGATCGCTGCTGTGCGGCCTCGCCTGGTCGATGCCGTCGCTGATCATCGCCCGCGTGCTGCAGGGCATCGGCGGCGGCGGCCTGATGGTCTCGGCTTTCGCCATGATCGGCGAGCTGTTCGAGCCGCGCGAACGCGCCAAGTACCAGGGCTACTCCTCGATCGTGTTCACGGTGGGCACCGTGGTCGGCCCGGTGGGCGGGGGCTACCTTACGGACCTGTTCGGCTGGCGCTCGGTATTCCTCGTCAACATGCCGATCGGCGTCGTCGTGCTGGCGGCCATCTGGCTGTTCATGCAGCGCAAGCCGGCGACGGCGCACCACAAGGTCGACATCCTCGGCGGCGTGTTGCTCGCCATCGGCACGGTGGCCATCGTCTATTGGAGCAACCACGTGCTCGAGGCGCCGGTGCTGGACCAGTGGACCATCGCGCTGCCGATCATCGGGATCGCCGCGATTGTCGGCTTCATCCTGGTCGAGCGGCGGGCGGCGGAGCCGATCGTGCCGCTGCGGCTGTTCGCCAACCGCACGATCAGCATCGTGGTCATCGCCTCGACGCTGAGCGGCATGGTGACGTTGGGGCTCTACTTCTACTTCGCGCTGTTCATGCAGATGATCACACAGCTCGCCCCCGGACCGCTCGGCCTGCTGTTCCTGCCGATGTCGGTGGCGGTCGCGGTGACCTCGGTGGCTGCCGGCTGGCTGATGGCGGCGACCGGCCGCTACAAGTGGCTGCCGGTCATCGGCATGGCGCTCGGCGCAATGCTGATGCTGGGCTACGCCGTGATGGACGACCATACGCCGCTCTGGCTGATCGGGCTCACCTATCTGGTGTTCGGCGTCAGCATGGGCCTCAGCATGCAGACACTGCTGGTGGCGATCCAGACTGCCGCCCCGCTCAAGGACATCGGTGCGGCCACGGCGCTCTCGACGCAGGCCCGCACCATCGGGGCGAGCCTCGGGCTCGGCATCAATGGCGGCGTCATGGCACTGGGCCTCGGCAACGCCACGGCGGCGCTGCCCGCCAGTGTCGCGAGCGCCATTCCAGGCGGCCTGGCGGGATTGACCCCGAAGGGACTCGAGGCCCTGCCCGACAGCGTCCGCGAGCTGGCGCTCAACGCCTACGCCCATGGCTTTGCGCCAACCTACTGGGTCGCCGGCGCGCTCTATCTCGCGGCGACGCTCCTGCTGTTGTTCCTGCCCAACAACCAGATCCCGAAGCACCAGAGCCGGTGAACGGAGCCGACTCTCGCAGTCGGCGCACCTTCCCCTTGCGGGGGAGGAAGCGAGACAGGACCTAGCCCTTCGCCAAGTGCTGTCATCGAGCCGGAGGAGGGAGGCAGTCGGCACCGAGCGTGCCTCGCCCCCTCCGAAGCTCCGCTCCGAGCCAATCGGCTCCAGCCGCGCTCCCCTCCCCGCGATGGGGAGGGTGAACACCGGATGCCCAGATGCACCTTATTCCCGGGCCCGCTCCAGCAACCGCTTGCATTCGAGCAGCTCGCGCAGCACGGCCTCGAGCTTGTCGCGGCCCTCGCCGCTCAGCTCGCGTCCGGCGCCGCTGCCGTTGACCGGCGACATCTCGTCCGCGGCGTCGGCCAGCTCGCCCGCAGCGGTCGTCTGCATGCCGGCCGTCTCCGGCGGCGGCAGCGACTCGGACGCACCGCCATTGCCGATCGCCGCCACATGGCGCACGCCCTGATCCTTGAGGATCTTCTGCACGCCCTTGATGGTAAAACCCTGGTCGTAGAGCAGGTGACGGATGCCCTTGAGCAGGAGCACATCCTCGGGCCGGTAATAACGCCGGCCGCCGCCGCGCTTGAGCGGCTTGATGGTCGAGAATCGCGTTTCCCAGAAGCGAAGCACGTGCTGCGGCAGATCGAGCTCGTCAGCGGCTTCGGAGATCGTGCGGAACGCCTCGGGCGACTTCTCCACGCCGAATCCTTTCGTAAGAAAGGCTTATTTTCCAGCGCGAACCATAGATTTGTTGATCTTGGATTTCAACACGTTGCTGGGTTTGAACACCAGAACTTGCCGCGGCAGGATCGGCACTTCCTCGCCCGTCTTGGGGTTGCGGCCGATGCGCTGGTTCTTGGAGCGGACCTGGAACGATCCGAACGAGCTCAGCTTGACGTTCTGGCCCGACACGAGGGCATCGCCGATCAGGTTGAGAAAGCGCTCGACCAGTTCGGCCGACTCGGTTCGCGACAGACCCACCGACTCATAGACAGCCTCGGCGAGGTCTGCTCGCGTCACAGTCTTTTGGGCCATGCCTCTCCCCCGTTCCGCCGCCACCGTATCCGCCGGGGCTCTCCCTCGAGCCGCGAAACACTAACCCCCATAGGGGATTAAGGCAACCTTGGAGGGCCGTTCGAGTTTGCGCCGAAGTTTGCGGATCGGATCAGCGCCGCGGGCGCTCGAGCAGCACGACCGGCTTGCCGCCATAGCCGCCGCGCGCGAACTCGACGAAGCCGAGCTTGCCGGCAACATGCAGCGATGCGGCGTGCCCGGGATCGATGATCGCGGTCAGCCGGTCGCCGGTTCCGTGTTCGGCGGCCCAGCCGATGGCGGCGCGCACCGCCTCCTCGGCAAGGCCCCTGCCCTGCATCTCGGACACCAGGGCCCAGCCGGTCTCCATGGTGCCTTCGATGGACGGGGTCAGTGCCCGGTGCAGGTCGTGGAAGCCGCATTCGCCGGCGAACCTGCCGGTCGGCTTGTGTTCGATGGCGAAAAATCCGAAGCCGAGATAGTGCCAGAGCCCGACCTGCCGGAGGAAACGGCCCCAGGACTGCTCGCGCGTGAACGGCTGGCCGCCGATGAAGCGGACGACCGCCGGTTCCTGCCACATGCGGGCGTAGTCCTCGAAGTCCTCGGTCCGGTACGGCCGCAGCCGCAGATGCTCGGTTTCGAGCGTCGGGATCGCGACCATGGCTACCAGCGGATCAGGGAGGCGCCCCAGGTGAAGCCGCCGCCCATCGCCTCGATCATCACCAGATCGCCCCGCTTGATGCGGCCGTCGGACACGGCCTCGGTCAGCGCCAGCGGGACGGAGGCCGCGGACGTGTTGGCGTGGCGGTCGACGGTGATCACCACCTTTTCGGGCGGGATGTGCAGCTTCTCGCCGGCGCCCTCGATAATGCGCCGGTTCGCCTGGTGCGGGACGAACCAGTCGAGGTCTTTCACCGTATAGCCGGTGGCCGAGAGCACGTTCTCCACCACGTCGGTGATCTTGCCCACGGCGTGGCGGAAGACTTCCTTGCCTTCCATGTGCACGAAGCCGATCGACTGCGTCGAGGACGGCCCGCCGGTGGTGTTGAGCTTGTCGGCGAAATGGCCATCGGAGCGGAGCGACGAGGCGAGGATCCCGCGATCACCGTCGCCGCCGAGCTCGATAACGGCGGCCCCTGCCCCGTCGCCGAACAGCACGCAGGTGGTGCGATCAGTCCAGTCGAGGATGCGCGAGGTGGTCTCGGCGCCGATCACCAGCGCCCGGCGGGCGATGCCGTTCTTGAGGTAGGAGTCGGCGGTGACCATGCCATAGACGAAGCCCGAGCAGACCGCCTGGATGTCGAAGGCGGCGCCGTGATGCATGCCGAGCTTCTGCTGCACGATCGCGGCGGTCGCCGGAAACGTCAGGTCCGGCGTCGTGGTGGCGACAATGATCAGGTCGATCTCGGCGGGCGAGACCCGGGCATTGTCGAGGGCGCGGCGGGCGGCGTGCACCGCGAGGTCGGAGGTGAACTCACCGTCGGCGGCGATGTGGCGCTGCTTGATCCCGACGCGCTGCTGAATCCATTCGTCCGAGGTGTCGATGGTCTTCGACAGCTCGTCGTTGGTCAGGATGCGTGCCGGCAGGTAGCTGCCGACGCCGCGCACGATGGATCGCAACTCACTCACGCGGGATTCGCCTCTCTGTCGGTTGAAGCCGGCACGGGAGCCGGGAACGCTGGGAATCGCCGCATGCCTTCGGAAATCTTGTCGATGAGCCGGCTGCGCGCCATCTCGTAGGCGAGGCCGAGCGCGGCCTTGAAGCCGACCTCGTCGGTGCCCCCATGGCTCTTGATGACGATGCCGTTGAGGCCGAGAAAAACCCCGCCATTGACGTTGCGCGGGTCGAGCTTGCGGCGGATGGCGTTGAGCGCCTTGCCCGCAAGCATGGCGCCGAGCATCGAGAAGATGTCGGCCTTGAGCGCATTGCGAAGATAGGTACCGACCTGGCGCGCCGTGCCTTCCGCGGTCTTGAGCGCGATGTTGCCGGTGAAGCCTTCGGTGACGATGACGTCGACGGTCCCCTTGCCGATGTCGTCGCCCTCGACAAAGCCGTGATAGGTGAAGCCGGCGCCGCTCGCCGCGCTCAGCATCGCGGCGGCGTCCTTGACCTCGTCGTGGCCCTTCATCTCCTCGGTGCCGACATTGAGCAGGCCGATCGACGGCAATTCCTGGTCGAACAGGGCGCGCGCCAGCGCCGCGCCCAGGATCGAGAAATCGACGAGCTGCTTGGCGTCGCCGCCGATGGTCGCGCCGACGTCGAGCACGATGATGTCGGCCCGCAGCGTCGGCCAGATGGCGGCGATCGCCGGACGCGAGATGCCCACGATGGGACGCAGGCAGAAGGTCGCCATCGCCATCAGCGCACCGGTATTGCCGCCGGAGATGGCGACGTCGGCGTCGCCGTCCTTGACCGATTGCAGGGCATTCCACATCGAGGAATTGCCGCGGCCCTTGCGCAGCGCCTGCGAGGGCTTTTCCTCCATCGAGATGACGTTGTCGCAGTGCACGACTTTGCTCACCGGCTTCAGCTCGGGGTACTTTTCGAGCAACGGCGTGATGTCGGCCTCGCGACCGTGGAAAATATAGCTGATGTTCTTGCGCTCGCGCAGCGCGAGCCACGCACCGTGGATCGCCACCTCGGGCCCGATATCGCCGCCCATGGCGTCGACCGAAATGCGAATAGAATCGACCATTTGTTCCGTGTTTTGGCCCGGCGCAACGGGCGGGACGCACCTTTAATCAAACGCCTAGGCGGCGCAAGAGAGGCGGAAGCAGCCTAGTCCTCGTCTTTTTTGAGTGCCTTGAGCGCTACGAAGGGATGATCCTCAGCCACATCGGGCTTGAGGCCAAGGTCGTCAAGGCTCTCGCCCGGCCGGCGCGGATAGAGGTCGACCGCCAGCGCCAGCGTCTCGACGATGAGATCGGTCAGATCGGCTTCATTTCCCTCAAAATGATCCGGCATGTCCTCGCCCTCGAGATCGACGAAGATTTCGGCGTTGGCCGGGCCGGCGAAGTCCTTCTCCCCGCCCGGCAAAAAGATGCGGTCGACCGGTTCGGAAATCTGCTGCGCCATCGGCTCGAGGGTCACGACCGAAGGCTGCGTCACCGTGGCGGTGAGCCGCCCGGTGACCCGGATGCCGCCACGGAACTTCACGGCGTGCAGCTTCACCGCCAGCGCGTCGACGGAGCTGACGCCGAGCCGCTCGGCGAGCGCCGCGCGCTCCGTGGCGTCCGGCGTGACCTCGAGGGCGCGGCCGTGCACCGGCATCGAGTCGAGCCGCACGCTCGCATCGTGCAGCCGGAGGCGGCCGGCGCTCACGCGGCGGCTCCCGCAAAGGTCAGCGCCGCAACCGGTTCGGCATCGAGGCGGCCGGCCTCGTCGAGCAGATACTGGGCGAGCTGCGCGGCCCCCGGATCGGGGCCGTCATAGATATTGCGCACCAGCACCGCCTCCACCGCCGCAACGCTGCCGCTGTCGATCGCCTCGCCCAGGGCACCAACGAGGCCGTAGAACACATTGCCCATCTTCTTGATGCGGGGGCCGACGCCGAGATCGGTGACGCCGAGCTCGCGGATCGAATGGTCCATGTCGCGGAAGAAGACGTTGACCAGCGCCTGCCCGTAGTCCTTGGCGGCGGGCTCGGCGCGCAGCCGGCGCAGATGCAGCACCAGGTGCAGCGAGATCATGTCGAAGCGGCCGGTGACCGTGTCCGGCACGCCCCAGTCGGCGTAGAATTTCACCTGCCGGGATTGCGCCACAATGGCCCGATAGCCCTCTTCGGCAGGGCTGGGGGCGGCGGATTTACGGAAAAGATTGAATATCATGGCCATGCTCTGGGGCAACAAAGGCCGGGAGCGGTTCGCAACCGAGCTTGCCAGCCGGCGCCCTTGGCAGCTACACAACCCGCGCTTGGCCCAAGGGTCGGCGTCTTAGTCGAGAGACATCGTGAAAGTCAAATTCATGCTCCAGCGCTCCTCCGCCGCATCTGCCCTTCTGA
The DNA here is from genome assembly GCA_035564755.1 of Devosia sp. Taxonomy (GTDB): domain Bacteria; phylum Pseudomonadota; class Alphaproteobacteria; order Rhizobiales; family Devosiaceae; genus Devosia_A. Next base: position 7,672 of record DATMTK010000185.1, on the reverse strand, counting down.
CGCTCGTTGCGACGGGTCTATTGGGCGCGACGCTGGCCGGCTGCAGCATGGGCTCGGGCATGGCGCTCTCCACCGACAAGATCCAGGGTTACGCCATCTCCCAGGACGCCATGGCGCAGATCCGGCCCGGCCAGAGCCAGGAGCTGGTGGCCACGGTCCTGGGCTCGCCGCAGACCATCAATGCCTTCAACGAGGGCAAGGCCTGGTATTATGTGCAGACCAAGGTCAGCGAGACGGCGTTCGGCATGACCACGGTCAAGGACCGCACCGTGCTGGCGATCTATTTCGACAAGAACAATCGCGTCGCCGACAAGGCCGTCTATTCGCTCAAGGACGGCAAGGTGTTCACCATCGAGGGCCGCAAGACCCCGTCCTACGGCCAGGACACCAGCTTCATTCAGCAGCTCATCAGCTCGGTCTGAGAGAAGCGTAGCGAATAGGGAATAGGGACTAGCGAATAGCGAATAGGAAGTAGGGAACAGAAGCCCTTCTCGCTCCTCGCTCCTCGCTCCTCGCTACTCGCTACTCGCTCACGCCCTTCGCGATCGTGTCGAGCACGGCGTTGACCATGCCCGGCGTTTCGTCCGCGTAGAAGGCGCGCGCGATATCCATGTATTCGGTGATCACCACGCCCGGCGGCACATCGCGTCGGCGCAGGAGCTCGTAGGCCGCGGCGCGCAGGATGGCGCGCAGCGTCGCGTCGATCCGGCCGACCGGCCAGTCGTCGCTGAGCGCGTTGTCGATGGCGGGATCGATGTCGAGCTGGCTCCTGATCACACCGCCCACGATCTGCCGGAAATAGTCGGCATCGGCCGGCAGATACTGCTCGCCCTCGACCTCGCGCCCCAGCATGTGCGCGGAGAACTGGCTCAGCGTATCCTCGAGGCTCTGGCGGCCGACATCCATCTGATAGAGCGCCTGCACGGCGGCCAGACGGGCGGCACCGCGCTGATTGGCGGGGCGCATGGGCGCGCGCTCATCTGCAGGCTGTTGCGGCATGAAACTCAGTTACGCGTGAGGGTGCGCACCTTATCTTCGCCCAGCATCCGCCGGTCAACCTCGGAAAACCGCGCTGCTTGTATGCGATCCTCGAAGCGGCCGAGCAGCGCCGCGGGCACCCCGGCACGCCCCAGCTCCACCGGACTGTCGAGGATATAGAGGCGATCGATCAGCTCGCCGGCGATGAACGATTCCGCCAGCTTGGCGCCGGCTTCGACGAAGAGCCGGTTGACCCCGCGCTCGGCGAGAACGCCCAGCGCCGTGCGCAGATCCGGCCGGCCGTGGCGCCCTTCGACGGCGACGACCTCGATCCCGGGGCGCAGCGACAGCGCCCGCTCCGGCGTCGTCACCACCATGATCGGCACCCCCGTGACGGCCGCGAACAGATCGCGCCGCAGGTCGAGGTCACGCGACCCGGCGAGGATCACGCGCAGCCCTGCCCTGGCCTCGAGCCCGTCGAGATGCACGCGCAGATCGTTGTCCTCGAGCTCGGCCCGGGCGGCTCCCGACAGCACCGCGTCGGCGGCGGCGCGCTCGCGCTCGACGAAGCGCAGCGCCTCGGCCCCGAGGATCGGTTCGCCGCCGGCTTCGCCGCGGCCGACCATGGCGTCGGCGGTGAGCGTCAGCTTCAGCGTCACGAACGGCCGGCCCCTGGTCACGCGGGTGGCATACCCCTCGTTCAGCGCCTGCGACGGCGCATGTTCGTAGAACGCCGTTTCGATCCCGGCTTCGGCCAGTGCCCGCAGCCCTGCCCCCGCCTGCTCCGGGTCCGGATCGAGCGCGCCGATGACGACACGGCCGATCCCGGACGCCACGATCGTATTGGTGATCGGAGCGAAGCTCGTGTAGCGCGCCGCGGGCTCCAGCGTGATGTAGAGCGTGCGGCCTTCCGTGAGGCCGCGGGCTTCGTTCAGTGCAATGTGCTCGGCGCTGGTGACCCCGCGCGGCGGCGTGACGCCCCGCCCGAACAGCAATTGCCGCGGCTCGTCCACCACCAGCGCGCCCACCGTCGGTCCGGCGCCGGCGGTACCGAGCGCCGGCGTCGCCAGCCGCGCCGCGGCGTCGAGCCAGCGGCGATCGCCGGACTCCCGTTCCATCAGTCGTCGTCTTCGCCGAGGGTGGGGGTCTCGCCGTCCTTGAGCTCGCTCAGGAACGAGCGGAAATCGTCGGCGGCGCCGAAGTTCTTGTAGACCGAAGCGAAGCGGACGAAGGCCACGTCGTCGAGGTTCTTCAGTCCCTCCATCACCGCCTCGCCGATCTGGTCGGAGGTGATCTCGACCTCGCCCAGGCTCTCGAGCTGGCGCACCACGCCGGAGATCATGCGCTCGACGCGCTCGCTGTCGATGTTGCGCTTGCGCACCGCGGTATAGACCGAGCGGGCCAGCTTCTCGCGGTCGAACGGCACCTTGCGGCCGGACTTCTTGACCACCGTCAGCTCGCGCAACTGCACGCGCTCGAAGGTGGTGAAGCGGCCGCCGCAACTCGGGCAGATGCGGCGGCGGCGAATGGCCGACGAATCGTCGGTCGGACGGCTGTCCTTGACCTGCGTATCGTCGTTCCCGCAATAAGGGCAGCGCATCTATTCGACCACCGCGTTCGTGGCCAAGGCCCCCTCACCCGGCCCTCCGGGCCGACCTCTCCCCCGAAGGGAGAGGTGCGATGGGGCGTGATCGTGCCAACGCACCACCTCTCCCCGGGGGGAGAGGTCGGAGGGCGAAGCCCTCCGGGTGAGGGGGCCTTGTCGCACGCTCAACACCTTCAATCCTGATAGATCGGAAAGCGCGCCGTCAGTGCCCGCACCTTGTCGCGCACCCGTGCTTCGACGACAGCATTGCCCTCGTCGGAGTTGGCCTCGCGCAAGCCATCCAACACTTCGACGATGTATTCGCCGATCAGCCGGAACTCCGCCTCGCCGAAGCCGCGCGTGGTGCCGGCCGGCGTGCCGAGGCGGACGCCCGAGGTTACGAACGGCTTTTCGGGGTCGAACGGAATGCCGTTCTTGTTGCAGGTGATGTTGGCCCGCCCGAGCGCCGCCTCGGCGCGCTTGCCGGTGGCGTTCTTGGGCCGCAAATCGACCAGCATCAGATGGTTGTCGGTGCCGCCCGAGACCACGTCGAGCCCGTGCTCGATCAGCGTCGCCGACAGCGCCTTGGCGTTGCTGACCACCTGCCGCGCATACGATTTGAACTCGGGCTGCAGCGCCTCCTTGAGCGCCACTGCCTTGGCGGCGATCACGTGCATCAGCGGCCCACCCTGCAGGCCCGGGAACACTGCCGAGTTGAGCTTTTTGGCGATCTCCTCGTCATTGCTGAGGATCATGCCGCCGCGCGGGCCGCGCAGGCTCTTGTGCGTCGTCGTCGTGGTCACATGCGCCTGCGGCACCGGCGAAGGATGCACGCCGCCCGCCACGAGGCCGGCGATGTGCGCCATGTCGACCATCAGGTAGGCGCCGATCGAATCGGCGATCTCGCGGAAGCGCTGCCAGTCCCAGACGCGCGAATATGCCGTGCCGCCGGCGAGGATCAGCTTGGGCTTGTGCTCGTGCGCCAGCCGCTCGACCGCCTCCATGTCGAGCAGATGGTCATCCCTGCGCACGCCGTAGGAGACGACGTTGAACCACTTGCCGCTCATGTTGACCGGCGAGCCGTGCGTCAGGTGGCCGCCCGAATTGAGGTCGAGGCCCATGAAGGTGTCGCCCGGCTTGAGCAGCGCCAGGAACACCGCCTGGTTCATCTGGCTGCCCGAGTTCGGCTGCACATTGGCAAAACCCGCGCCGAACAGCTTTTTGGCGCGCTCGATGGCGAGCGTTTCGGCGACGTCGACGTACTGGCAGCCGCCATAGTAGCGTTTGCCCGGGTACCCTTCGGCGTACTTGTTGGTCATGATCGAGCCCTGCGCCTCGAGCACGGCCTTTGAAACGATGTTCTCGGAGGCGATCAGTTCGATCTCGTGCTGCTGGCGGCCAAGCTCGTTGCGGATGGCCTCGGCGATCTCCGGATCGGTCTCGGCAAGGGTCGCGGAAAAGAAGTTCGGAAAGAGCGGAAGTGACGCGGCGGCGCTCATGGGCGTTCCCCGTGGTAAGAGTACGGACAGGTCCGGCGAGGCCCCGGCTCTATCACGCGGCCAAAGGCGATTCCAAGGCCGCAGGCGGCGCTCGAAACTCGGGTTGGATTTGTGAACATGCGGGCTCCCGGATCAGGTGAGGATGCCCAGGCGAGCGGCGGCCAAGGTTCGCGTTTCCCGATGGTCACCCATCTTATCTCGCCAGTCGCGCGAACACCCCAATATGCCGCGTTTGGGGCTGCGGCGAAAGGGCCGCGAACCGGAACGATGTGGGCGCGGGGGAGTTAGCGGGGGATCAAGGTCAATAGGCTGCTTCCTCCCGGCGGCGCGGCGGCTGTTGGCTTTGTTGAAACCTAAAGAGAACCAAGGAGTTATCCCATGTTCGTCACTCCCCTTGTGGCCGCCCTCCTGATCGGCAGCTTCTGGACCGGCGTCGCCACCACGGCGGTCGTGAACCACGACGGCAGCTTGTTCACGCCGCATTCGCGCAGCGACGTGGTGATTTCCGCGCAGACGGACGACCATGTTGCACGCTGTCACGCGCGCTACCGCTCATACGATGAAACCACCGACCAGTTCCTGAGCAGCCGCGACGGCCAGTGGCACGACTGCATGCTCTGATCCGGTCGCGAAATCCCGAACCTGAAGGCCCGCTCCGGCGGGCCTTTTCTTTGGCTGCTGCTCCCCGAAACGCTGCGCCCGGAAAGCCGGCAGGGTGCGATTGCCATCGAGCGCCACGCTGCGGTCGCGGCAAGCGACGCCCGCCCTACCCCTCCTGCTCCAGCCGCTTCCTGAGCTTGGCCAGGGCCAGCGTCTGCATCTGCGCCTTGGTCGCACTCAACGGCGCAATGACGACCACCTCGATGCCGGTGCGCCCGTCGATGGCGGCGACCCGCATCTGCGGGCCCATGGGGGTGAATTCGAAAAACACCTCATTGCCGGCCGGCGGTGTCGTGCCGCCCGCCGGCATCAGGCCGTCGTCGTGTCGACGAGGCCCTGGGCGTCGAACTGGTAGACGTCGTCGCGGAAGCTGACGATGCCGTTCTTGTTGGCCCAGGCGCTGATATAGGTGGTGTGGATCGGCGTCGGCGTCTTCAAGTTCACGTCGAGCCGCTCATTGGAATTGAACACCGCCTCGATCGCGTCCTGGTCCCAGCCGCCGTTCGGGCCGAGCAGCCAGTTGACGAGCTGGTCGACGCCCTCGACGCGCACGCAGCCCGAGGAGTGGAAGCGGGCGTTCTCGGCGAACAGCGATTTTGTCGGCGTATCGTGGAGATAGACGTCGAACTTGTTGGGGAAGTTGATCTTGCAGTGCCCCATCGAATTGTCGGCACCCGGCTCCTGGCGGAAGCTGTAGTTCACGGCGTCGTCGGTGTGCCAGTCGATGTCGGTCGGCTGCACCTCGTTGCCCTTGGAATCGTAGATGTGGATCTTGAACTTGGTCAGGTAGTTCGGATCGTCGTTCATGTACTGGATCAGATCTTTTTCGATCAGGCTCTTGGGCACGTGCCAGTACGGGTTGAAGTTGATCTGCTGGATTCTTGAATCGAGGATCGGCGTCTGCCGGTCGATGCGGCCGACCACCGCCGTGTGGCGCTCGGCCACCTGCCCGGCCTCGACCGCCTCGATCGAGGCGGCGGGAATGTTCACCACCACATAGCGGTCGGCGGTGAGCTTGCCGGCCACCTCCTGCACGCGCTGCAAATTGATCTGGAGCTGCGCCAGCCGCTTATCGGCGGGCACCTGCAGGGCGTAAAAGGTCAGCTCGTCGATCTTGCCGGTCGGAATGATGCCATGGCGAACCTGGAAGCGGCGCACGCCGAGGTCGCAGGCATCGTCGAAATGTTCGTCGACGACCTTGGCGTTCTCCATGTCGCCGACGGTGATCAGGAAGCGCTTGAGGTCGATGACGGCGTGGCCGTCCTTGCCGACGCTGAGCCCGAACATCTGGCGCGAGGGCGGCTGCCAGCCGCCGGCCTGCACCACCTGCTGGTAGTAGGCGATCCGCTCCTGGATGTTGGCAGCCGTATCGAAGCTCAGGATCGGCTCGGACGTATCGATGATCGAAAGCGCCGCATCGGTGTTCTTGTCCTTGTCGACGGACTTCATGCGGGCGCTGCGCGCCAGGATGTCCCAGATCGAGTCGCCGCCGTCGCTGTTGCCGTTGTCCGCAAAAGCGGGCCTGGCAAAGACGGCCGCGCCGCCAAGGGCAGCCGCGGAAGCGAGAAGTTTGCGCCGGGTCAGGAGCATGCAGTCACCAGTCGAGCAGGAGCAAAGCCAAAAATACCATTCGCCGGCCGGAGGTCACAACGCCGGTCAAGGAGCTGTGAAGCCGTCGGGCTGGCGATCTACGCTGCGGTGGTACGGGAAACAGGCCGCACGCCGAGCTTCTAACGGAGTTTGCGGCGCAAATAAGAAACACCGGCCGCTGGGGCCGGCGTTTGCATCTCCGATGTGGCCTCGATGCCACATTTCACCCGGCGCGCCGCCTTGGAGCCGGCGCGCCCTGCATGGGATCGGGTGGATGGATCAGAGCTTGTAGAGGATCTGGTCGACCCAGAAGCGCTCGAGCCGGCCCAAAGCCTTGTTCAGGCTCTCGAAGGTGCCGTTGTCCAGCCCGCCGACCTTGTCGATCGACTTGAGGTGGCGGTCGTAGAGCTCGTCGATCACCTCGGCGACTTCCTCCCCCTTGGGCGTCAGGCGGATGCGGACCGAGCGGCGGTCGGCGCGCGAGCGCTCCTGGAAGATGTAGCCGGTCTCGACCAGCTTCTTCAAATTGTACGAGACGTTGCTGCCCAGATAGTAGCCGCGGGAGCGCAGCTCGCCGGCGGTCATCTCGGCGTCGCCGATGTTGAACATCAGCAGGGCCTGGACCGGGTTGATGTCGTCCCAGCCCATGCGGTCGAATTCGTCCTTGATCAGGTCGAGCAGGCGGCGGTGAAGCCGCTCCACGCGGCTGACGGCCTCGAGATATTGCGGCTTCAGGCCACTCGCACTGCCCGGCGCCTCCGCCTCAACGGCGTTGGATTTGGTTGCCATTCTTGCCTCACTGTTTACGTCGTCCGGGCGATTTATCGCCTCTCATAAGGCCATATGTACGCGGCCCGAAATAAGATCGACTTAAGCCGCACACTTAAGACTATCTTACTGAAAAAGTTCGGGATTTTGGCTTTACGGAAGGTAACCGCAGGGTACAAATCAGTAAGCTAAATGCGACCCTAATCGTGCGCCCGCTCCCGCATCCTGAGGCTCAGCACGAAGACGACGACGATGGAGACCAGCAGCACGAGGCGGATGGCGAAGCCGAGCGCGCTCATCTGCACGTCTTTGCTGCCGATCAGGTACATGCCGAGCTCGAGGACGGTCGCCGCGACCAGCAGCACGGCGCCCCAGCTCGCCCGGATCCAGAGGCCGACCGAGGCGAAAAGCTGCGCCATGGCGAAGACCGCGAGATAAACGAAGCCGGTGACGCCAAGAAGATCGATCGGGCTTTGCGCGCCGGTCGACACGCCCAGCAGCCGCGAGGCGTCGTTGAGGCCGAGCAGCAGCGAAATGATCGCGACGATTCGCACGTAGCGGCCGGCGATGGGCGTGTTGAAGTCCATATGCT
>DATMTK010000184.1:0-7870 GCA_035564755.1 Devosia sp. | reverse complement strand
CAGATCGCGGTGCTGCTGCTGCTTGCGATCAAGCTCTATCTCTCGATCAGCGCCCCGCCCATCGGCGACGAGGCCTATTACTGGATGTGGGGTCAAAAGCTCGGCTGGTCGTATTTCGACCATCCGCCGCTCCACGCCTGGCTACTGCGCCTGATGGGCACGATCTTCGGCTGGAACCTCTTCAGCCTGCGCATCCTCACCTGGGCGACACTGATCGGCGATGCCGCGATCTTCTGGTCCTGGGCGAAGCGGCTGCAGCCCGATGACCCCGGCGCCTGGTTCTGGCCGTCGGCCGCGATCTTCCTTGCGAGCCCGCTGTTCCTGCTGATGAGCAGTATCGCCTTCCACGATCACCTGCTGATCTTTCTTTGCCTGCTTTCGGCCCACCTCTTCCTGCTGTTCACCGAAAAATGGGTGGCGACCGGCCGCGGCTTCACCTGGCTTTATCTCGCCGCCGTTGCGCTCGGCCTCGCGGTGCTCACCAAATATAACGGCGTTCTCCTCGGCGTCGCAGTTGCGGTCTTCTTTGCCGTGCGGCGCGAGTCCCGCCCGCTCTACCGCTCGCCGCACCTCTATCTCGCCGCGCTCCTCAGTGTCGCCATCCAGGCGCCGGTCTTCTACTGGAACCTCACCGAAGGCCTCGCCTCCTACAAATTCCACCTCTCCGAGCGCTGGGGCGGAAATATCAGCCTCACCGGCAACCACCTGCCCGAATTCGTGCTGGTCGCGCTCATCGTTGTCTCGCCCATCCTGTTTCCGGCGATCTACGGTCTCGTCCGCCGGCCGCTCGGCACGCCCTTCGCTGATCGTGCTCGCGCCCTGGCGCTCTGTGCCCTCGTCGTCTCCACGCTCACCATGGCGGGGATCGCCTCAGTGGTGCAGACCTTCTTTTATTGGAACATCACCGGCTTCGTGCTGCTGATGCCGCTGCTTGCCGGCTGGATGCGCCGCCGCTGGATCCTCGCCGCGCACGCCATCTACGGCATCCTGTTCGCGATCGTCCTCGCCTTCAACGCCACCATCGTCCCCATCGCCAACCTGACCGGCGGCTACGACTGGACCTTTTCGTCATCCTTCGGCTGGCCGGCCGTCGCCGAGCGCGTCAAGGCGCTCGAGGCCGACCATAAAGTCGGCTTCATCGCTGCGGCCCGTTATACCACCGCCGCGCAGCTCGGCTTTGCCATGCAGGATCCCGACGTCACCGCGATTGCGGACCGGCCGGACCAGTACCACCTCTGGTTCGATCCGGCGGCCCATGCTGGAGAGGATGCCCTCGTCATCTCAGATCCGCAGCTCGGACTCTCCGAGATCGCGCCACACTTCGACCGGCTCACTCTACTCGAAACGGTGGAAAACCGAGCCTACGGGCACACGATTTACGTAGCCCAGATTTATCTCGGCACCGGATATCGCGGCCGCTGAAACAAAGTTCTCGCAGGCCTTCCAATAGCTTAGCCCCGACGGTTGAAAGCATTGCGCTCTCCTGGGTCAAGATCGGAACAATTCGGCATACCCCGCGTTCTTTGAGCCATAACGGTCTCAACCAAGGAGGTCCCCGTGGCTAACCCAGATCGCGATACCGTTTATTCGAACGACGGTACCAACCGCACCGTCTACACCCGCGAAAGCAACTCGACGGGTTGGTTCGTCGGCATCATTGTGGCCCTGGCACTGCTTGCCATTGCGTACCTGGTCTTCTCGGCCAACTCGCAGCCCTCGACCACCACTGTGAACAATACGCCTGCTGCGACCACCACCACCACCACTCCGGCGGCTCCGGCAGACAACACGACGACCACAACGACCACGACCCCGATGGCTCCGGCCACCACGGCTCCGGCTGACAATGGCACCACTTCGGTTGCCCCCTCGGCTTCGGCTCCGCTTGCGTCCTCCGCTCCGGCGGCGGCAAGCTCGGCTCCGGCCTCGGTGGCTCCGTCGTCTGCGGCTCCGGCGACTTCGTCGGCGGCGCAGTAATCTCCCCGGCGTTTCAGCCCTCCCTCTGAAACGCAAGAAGCAAGCCCCGGCTTCCCTGCCGGGGCTTTCTTCATGCCGCCGTTGGAGCTCCATTTTATGAACGCATGCGCCGCATGACCGGCCGCCGCGGCAGCGGCCGCGCGACTTCGCGATAGCCCGCCGCCGCGAATGCATGCGGCGTTCCAAGATAGAGGTCACCGCTCCCGGTCTTGGGCCCCGGCTCGATCGGATAGGCCTCGACGCCCTCCGCGCCCCGCTCGATCGCAAATGACGCGGCGGCGGCCGCCAGTCGTGTGGTCAGCCCGCGCCGGCGAAAGGGCTTGGCCACCACGAAGCAATTCACCGCCCAGACGTCCCGGTCGTCCAGTGGCGCAAAATTCGTGCTGCGGTTGAGCCGATCGAAATTGCGGCGCGATGCAACGCTGACCCAACCGGCCGGCTCGCCCTCGACATAGGCGACAAGTCCAGGCTCCGCGCCGGCTCTCACCAGCCGCTCGAGCGGCCCGCGATTGGCCTCGCCCCACCCCGCCTTGAATGCGGCGTTGCTGCGATACCAGTAGGCGCACCAGCACTTGTCGGCAGTGCTGCAATTGCCCATGACCGTGGCCAAATCGCCGAGCCGATCCGCCGTGACCGGCAGGATCGTCAGGCCTGCCCATTGGTCCATCGCCGGTTACCTCGCTGTGCGTTCTTGTACGGGCATTTGTCAGCGAACATCTAGGCGGCACGCAACGAGGACTTTGCCATGGAAATCGGCCTTTATTCCTTTGCCGAGAATACCCCCGACCTGCTGAACGGCAATCACCTGCAGACCCCGGCCGAACGCCTCAGGGACCTGCTCGAGGAAATCGAGCTCGCCGACCAGGTCGGCCTCGATTTCTACGGCCTCGGCGAGCACCATCGCCCCGATTTCGTCGCGTCGGCGCCCGTGACCATCCTCGCCGCCGCGGCTGCCAGGACCAAGACCATCCGCCTGTCGACCGCCGTCACCGTCCTGAGTTCCGACGATCCCATCCGCGTCTGGCAGCAGTTTTCGACGCTCGACCTGCTGTCGAACGGCCGCGCCGAGATCATGGCCGGGCGAGGCTCGTTCATCGAGAGCTTCCCGCTCTTCGGTTACGACCTCGACCACTACGATGACCTGTTCGAGGAAAAGCTCCAGGAGCTGCTCGAGATCAGGAAGGGCGGCAACGTCAATTGGCCGGGCTCCGCCCACACCAAGCCGATCCCCGGCATGGCGATCTTCCCCAAGCCCGTCCAGGACCCGCTGCCGCTCTGGATCGCCGTCGGCGGCACGCCGAACTCGGTGGCCCGTGCCGCTTACTTCGCCCTGCCGCTGATGATCGCAATTATCGGCGGACGGCCGCGACAGTTCGAGCCGCTGGTGCAGCTCTATCGCGACACCGCGGCCAAGATGAACCACGATGTGAGCCGGCTGCCGGTCGGCATCTCCTCGCACGGCTTCATCGCCGAAACCACGCAGGACGCGATGGACACCGCCTTCCCCGCGCACCAGGCCGCGATGAGCCGAATCGGCAAGGAGCGCGGCTGGCCGCCCACCACGCGCGCCCAGTTCGACGCGGGCGCCAGCCCCGAGGGCGCCTATTTCATGGGCTCGCCGCAGCAGGTCATCGGCAAGATCCTGATGCAGCACGAGTGGTTCAGACACGACCGCTTCGGCCTGCAGCTTTCGGTCGGCACCCTGCCGCACGCCAAGGTCATGAAGGCCATCGAACTCTTCGGCACGGTGGTGAAGCCGTCGGTCAACAAGGCACTCGCGCCGCAGGCGAGCTAAACACAGCCTGAACGGCCCTCTCACCGTCCGCTGGGTCTGCACATGTTAGATGCCCTCGATCGATTGGGGGCAGTCATGTCGAAGCACCCGAGCCAGAGTGCGCAGCACTACGATCTGTTCACGCGTGACGGCGCCGGGGGTTTCGTCTTCAGCAACGTCAATTCGCGCGGTCTTGCCGATGGCTTCCGCGACGGCATCTATCGTCGCTTCCTCGTCGACCTGCACCGGCATCTGGTCGGCGCCGGCGAAACCGCGACCATCGCGTTCACCTCGGGCTTCGGCCAGGGCCGCGGCACTGTGCTGTTCGTCGGCGTCCTGCTGGGCAGCGGCCTGTTCCTCGTCCTGCCGCTGATCCTCTACGCCGCCACCAACGACTGGCGGATGCTTCTGCTCCTGCTTTTCGGCGCCGCCCTCATGGTGCCGGCCTGGCGCGTGTTCGCCACTAACCAGCAGGCCAGCTACGATCCGGCGGCGCCGCCCGATCTTCTCCCCTGATCCGCCGAATTGCCGCCGGAATCCTGTCGCGGCGCCGCCATGAGCCTTGCCTAGAACCTAATACGGTTCACCGGCGTTAAGGCTCGGTAAGGAACGGCAATGACCCACGTCGTGCAACGGTCGATCAGACGTCTCCAGCGGCTTTGGATCATGGAAGCGCTGCTCGTCGCGGCAATTCTGGTGTTCGGCGGCTTCACGCTGATGTCCGACGCTCGCGTCACGCCGGCCCAGTTCACCTCGAGCCTCACGCAGATCGTCTCACGCTAGGTCCTACTTCTTGCCGCTGCGCTTGATCGTCTTGATTGCGAGCGGCGGCATGCCGGATTTCTCTGCGATCGCTCGATCCTGGGCCTCGATCTCTGCTTTCGCCGGCTCATCCCTGTCGAGTCCGCCCAGAAGCTCCGCCGGAACTTTGCGGTTCGACCGCTGGCTGCCGTCCTCGTAGATCACGTCGAACAGTACGAACTCGTTGCGAGCGGTAGGTTTCTTGGCCATCGGGGGCACTCCTCGTGCCCCGGCACGCGAGCCAGACAAGCACGTTCTCGGATAAACGGCTGAACCGCTAGTTGGTTTTAGGCCAGCTCTGCGAGAACACGCCCTCGCCCTGCTCGTCGACGATCTGTCGGCCTTTGGCGAGCGCAAAGCTTGCCGCCTCGTCGCGCGAACTCATGCGGTCGGCCCGCACGAATTTATAGCTCTTGGTCTCGCCGCCGATCGTCTTCTCGATCACGCCTGCCAACTGGTACTCGCTGCCGACCGACATCGGCGTCGCGCGGATGGCGAAGCCCTTGTACTCTTCACCGGGGGCGGCAGGCGCCTCGACTCCGCCGGCACTGCCGCCGCCTCCGAAGAGGTTTTTCCAGAATGACATATTGGGATCCTCTCGCTTTCTCCTGCCCTACCGCAAGCAGGCGCGCTTGACCAGCGCACTTGCGTGGCGCCGGTCAAGCCGAAGAGGATCCCACCCTCATAGGGTCAATTTGCCTGAGCCGGCCCTGGCGACCGCCCGGACACCAGCCCGAACCGCGCGCAAAGCTGCGGCACACTGGTCGGATCGAGATCGAGTTCGTACTTCTTGAGGATCGGCTCGGCCTTGGACAGATCGGGCCAGATGGCGGCCAGTTCGCGGAAGTAATCTTCGAAGCCGGCGGGCGAGATGATCTCGATGATCTCGCAGGGCGTGTCGCCCGCGTTCCAGAAGGAGTGCCACTGGTTCCGCGGCTTGGCGACCCAGGTTCCGGCCTCGGCGACCACCACATCGTCCCCCAGGAGCGCTCCCATCTTGCCGCTCAGGACATATGAGAACTCATCCTCGCGGTGGTGCCTGTGCAGGGGCGCCGCGAGATGCCGCGGAGCGATCGGATGATGGACAACCGAGAACCGTTTGCCGGTCTCGAGGCCATCGAGTTTCCAGTGAATGCCGAAGCCGTCGAGATCGACGAGCCGGCCCGCCTCATGCGGAATGACGAGGGGAGAGGTTGGCTCCGCCGACTCCGCCCGCGGGGTAGACAACTGAACGGACATGACGCATATCTCCATTGAGTAAACACTAGCGTGTACCCAATAAGACGCTCAACGCGACCTGTCAATATCGATGATCAAATGCGTTCACTGAAAGATAACTCGCCTCGCGCCTACACTCTGCGCGCCCGGGCGGACAAGCAGGCGAAAACCCACCGGGTGCTGGCTGAAGCGGCCTATGAACTGCATTCGACTCTCGGCCCGTCCAAGGCGACCATAAGCGCCATCGCCGAGCGTGCAGGCGTCCAGCGGCTCACGGTCTACCGGCACTTCCCCGACCAGGAGGCGATCTTTGCGGCCTGCACCGCACACGCCTTCGCCAAGGATCCGCCGCCCCGGCCAGAGCAGTGGCGTGCGATTGAAGATCCGGACCTCCGGCTTCGCTCCGCGCTTCGGCAGTTCTACGGATACTACCGCCGGAACCGGCAATTGCTTGCGAACCTCAACAGGGACGCCGAACTGCCCGTTGTCGCCGCTGCCTTGGAGCGACGCGCGAAGCTCCTTGCAGACTCGGTTTCGATCCTCAAGGGCGGCTGGCCTCTCGACAGTTCGAAAGCGGACAGGATGGCGACGGCGGCAATCGGACACGCACTCGATTTTGGTGCCTGGACCTCGCTGGCGATCACCCAGGGCCTATCGGACGAGGAGGCAGTCGAGGCCATGCTGGCGTTTGTCAAATCCGCCGCGGGGGTAACGTAGCCGTAGAAAAGAAGAGGGCCGCTCGCGCGGCCCTTTGGACTAATTGTCGAGGAAGCTCCTGAGCTTCCGGCTGCGGCTGGGATGCTTCAGCTTGCGCAACGCCTTGGCCTCGATCTGGCGGATACGCTCGCGGGTCACGCTGAACTGCTGACCCACCTCCTCCAGCGTGTGGTCGGTGTTCATGCCGATGCCGAAGCGCATGCGCAGCACGCGCTCCTCACGCGGCGTCAGCGAGGCGAGCACGCGGGTCGTGGTCTCGCGCAAATTCGACTGGATCGCCGCATCGATCGGCTGCACGGCATTCACGTCGGGGATGAAATCGCCGAGGTTGGAATCCTCCTCGTCGCCGATCGGCGTTTCGAGGCTGATCGGCTCCTTGGCGATCTTCAGCACCTTGCGCACCTTGTCCAAGGGCATCTGCAGCTTTTCGCTCAGTTCCTCGGGTGTCGGCTCGCGGCCGATCTCATGCAGCATCTGGCGCGACGTGCGGACGATCTTGTTGATCGTCTCGATCATGTGCACGGGGATGCGGATGGTGCGTGCCTGGTCGGCGATCGAGCGTGTGATGGCCTGCCGGATCCACCAGGTGGCGTAGGTCGAGAACTTGTAGCCGCGGCGGTATTCGAACTTGTCCACGGCCTTCATCAGGCCGATGTTGCCCTCCTGGATGAGGTCCAGGAACTGCAGGCCGCGGTTCGTGTACTTCTTGGCGATGGAGATCACGAGCCTCAGGTTCGCCTCGACCATCTCCTTTTTGGCGATCGCGGCTTCACGCTCGCCCTTTTGCACCTTGTGCACGATGCGGCGGTACTCGGTGACGTCGAGACCGGCTTCTGTCGCGAGCGTATGGATCTCGCCGCGGATCTCGCCGACCGTATCGCCCTCGCGCTTGATGAACTCGGCCCAGCCCTTGCCGCGGGTCACAACCGCCTGGGCCCAGCCGTCGTCGAGCTCGTGCATGTAATAGGCATCGAGGAAGTCGTCGCGCTTGATCCCGTAGCTCTCGGCGAGCCGCAGCAGCCGGCCCTCGAGCCGCACCAGGCGCTTGTTGATGTCGTAGAGCTGCTCGACCAGGCTCTCGATGCGCGAGGCGTTGAGGCTGAGCGACTTCACGTCGGCAATCACCGAGGAGCGGAAGGTATCCACCTTCTTGCTCTCCGCACCCGTCACCGGCTTGGACCGGTCCGCCGCGTGCTTGTCCTGCAGCTTGCGCATCTTGCCATAGGCTTCGGCGATGCGGTCGAAGGTCTCGACCACCTGCGGCTTCAGCTCCGCTTCCATCGCGCTCAGCGACAGCGAATTCTCGAAATCGTCGTCGTCGTCCTCGACCGGATCCTGCGGCGCCTGCGGCTCCTCGGGAACATAGTCGTCGTCCTCGTCGCC
>DATMTK010000183.1:0-14871 GCA_035564755.1 Devosia sp. | reverse complement strand
GGGGCAGATCCTGCTTGCCCAGCGGATGGGCAAGACCCGCATCATCGCCGAGACCGGCGCCGGCCAGCACGGCGTCGCGACGGCGACGGTGTGCGCCAAGTTCGACCTGCCCTGCGTGGTGTTCATGGGCGCCACCGACGTCAAGCGGCAGTGGCCAAACGTGCTGCGCATGAAGATGCTGGGTGCCGAAGTGCGGCCGGTCACGGCCGGCGCCGGCACGCTCAAGGACGCCATGAACGAGGCGCTGCGCGACTGGGTGACCAACGTCGAAACGACGTATTACCTGATCGGCACCGCGGCGGGACCGCATCCCTATCCGATGATGGTGCGCGATTTCCAGAAGATCATCGGCGAGGAAATCCGCGTGCAGATGCAGGAGGCCGAAGGCCGCCTCCCCGACGCGCTGGTCGCCTGCGTCGGCGGCGGTTCCAACGCGATCGGCACCTTCTACGATTTCCTCGACGAGCCGAGCGTCAAGATCTACGGCGCCGAAGCGGGCGGGCACGGCATCGAGGTCGAGAACGGCCATGCCGCCTCGATGACCGGCGGGCGGCCGGGCGTGCTGCACGGCAACCGCACCTACCTGCTGCAGGACGCGGACGGCCAAATCCTGGAAGGCCATTCCATTTCGGCCGGGCTCGACTATCCCGGCGTCGGGCCGGAACACTCGTTCCTGCACGACAGGAAGCGCGTCACCTATGTGCCGATCACCGACAAGGAGGCGCTCGACGCCTTCCAGCTCCTGACCCGCATCGAAGGCATCATCCCGGCGCTCGAGAGCGCGCATGGTCTCGCCCAAGTCGTCAAGCTGGCACCGAAAATGGGCAAGGACGAGACCATCGTGCTCTGCCTCTCCGGCCGCGGCGACAAGGACGTGGAATCGGTCGGACGGTACCTGGGAATGAACGAATGAGCACCCGTATCGCCGACCGCTTCGCCGCCTGCGCCAGGGAGGACCGCCCGGCCCTGGGAATTTTCGTCATGGCCGGCGATCCCGATTTCGACACCGGCACGGCCATTCTCAAGGCGCTGCCCGGCGCCGGCGCCGACATGATCGAGTTTGGAATGCCGTTCTCCGATCCGATGGCGGACGGCCCCGGCGTGCAGGCGGCCGGCCAGCGGGCCCTCAAGGGCGGTCAGACGCTCAACAAGACGCTCAGCATGGTCGCCGAATTCAGGAAGACCGACAACACCACGCCGATCGTGCTGATGGGCTACTACAACCCCATCTACATCCACGGCGTCGATGCGTTCATCAGGGACGCCATTGCGGCCGGCGTCGACGGGCTGATCGTGGTCGACCTGCCGCCCGAGGAGGACAGCGAGCTCTGCCTGCCGGCGCTCAGGGCGGGCCTCAATTTCATCCGCCTCGCGACGCCGACGACCGACGATCGCCGCCTGCCGATCGTGCTCAGGAACACCTCGGGCTTCGTCTATTACGTCTCGATGACCGGCATCACCGGCGCCGCCATCAAGTCGCATGCGGCGGTGGGCGAGGCCGTGCGCCGCATCAAGAGCCATCTCGACCTGCCGGTGGCGGTCGGCTTCGGCATCAAGACGGCCGACGATGCCGCGATCGTCGGCCGCGATGCCGACGGCGTCATCGTGGGCACAGCGGTCTGCAACGCCATTGCCGGCTCGCTCGTCGAGGGCAAGGCGACGGCGGGCACGGTCGCGGCGGTGACAACGCTGGTCACCGGGCTCGCCTCCGGCGCGAAGCGGGCCCGCGCCTGATCGGCGAGGGACATGGGCGTCAGGAATTATCTGATCGAGGGCGTTTCGGGCGCCGGCAAGACCACCGTCGCCCAAGAGCTGGAGCGCCGCGGCCACCATGTCGTCCACGGCGACCGGACATTTGCCTATTACGGCGATCCCGAAACCGGCGAACCGCTGGAATGGCCTGCGATGCAGAGCGAGGCCGAGCGGATCGCGTGGGGCTACCCGCGCTGGATCTGGCCGGTCGAGAAGGTCAAAACCATCATCGCCGACTATAGCCGGCCGATGACGTTCTTCTGCGGCGGCAGCCGCAACGCGCACCACTTCATCGAGCTGTTCGACAAGGTGTTCGTCCTCGAGGTCGACCGCGACACGCTCAACCGGCGACTGGCCCGCCGGCCGGACGACGAGTTCGGCGGGCGGCCGCTCGAGCGCGAGCTGATTGCGCGTGTGCACGCAACGAAAGAGGGGCTGCCGAGAACGGCCGTTCAGGTCGATGCCACGAGGCCCGTGGCTACCGTCGTCGACGAAATTCTCGCAAAGTGCGGTGACCACGGCTGAGTTTGCGCGTTGATCGGCTGCTGACTATATTCGCCATAATCCTCCCCTAACCCGGAGTGAAACCGTTCCAAGGGAACACCATGAGCTGGATCGATAACGTCCTCCCCCCCAAAATCCGGTCGTTTCTGGGCAATACCAAGCGCGAGACGCCGGAGAACCTCTGGGTGAAGGACCCCGAATCCGGCGAGATGGTGTTTTACCGCGATCTCGAGGCCAACCAGTGGGTGGTGCCGGGCTCCGGCCACCACATGAAGATCAAGGCCGCCGACCGGCTGGCCGCGTTCCTCGACGAGGGCAAATACGATCTCGTGCCGCTGCCCTCGGTGCCGCAGGATCCGCTCAAATTCCGCGACCAGAAGCGCTATGTCGACCGGCTCAAGGACATGCGGATCAAGACCGGCATGGAGGACGCCGTGCTGGTGGCGACCGGCAAGCTCTACGGCAATGCCGTGACGGCCGCGGTGCAGGATTTCGACTTCATGGCCGGCTCGCTCGGCATGGCCGCCGGCTCGGCGGTGATCGCCGGGCTGGAGAAGGCCGCGGAAACGAAGACGCCGTTCGTGCTGTTCGCCTCGTCGGGCGGCGCGCGCATGCAGGAGGGCATCCTCTCGCTGATGCAGATGCCGCGTACCACCGTCGCCGTACTCAGGCTGCGCGATGCGGGCCTGCCCTTCATCGTGGTGTTCACCAATCCGACCACCGGCGGCGTGACCGCGAGCTACGCGATGCTGGGCGACGTGCACATCGCCGAGCCGGGCGCTCTGATCTGCTTTGCCGGCCCGCGCGTTATCGAGCAGACGATCCGCGAGAAGCTGCCCAAGGGCTTCCAGCGCTCGGAATACCTCTACGAGCACGGCATGGTCGACATGGTGGTGCACCGCCACAACCTCCGCTCGACCATCGGCTCGCTGCTCGCGATGCTGACCAAAGCCGAGACGCCGGCCGACCTCGCCTCGGCCCCGGCGCGCATTCCGCTGCCGGCCATCGCCAATGACGATGACCTCAGCGAAGGCCCGGTGGCACAAGCCGCATCGGAGTAGGCTGCCTTCCCCGAATCCGCTAAGAGGGCGCGAAAAGCGTCCTCCTCCGGTGGTCCGATGTCCCGCACCGATGCCATTCTCAAGCGCCTGACGGCGCTTTATCCGCGTTTCATGGATCTGCAGCTCGACCGCGAAAGGCGGCTCCTGGCCGAGCTCGGTCACCCCGAGCTCAGATTGCCGCCGGTGATCCACGTCGCCGGGACCAACGGCAAGGGCTCCACGGTCGCCTACCTCCGCGCCATGCTGGAGGCGGCCGGCAAGCGCGTGCACGTGTTCACCTCGCCCCACCTGGTGCGCTTCAACGAGCGCATCCGGCTCGCGGGCAAGCTGGTGCCATCGCGGCGGCTCAACGCCAAGCTCGAGGAGGTCGAGCGGATCAATGCCGGCCAGCCGATCACGCAGTTCGAGATCACCACCTCGGCGGCGATGCAGCTCTTCGCCGAGACGCCGGCGGACTATCTGCTGCTCGAAGTGGGCATGGGCGGCAGCTTCGACTCGACCAACATCGTCGACCATCCGCTGGGCGTGATCATCACGCCGGTCGACTATGACCACCAGGCGTATCTGGGGAACACCATCGCCGAGATCGCCTCGAACAAGGCCGGCATCCTCAAGCGCGGCAGCCTCGCGGTGATCGGGCGCCAGCGCGACGAAGGCCTCAAGGCCATCGAGCGCGCCGCGGCCAAGCTCAAGGTCACGCCGTTCGTGCAGGGCCGCGACTATGACGGCTTCGCGCAGGACGGACGGCTGATCTACCAGGACGAGGACGGGCTGCTCGACCTGCCGCCCCCCGCCCTGCTCGGCCATCACCAGTTCGACAATGCGGCGCTCGCGGTGGCGGCGGTGCGGCACTTCAAGCTGCCGGTAACGGATGCGCAGATGGCGGCCGGCCTTCGCCACGTGGTGTGGCCGGCGCGGCTGCAGCCGCTCAAGGGCAAGCTGCGCGACCTGCTGCCCAGGGATGCCGAGCTGTGGCTCGACGGCGGCCACAATGCGCATGGGGCCGCGGCCCTGGCCCTGTCGCTCGAGGAGATGCAGGCGCGGCGCCAGCGCAACCTCGTGCTCATCGTGGGCATGATGAACACGCGGCCACCGGCCGATTTCCTGGCGCCGTTCAAGCTGATGGCGCCGCAGGTGATGGGCCTCACCATCCCGGGTGAGATCAATTCCTACCCGGCCGCGGCGATCGAAGCGGCGGGGCTGTCGCACGGCCTCGAGGCGAAAGCCTATCGGACGGTCATTGCGGCGCTCAAGGACGCGGCGCAGGTGCCCAATGCCCGCGTGGTGATCTGCGGCTCGCTCTACCTCGCGGGCGATGTGCTCGCCCGCAACGGCACCCCGCCGGATTGAGCGCGGTGGGGCTTAGGCGTAGCTCTCGAGCCATTTGGTGAGCTGCACCCGCGAAGGGCCGTAGCCGACCTTGATGTCGACCGGCTCGCCGCCCTTGAAGACCATCAGCGTGGGCATGGCGCGCACGTTGTAGGTGGTGACGGTCGAGGGATTGGTTTCGACATCGAGCTTGACGATCTTGACCCTGCCGTCAAGCGCCACGGAGAGATCGTCGAGGATGGGGTCCATGGCCTTGCACGGGCCGCACCACTCCGCCCAGAAATCGACGAGCACCGGCTCCCTGGCGCTCAGCACTTCGGCGGCGAAATTGGCGTCGGAAACCTCAAGGCCCATGATCCACTCCATCGGTAAATGCCGATGAAGCTACGCCGAGTCGAAGGATGTGGGAAGATGCGAGGCGAGCGCCGCAGTCGGCCCCATCTGAGGGGTCATCCCCCACGAAAAGCGGGGAGCTCTGTTTGCCGCACGCAGCAGAGGAAACGGAGGTTCCCGCTGGCGCGGAATGACTCTGTGGGGGTGTAGAAATTGGTGGCGGATGATCCGCCAAGACAAAAACGCCGCCGGAGGCCCCGACGGCGTTTCCGATTGCCTCTGAAGTCGTCGCTCAGGCGGCGTAGCTCTCGAGCCACTTGCTGAGGCCGGCCTTGGGGGTGCCAGCGCCGATCTTCATGTCGACGGCTTCGCCGCCCTTGTAAAGGATCATCGTCGGAATCGACCTTACGCCGTACTTGACGGTGGTGGACGGGTTCTCGTCGACGTTGAGCTTGACGATCTTTACCTTGCCCTGCAGCTCGCTCGAGAGCTCCTCGAGCACCGGGGCGATCGCGCGGCAGGGGCCGCACCATTCAGCCCAGAAATCGACGAGCACGGGCTCTTTGGACGAAAGGACTTCCTCGCCGAAGTTGGCGTCGGAAACATGCGTTGTCATGGAGGATTTCCCTTTGGGATTACGCCTTCTTGCGAAGTGGCGGGTGTGTGACCCTAAAGTTAGGAAGAGTCCAGCGAGGTGACAACGAATATCACCCGATGGTGAAATTGGCCACCGTTTCGCGCAGCCGAGACATTGGCAAATTCATGAGCATTTCCAACGTTGTCCACAGGATGGTCGCCTCCACCGCGTAGCCTGGGAAGAGCTGGCCTGCGATTTGTGCATAGAGACCAATTTGACTCAGGTATTCCGGCGGGACCTGACGGTCGGTGGCCGGCACCCTCGCATCGGATTTGTAGTCAACAATCAGCACCTTACCCGGTTCCACCACCAGCCGGTCGATCCGTCCGGCGATGGTTACCGGCATGCCGCTGCGGGTGCCGCGGGCGAGAATGGGCACCTCGGCGCGGGAGTTGGGCCCGAAGATGTGGCGCAACTCCAGCCGGGTGAGAATGGAGCGGGCCTTGGCGAGCACCGCGATGTGGCTTTGCGGATGATCGGGCAGCAGCACCGGCAGCGCCTTGCGCGCCACCGCATCCCAGTCCGCCGGGGCGATCCGGCTCAGATGCTGCAGCAGGGCGTGGAGCGCGAGGCCTTCCTTGCGGGCCGCTTCGGGATCGCGCGGATCGACGGCGCGTTCGGCGGCGGTTTCGAGCACGGCTTCGGCGATGGGTTCGCGGTCGCCGGCCGCGAAGGCGGTGGATGGGCGCACGATGCGGCGCAGCCGGTACGCCGGCAGATCCGCGAGGACGAGCGGGGCCGCGGACGTAACGGTAACTGGCGAGGCTGCCGCCGCGCCGGCTTCGCCAAGGACATGCGGATAGATCAGCGCGGTCTCGGCGCCGTCGGCGTCGCGCACGATGGTGCTGTCCGGCCGCAGGGCCTGCTCGATGGCCTCGTACCAGGTGCCGTCGAGCTTGGCCTGCCTGGTCAGCGTGCCGGTGACGTAGAGCTCGTCTTCGGCGCGCGTCATGCCGACATAGAGCTTGCGCCAGTATTCCGCCTTCTGCGCGGCCTCGGCCTCGTCGCGATGCACCATGGTCTCGGCGACGTGCATCTCCTTGCTCGAGGCATGGAAGAAGAGCGGTGGGTGCGCCTGCATGAAGATGGAGCGGCGGTCGCGGCCCGCTTCGGTGCTGGCGGCATCGGCGAGGATGACGATAGGCGCTTCGAGGCCCTTGGCACCATGCACGGTCATCACGCGCACCCCGGCACCGGCTTCGCCGAGCTCGCGCCTGATGGTGACCTCGCGCGAGCGGAGCGCGGCGAGGAAGCCGAGCAGCGAGGGCTGCGGCGACTGCTCGTGCTGCAGCGCGAGCTCGAGGAATTCGGCAACGACGTCGTCGATCTCGGCGCCGAAGCGGGCCCGCATCTTCCTGAGCCCGCCCTCGCGATAGAGAACGGTGCTGTAGAAGTTGAAGGGCCGCTCGAAATCGAGGCGGCGGCGCCAGTCGTGCAATGTGGCGTGGGCGGCCTTCGCGGCGGGCAGCGGCGAGCTTTCCAGCGCATGCCAGAGGTCGCCGGTGCGGTGCTGCGCGACGGCACGCAGATCGTCTTCGTTCAGGTCGAACAGCGGCGAACGCAGCAGCGCGGCAAGCTGCAGATCGTCGGCGGAGTTGTTGAGCACATCGCCGAGCGCCATCAGGTCGAGTGCACCGATATGGCTGGTGACCGCGAGCCGGTCGGCGCCAGGCGTCGGCAGGCCGTGCTGCACCAGGGCACGGATGATCTCGTGGAAGAGGACGCTGCGGACCTGCACGAGGATCAACACGTCGTCGGGGGTCACGGCGCGGCCGCGCGGGCCGAGCGGCCGGCGGGCATCGACCCAGGCCTTGATCTCGCGCGCGATCTTTTCGGCGACGCGGCGGGCGGCACTCTGCGTCTGCTGCAGCGGCGGCTCGGTCGGCCAGTTGTCGGGATCGACGGCGTCCTCGATTTCGCGCAGCGGCGGCCACAGGGTCACCCGCCCGCCCTGCTCCTTGCGGGCCGTCTCATGCAGGACCGGCTGCACGTCCTCCAGCACGCCGGCCCGCAGGTCGGGGCGGGCGAAGACGCGATCGACCGCGGCGAGCACGTTGCCGAGGGTCCGGAAACTGTGCCGCAGGCGCACCGGGGCGACCTCGAGATTGACGCTGCGGGCCGTGTAGTGAACCTGCCGGCCGAGGTCGACGAAGATCTGCGGGTCAGCGCCCTGGAATGAAAAGATCGACTGCTTCTGGTCGCCGACGACGAACAGCGTGCGGGGTCGCGCCGCGGCGCTGTCGCCATAGAAGAATTCGGCGATCAGCGCCTCGATCACCTCCCATTGCTGCGGGTTGGTGTCCTGCCCCTCATCGACGAGGATGTGGCTGATGCCGCTGTCGAGCTTGTAGCGCACCCAGCTGCCGCGGCTCTCGTCGCGCAGCAGCGCGCTCAGCTTTTCGATGAGATCGTCGAAATCGAGCAGCGAGCGGGCACGCTTGCGCTCCTCATAGGCGCGCGCAATGGCGCCGACGATTTCGAGCATGGCCTCGCTGCGCTCGACCAGCTCGGCACGCGTGAGCTCGATGTTGAGCCGCTCCAGACGCGCCGCCTCGTCCGTGAGGCGCTGCGCGACCTCGGGAATCAGCAGCGCCGCCTGCTTCTTGAGCAGGCTTTTGCGCGCGGTGCCGGTCTGGGTGAGATAGGCCGAAAACAGCAGGTCCATCTCGGGATGAGCCGGGTCGATACGGTCGAGCCGGTCGACGAAGTCGTCGCCATCCGGGTCGGGTGCAATGAGGTCGAACACGGCACGATGGTCGGCGGCGGTCGGGCCGTAGCCCTCGGCAATCTCCGTCAGCACGGGCTCGCGCAGCTCGCCGGGACCGACGCCGACGGCGCGGCGAAGATTGCGCGTGGCGAGATCGGCATGCTGCAGCACCCGGCGCAGGGTCCGCTGCTGGTTGAGGGCCTCGACGATGGCGGTTTCGATCTGGAAATCGCTCAGGAAGTCGAACAGCGTTTCAACGGCCCCCGCGTGCGCGCTGCCGCGCAGGCCGGCGGCGAGGACGGTTTCGCGCGCTTCGAGCAGCATGGCGTCGCGCTCGTGCTCCTCGAGCACGGCGAAGTCGAACGGCACGGCGGCCTCCTGCGGGAAGCGGTGGAGCACCGCCTCGCAGAACGCGTGGATGGTCTGGATGCGCAGGCCGCCCGGCGTTTCGAGCGCGTGGGCAAACAGCGCGCGGGCGCGCAGCAGCATGCCGGCGGTGGGTGCGCCACCGGTGAGCGCGATCAGCTCGTTAACCAGCTTGTCCTCGTCCTCCACGGCCCAACGGGCCAGCCGCTCGCTGACGCGGCCGCGCATCTCGGCGGCCGCGGCCTTGGTGTAGGTGAGACAGAGGATCTGTTCGGGCGGCGTGCCGCCGAGCAGCAGCCGCAGCACACGGGCGGTGAGCACGTAAGTCTTGCCGGAGCCGGCATTGGCGATCACCCACACCGAATGCTCGGGGTCGGAAGCGCTGCGCTGATTGGCGACGATCGGCGCCGGCATGGGATCGAGGAGACGGCGGCTCATGGATCGTCCACCCCCGAGGTCAGCGTCCACTCGTCGACGCGAGCGAGATGATCGTAGTCGCCGGGCCGCGGCTTGCGGCCATTGCCGGCGCGCGGCCGCAGATGAGCGCTCATCGGCAGGTCGTCGCGGATCAGGAACGCGTGGACGTGGCCCTGCATGCGGCGCTCGATCTCGCCGACAGCCTGCATCAGATGCGTGCCCTTGCGCAGGCTGAAGGGGCGGAGGGTGAAGGCCGCCGGCCCGAGGCCGATCTTGATGTAGATGAGGCTCGCGGTATCGCGGCGCGGCACGTCGGGGAACGCCCCAGCCCTGGCCATGGCGGCTTCGAGCAGGAGCTGCGGCGCCTCGAAACCAGTCATGTCCTTGGGCGCGGGCACGCCGCCGGTCTTGAAATCGAGGATTTCGAACAGGCCGTCGGTGCGCTGGTCGATGCGGTCGGCCTTGCCGGACAGAACGAAGTTTTCGAGCTCGGGGAATAGCCACTCGCCATGGATTTCCGCGGCGCGCGAGGCGATGTGACCGTGCCGCGACCGCTCCCAGTCGAGGAATTGCTCGGCGGCGCGACCGAAGCGTTCGAGCCAGATGGCACGGCGTTCGCGGATGCTTTCGAGCGTCTTGAACGAGTCGACGGCCATCGCCTCGAGTCGTGCCGCGGCGTCGGGCGCGGAAAAGTCGAGGCCCTCGCGCACGAATCGCTCGAACACGGCGTGGATCATGGTGCCGCGTTCGCGCGCGCTCGGCTCGGCGCCGAGCGGATCGAGGCGCTTGAGCTTCAGCACGTGCTTTGCGTAGATGTCGTAGGGCGAGCGCATCAGCACCTCGATCTCGGTGACCGAGAGGCGGCGCGGGCGATCGGCCGCCGCCGGCATCGGCGCCGGGCGCTTGGCGGGCCTGGGCAAGCCGGCGAAGTCGATGGCCGCGGCCTGGTCGAGCCACACCTGCCCGCGATCGCGCATGGCCTTGGCCTCCGCCTCTCCGACAAAGGCATCGAGGCGCTGCACGAGGCGCGAGGGCAGCGCCGGCGCGGTGCCGAGGCGCGTGGCGTAGGCAATGATGACGCGGCCATTGCCGAGCGCCAGCTCGAAATCATGCGCGGCCTGGCCCTGCTGGCGCTCCGGCGGCTCAAGCCCGACGTCGAGCCGCATCTTGCGGCTAAGCCAGGGACCGGGGTCGGCCGGCGCCGGCCAGATGTCCTCGTTGACGCCGGCGAGGATCAGCAGGTCCGGGTTCATCAGCCGCGCTTCGAGTTCGCCCCAGATGTGAACGTCGTCGCGGCGGCGCTCGGCCGGCGGCACTTTGCTGCCCTCCATCAGGGCCGCGAGGACGCCATCGAGATTGACCGGCGCGAAGGCCGTGCCGGCGTCGGTCTGCGCAGCGAGGCTCTGTGCCCAGTCGCGGAACTCGAGCATGCCGGGAGGGGCGTCTGTGCCGATGAGCGCAGCGATCCCCTGCTCGAGCGCCGCGGCGAGACGCCCGGCATCGATCTCGGGCTGCTCGACGAGCTGGGTGACCGGTGCCAGCGCTTCGCCGAGCGCGCTCAGCAGGTCGCGCAATTCGTCTATCTCGGCCAGCGCCAGCACGCCGGGCAGACCCGGCAGGGTCCGCTCGCGCCTGAGCTTGAGGTCGAGTCGCGTGGTGAGCCGCTGCACGATGCCGCGCTCGCGGCCGAGCGTGACCGCGGCATTGCGCAAGAGCGCGATGAGGTCGACCGGCGCGAACTGGCCGCAGGCGACGGCGAGCACTTGCCGCGCAAGGCGCCCGGCGCTCGCCTGGTAGAGCGGTGTTCCAGCCGGATCGTCGACATCGATGCCGTGGCGGTGCAACTCGGCGGCGATACGGCGCGCCAGGATCTGGTCGCGCGAGACGATGCCGACGGTCTGCCGATCGAGCACCGCCTGCCGGGCGGCCAGTGCCACGGCGCGGGCCTCGAGATCGGCGCCCGGTGCGGCGATGATGCTGACCCCCTTGAGGGCCTCGACGACATCGATGTGCCGGCGCTGGACGCCCCATTGCGTGGTCTGTTCGGCCGGGGCCAGCGCGGCGCGCAGCAGATGCGTGCGCGGCGTTTCGACCGCCAGCTCTTCGACATCGGCGATCCCGGCGCCGAGGCGGCGCAACAGCCGCACCAGCCCGTATTGCGGATGGCCATGGGTGTTCTCGCCGTCGAGCAGCAGCTCGTGTTGCGCGGGCGTGAGGCTGGTATCGAGCCCAGGCAGCACCAGTGCGCCGCGGGGCAGCGCCGCAATGGCGTTGAGCAGATCGGCGGTCGCCGGGACCGAGCCGGTCGAGCCGGCCGCGATCACCGGGCGCTCACCATAGAGCAGCGGCGCGGTGGCGGCCTGCCGGCGCAGCCGCTGGTTGCGGGCGACGGCGGCGTCGGTCTTGCCGTGCTCCTTGAGCCAGGCCGGCCACAGCTCGAGCGCGATCCGCAGGAACCGCAAGATCTGCTGCCAGTTGGCAGCGAGCTCGTCGGGCACCAGCGTTTCGAGCTTATCGGGTTGCACATCCTCGATGGTGAAGTCATCGAGCAACTGCCCGAGCGCGTCGGAGAGCCAGAAGATCTCGGCGGCATTCGGTGGCGTCGCAAAGCCGTCGGCGCTGCGGGCGAAGGCGTGCACCAGCCGGCTCAGAACCAGACGACGCTCCAGCGGACCGGCGGCCGGCGACGCGAGCGGCATGTCGACCGGCGGCAGGAACGGCTCCTCTTCCGTGCTGTCGCCGCCGAAGGTGCGGATATCGGGCAGCAGGGCCGCACCGCCGAGGCGCTGCGCGAACAGCTCGGCCAGCGTCAGGCGCGCGCGCCGCGTCGGCAGGATGATGGTGACGTCGCTGAGCGCGAACGGACCGGAGCGATCCCAGCCGCCAAGCAGCGTGCCGTCGAGAATGCGCTCGACCAGCAGCGGCAGGAACGGCGCGTTGGGCGCGATGGTATAGAGGCCGCGCCGGCTCACCGGGTGATCTCCGCGACCCGCCCATGACCGTCGGCCGGAATGGTCAGCGCAATCTTGATGGCCGGGCGTGACGGAAGGTCATGGTCGCGCTCCGGCCATTCGACCAGCACGATCGCCTCCGGCCGGTCGAACAGGCCAAGCTCGTCGACCTCGCGCGGATCGCGGATGCGGTAGAGGTCGGCGTGCAGCACGAGATGGCCGGTGCCCTCGTAGGGCTGGACCAGGGCGAAGCTCGGCGACGGCACGTCGAGCAGCGGATCGTCCAGCAATGTCCGGATCAGGGCTCGGGCCAGCGCCGTTTTTCCGGCGCCGAGCCCGCCTTCGAGCAGCACGAGATCGCCCGCCCTCAGGTCGCGCGCGAGCGCTGCACCCAGGGCCGCCGT
This sequence comes from Devosia sp., assembly GCA_035564755.1. Lineage (GTDB taxonomy): Bacteria > Pseudomonadota > Alphaproteobacteria > Rhizobiales > Devosiaceae > Devosia_A. The sequence continues at coordinate 2,410 of DATMTK010000183.1, read as the reverse complement.
CGCCGCGTCGTCCGCAAGGAAGAGTCGCTCGGTCGCCATGCCCGAGCGTTTAGCATCATTCGGCAGCGGTCGAATACGCTGCACTGAGGGGCAGGCTCACCACCACGCGGCTGCCGCGCGGCTCGCGCCGCTCGACGCTGATGGTGCCGCCGTGGAGGTGCACGAAGGAGCGGACGATGGCGAGGCCGAGGCCGGCGCCACGCTGCCGGCCGGAGCCCGCATCCGGCCGCTCATTGAGCGCCGCACGCATCTCGTCGCTGGTCTGGGCGCCCTCGTCCTCGACGGTGAACAGCATGCGGCCGCCACGCGAGATCACGGTGAGCGTCAACTCGCCACCGGGGTCGGAGAAGCGCGCCGCGGTCGAGAGCAGATTGTAAAGGATCTGCACGACGCGGGTGCCGTCGGCGAGGAGCGGCGGCAGCTCCTCGGGGATCACCACACGCAGATTGAGCGGCTTTTCGCCATCGACCTCGGGGAAGGTCGCCGCGAGGCCGGCGCGCGCCTTCTCGACCAGCGTGGGGACGTCCTGCAGCTCGGGCCGAAGCTCGGCAATCCCGGCGTCCACCGTGGCCAGATCGAGGATGTTGTCGATCAACACCCCAAGCTGGGCGCTCGAGGCACGGATGTAGCCGGTGTAGGCCTTCTGCTTTTCGGTGAGCGGACCGACGGCGCCCGAGGCCAGCAGGTCGGCAAAGCCGATGATGTTGGTGAGCGGCGAGCGGAGCTCGTAGCTCACATTCTGGACGAAGGCGTCCTTCAGCCGGTCGGCGGTGACGAGCGCCTCGTTGCGCTCGGTCAGCACGCGCTGGTAGTTGGCACTCTCGGTGACGTCGACGAAGGTCATCATCGTCTGCCCATCCGGCAGGCGCGTCGTGGCGTAGTCGAGCATGCGCCCGTCCTGCCGGGTGATGCGGCCCGAGTGGTCGGTGCGTGTCGGGTTGAGGTCGACGATACCGCGCTTGAGGTCGCGCCACAGGGTCGCGCCATCCTCGGGGAGCACCTTGCCGGCTGCCTCGACGATCTGGTCGATGTGCGGGTGGGCGTCGAGCAAATTGGTCGGCAGCTTCCACAGGGTGGACAGGCGCGGATTGCTCAGCGTCAGCCGCCCGTTGGTGCCGAACACGGCGACACCTTCGGTCAGCGCATTGAGGGTCGAACGCTGCACGTCGATCTGCGTGCGCGCCTGGCTCTTGAGCTTGAGGGCATCGGTGATGTCCTCGAACACATAGATGACGCCGCCATGCGGGCCGGCGGGGGCCGAGATCACCTGCACCACGCGCCCGTCCGGCAGGTACCACGGGTCGCTCTCGCGCGGCTCCCTGAGCTGGTAGGACTGCAGGTGCCGCGCGCGCCACGCCTGATAGTCGGGCTCGGCCGGCAGCATGCCCATGGTGCGCAGCTTGTCGAGGATGACGCGCTCGTCGATCCCCGGCTTCAGCCATTTCGCATCGAGCCGCCAGAGCTGCGCGTAGGCGCGGTTCGACTGCACAAGCTCGCGATTGGCGTTGAAGATGGCGATGGGCGTGGCGAGCGCATCGATGATGGCGCTCAGATGCGCGAGGCCTTCGGCACTCGCGGATGGCGGCGCGGCTGCCGCGGGCTTCGGCCGCAGATAGCCGACCCGGCCGAACGGAAGATCGACCTCGACCAGATCCATGCCGGCCGCCCCCGCGATTTCCGCGATGCTGCCGGTCCTGCCCCTGCTCAGCGCCTGGTAGGCGGCATTGGCCAGAACGACCGTCCTGCCCTCGCCCAGCAGCACCGCCGGATCGGGAATCATGCTGAGCACCGAGGCGAGATCGTCGGACCGGCTCGGCAGCTTCTGGCCGGGCTGGTAGAGCGTGGGACGCACCCGCATGGCGACGCCGGCGCCCAGCGACCAGCCGATGGCACGCACCTGGCGACCGTCGCGCGCCGTGAACATCAAATCGAAGCTCTGGCCGCCGGAACGCAAATCGGCGAGGCGTGCGGCGAGCGTTGCGGCGTCCGCCTCGCCCAGCCAGCCGGTGAAATCGAGAATGTTTTCGGTGCGGCGGCCCGGTGGCAGCACGGCCGCGGCGGGTCCGAGAAACTTGGGGCCGGTGGCGCGGGCGTTCCACACCACGGTGATCTCGCCGGTGCCGGAGAGCAGCGCCTCGTAGTCGTCGACCAGGGCGCGAAGCGTCGCGACCTGCTCGCCGGAGCGCCTCTGGTTGGCACGCGTATCGTTGAGCAGCTTGCGCAGCGCCACGACCGCGAGCACGGCGACGGCGCCGGTGCCCAGCGCGACGGCGAGCGGCACGTTTCCCACGAAGTTGACGGTCGGCCCCTGGCTCAACGCCGGGGCGGCCGACAGCAGGGTCAGCGGAGCCGCGCCACACAGGGCGAATCCCAAACGTCTCCGGAATCGCTCCGGCCGCATGCATCACTC
>DATMTK010000182.1:0-14048 GCA_035564755.1 Devosia sp. | reverse complement strand
CCCCCGTTGGAACAGGCCTCTAGGGAACGATCGCCAGATAGAACCCGAGGAAAAACAGGCCGGTGATGAAGGCCCAGCCGAACGCCACCAGCGCGCTCAGCAACACCGAGCCGACCGACAGGGTGCCATCGTCCTGCTGTTTCCAGCCAAGCTGCAGCATGATGAACGGGCCACACAGGAAGCTCATGGCCAGATGGCCGAGCGTATGCAGGAACGTCTTGCCGTCGTAGCGCAGCATCGCCTGCTCATGGAACACCCACTGGTAGAAGTAGGTCCCGGACCCCGCGATGGCGAGCCCGACCACCATGATGAAGCCCGCCAGCATCAACTCGAACATCATGACGCAACGCCTCAACGCGCCGCGTCTCGTCGCGCGGCTCTGTTAACCCTTCGTTAATCATATGGGGCGCGTGATTGGCTGTCACCAACGTCCCTACCGACTGGTTAATTTGCCCATGGCGTCATCCGCCGCAGCGCTGGCAGGCAAACGCGAAGTCCATTCCGTGGGCTTCAATCTGGGCGTCATCGCGCTGTTTGCGGCCCTGCTGGGCTTGGGCGCCGCCTACCTCATCAGCGGCGCCGAGCACGGGACTCCCGGTGCGGGGGCGCCGGCGCGGCTGGTCACCCGGACACTGGGCGGCACGACGCTCGAAATCCCCGTCGGCTGGATGAACGGCAATGACGACCAGGGCGCGGCCAGCTTCGCGAAACAGGTCGATCTGACATTGACTATTCCCCTCGGGCCCGACGGCGCCATGCGCAGCATCGACGTGACGCTGACGCAGCGCAGCCGGGTCCGACCCAGTGCTTCACTGCTCGATGGCGTCTACCTGCACGAATTCGGGCAGCAACAACTCGCCGGTCCGCCCGGCCTGATCGGCAAGCCCATGGCGGCCGGCGACGGCTACGACAACGAGACGGTGTGGTACGACCCGATCGCCCCCTCGCCCTTTGTCGCCAAGTGCCAGGCCCCGATCGCCGACGGCCAGCCGGGCAAATGCCTGCGCACGGTCTATCTCGGCTCGGGGATTGCGGCGGTCTATGGCTTCGACGACGACATTCTCGTCAACTGGAAGAAGTTCGACGCCGAACTGCACCCGCTGCTCAGCCAGATCGGGGCCGTCTAGGCCTCTTCGACCACCACGGCGGTGCCGTAGGCCAGCATCTCGGTGACGCCGTCGGTGATCTCATTGCTGTCATAGCGCATGGCAATCACCGCGTTGGCGCCCTGCGCCGTCGCGTGCTCGATCATCAGGTCGAGCGCTTCCTGTCGCGACGTTTCCGCGAGCGTCGTGAACAGAGTCAGGTTGCCGCCCACGATCGACTGCAGCGCCCCGCCCAGCGTACCGAGAACGCTGCGCGAGCGCACGGTGATGCCGCGAACGAGACCGATGACACGCACGATGCGGTGGCCGGGCAGATCGTTCGTGGTGGCGACGATCATTTCACCTCGTCCAGATCCTCTTCGAGGATCGCCATCTGGAAGTTGTAGGATTTGTCGCCGTCTTCGTCGTCGAGATAGATCAGCCCGAGGAACTCTTCACCCAGATAGACCTCGACGCTGTCGTTCTGCTTCTGGCGGGGACGCACGTCGATGGCGCGGCTGTTGAACTTGAGCTGCAGATATTTCTGCAGCTTGATGATCTCGGGGTGATTCAAATCCGCCGCTCCTAGCTGTTCGGCGCCACAATAGGCATTCGACCGCCCGGGGCAATCCCGGGAGGCGGCTTTTCGGGCCCGGATGCGGCCAAACTTCGGCAGTCAGCCGCTCTGATCCAGGAAAGACGCGACCTGGTCCATCACCGAGGACGGCTGCGGCGCTCCCGCTTCGCCGACGATGCGGGCCGGCACGCCGACCACGGTGACGCGCGGCGGTACATCCTTGACCACCACCGATCCCGCGCCGACGCGGGCGCATTCGCCGATCCGGATGTTGCCCAGGATGATCGCCCCGGCGCCGATCAGCACGCCGTCGCCGATCTTGGGGTGGCGATCCTCGTCGGCCTTGCCGGTGCCGCCCAGCGTCACGCCCTGAAGGATCGACACGTTATCGCCGATGACGGCGGTCTCGCCGGCGACGAAGCCGGTGGCATGGTCGAGCATGATACCCTTGCCGATGCGGCAGGCGGGGTTGATGTCGACCTGGAAGACCTGGCTCGAGCGGCTCTGCAGATAGAGCGCGAAGTCGCGGCGGCCGGCGTTCCACAATGCATGCGCGAAGCGGTGCGTCTGGATGGCCTGGTAGCCCTTGAAGTAGAGGAACGGCACGATGGCGCGATGCGTCGCCGGGTCGCGCTCCAGCGTCGCTGCGAGGTCGGCGCGCGACTCGAGTGCGATCTGCGGGCGCAGCAGCAAGGCGTCATGGAACGCCTGCCGGATCAGATCCGCCGACACGTCCGGATGGTCGAGGCGCTCGGCGAGCCGATGTGCCAGCGCATCTTCGAACCGCTCGTGGTTGAGCACATTGGCCATCACCATCGAGCTCAATCCGGGCTCGGTCGCCACGATCTCCTGGGCGTTGGCGCGCACCGCGTCCCACAGGGGATCGACCGCCGCCACCGTGGACGATTTGAGCGATACGCTCATGGGAAAGTCTCCATCGCAGGATGCCGATATACGGCAAATGCGCGCTCCGAACCAAGCCCGGAGCAGCCAAATGGTTCACATTTTGCAGTGATCGGCTGCGCCTCAGGCGGAGCCGGGCGCGATCTCACCTGGCCGGAACGCGATGATGGCTCCCATCCCTCAGCCGCGGCGGTGCAGGAACTCCAGCGCTGCTGCCTTGAACCTGGGGTCGCCGGTCGCGAGCATGTGGTTGCGCTTGGGGATCACGAAGGCCTCGCCATGCGGCAGCAGTTCGGCCAGCGCGTGCGGATCGCCGGCCATATCGTCGGTCTGACCGACGGCAACGAGTGTGGGTTGGATGATCGACCGCACGGTTTCCGGCGGCATCGGTTCGCGCGACGAGATCATGCAGGCCGCGAGCGCCGCCTTGTCGGCCTTGGAGTGATCGGCGAAAATCCTGAACTGGCGACCGGTTGCGCCCTTCACTTCAGACAATGAATCCGCCGTCAGCGCGGCGATGATCTCCTCGGAATCCTCAAGACCGGTGATAAGGTTGATGCCCATGCCGCCCCAGACCGCGCATTTGATCCGCGCCGGATGCCGGGCCGCGAGGAACGCCGCAATCCGTGCGCCCATCGAATAGCCCATGACCGGCACGGCCCCGAGGCTCAGCCGGTCGAGCAGGCGCGCAGCGTCATCCGCCATCTCATGGGCGAAATAGAGTTTTGGATCGTAGAGCTTGCGCGAGCCGCCATGCCCGCGATTGTCGATGGTGATGGGCTGCCAGCCGTCCGACTGCAGCGCGTCCACCCAACCGGGATTGACCCAGTTGATCACCCCCGACGAGGCAAAGCCGTGGATCAGGAGGATCGGGCGGCCTTCGCCGTAAACCTCGTAGGCGATTTCGATTCCGTCGGAGAGAAAGCTTGGCATGAGCGCCTAAATAGCCGCGCGGTCCTTCAAAAACCACACTGGCTTCTATATGGTCCGCCCGTTCGCCAAGCAGACACGAAAGATCGCACGATGGCTCATTCCGGCACCCCGCATTTCCACAACACCGAGGGGCTGAAGCGCATCGAAGTAGGCTCCAAGGAATTCATGTGCGTCGGCGCCCTGCCGCCGTTCGATCATCCGCACATCTATATCGACATGGGCAAGGACAGCGAGGCCGTCTGCTCGTATTGCTCGACCCACTACATCTTCAATCCCGAGCTCGCACCGGGCATGTCGCAGCCACTTTCAGCAGTCTACCAGGACGAACACGCCTGATCGTTCCCCATGGCCGCCGGCCGGACCATCTACATCGCAGGAGCCGGCATCGCCGGCATGACGCTCGCCCTCGCGCTCGCCAAGTTCGGGGCGACGGTCGTCGTGCTCGAGCGCAACCCCAAGGTGCAGGAAGTCGGCGCCGGGCTGCAGATCAGTCCCAATGCCCGCCGCGTCCTCAACCAGCTCGGCCTCGACAAGGCCATCTCGACCCGCAGCTTCGAACCGCAGGCCATCGACGTCTATCCGTATCGGGCCAAAAGGCCGGTCGTGAGCCTCGAGCTGGGTGGCGTGATGCGCCGCCGCTACGGCGTGCCATACGCGGTCATGCACCGCGCCGACCTCGCCGACGCGCTCTATCGGGCGTGCAAGCGGTTCGCCAACATCGACCTCTTGTTCAACGTCCGCAGCTTCGACGCGGTCAACCATGCCCGCGGCACCTCGCTGGTGCTGGATGAGGCGGCGGGAACCAGCCGCAGCGCCCGCGTCTTTGCCCTGGTCGGAGCCGACGGCGTGCGCTCGGAGACCCGTACCCGCGTGCTCAACGGTCCGGCCGCGAGCTATTCCGGCTTCGTGGCGTGGCGCACGACGGTCAGCATGGACCTGATGAAGGGCGTGCTCGCCTCGGACCGTACGACCATGCTGCTCGCCCCCGGCTATCACGCGGTCTGCTATCCGCTGCCGAGCCGCAAGCAGTTCAACATCGCGCTGTTCGTCAAGCAGAAGGCCGACGCTCTTGCGAGCGACAACCCGCCGCGCGAGCCAGTGCTGCCCTGGGCGGCGGCGGCCTCGCCCGTCTTTGAGAAGATCATCTCGCTCGCCAAAGGCGGCTGGGGCTACTGGATCGTCGACACCGTCGATGCGCCGGTCTGGTCCGATGGCGGCGTCGGCCTCATCGGCGATGCGGCCCACGCCATGCTGCCGTTCCAGGCGCAGGGTGCCGCGATGGGCATCGAGGACGCCGCGATCCTCGCTCCCTTGCTGATGACCGAGCCCGATGCCGCTTCGGCCTTCCGCCGCTTCGAGGCGATGCGCCGCCCGCGCGTCGACCGCGTGCGCAAGATCTCCGACTTCAACGGCTTCGCCTACCACATGGAGTGGCCGTTCACGCTCGGCCGCAACGCGGTGCTCAAGATGCAGGGACCGCACGGCCACCTGAAGCGGCTCGACTGGCTCTACGGCTTCGACGCCGCACCTGAACCCGCCGTGCCTCTACCCGACAGGAGTGCACGGCAAACCTAGGCGAAACCGGGCTTCGCGCTTGCGCTTGTCGCCTCCCCTGTGTCAACTGCCGCCCTCGCAACCATAGAGGCTCTATGGCCGCCGCCCACCGGAAAGATTCCCCCCTCACCCTCGCCTGCATCCTCATCACCATCCTTCTGGACATGGTGGGATACGGCATCATCGTCCCGGTGCTGCCGGAGCTCATCAAGCAGCTCACCGGCGGCGGCGTGGCGGAAGCAGCGGTCTTCGGCGGCTGGCTGGTCTTCGTCTACGCCTCGATGCAGTTCATCTTCTCGCCGTTCCTGGGCAATCTCAGCGACCGGTTCGGGCGCCGGCCGGTGCTGCTCGGCTCGCTCCTGGGTCTCACTTTCGACTACTCGATGATGGGGTTCGCCCCCGTGGTCTGGTACCTGTTCATCGGCCGCCTCGTTTCGGGCGTCGCGGGCGCCGCCGTCGCAACCGCCACCGCCTACATGGCCGACATCACCGACCCGCATAAGCGCACCCAGCGCTTTGGGCTGATCGGCGCGGCCTTCGGCCTCGGCTTCATCATCGGCCCGGTGATCGGCGGCGAACTCGGCGAATACGGACCGAAGGTGCCGTTCTACGCCGCCGCGTGCCTCGCTTTCGCGAACTTCCTGTTCGGCCTGTTCGTGCTGCCGGAATCGCTCGATCACCAGCACCGCCGGCCGTTCAGCCTGCGCCGCGCCAACCCGTTCGGCGCACTGCTCTCGCTGCGCAAATACCCGGTGGTGTTGTGGCTGATGCTGGCGCTGTTCCTGTTCACCACGGCCGCGCAGGCGTTCCCCTCGGTCTACAACTACTTCACCATCGAGGTCTTCAACTTCTCGTCCTCGCAGATCGGCCGCACGCTTGGCCTGTTCGGCGTGGTCTTTGCGCTGTTCCAGGCCTTCGGCGTCGGACCGCTGGTGAAGCGCTTCACCGAAACGCCGGTGGTCGTCCTGGGCATGCTGGCGGCGACCGTCGCCTTCTTCGGCATCGCCTTCATCCACCACTCGCAATACGTCTATCTCTATATCGTCATCGGCGCCGTCAGCGGCCTCGCCGCGCCGGCGATCAACGGCGTGCTGTCGCGGCAGGTGCCCGACAATGCGCAAGGCGAATTGCAGGGCGCGGTCAATGCCGCGAACTCGCTGGCGACGATCATCGGACCGCTCGCTGCGACGCAGATCTTCGCCTACTTCACCTACGGCGAGGGCTCGCCCGGCTACTTCCCGGGGGCGCCCTTCATCTTCGCGGCGATCCTCACTGCCGGCGCGGTGGTGATGTTCACCGCCATCGCGCTTCGCTTCGATCTCGGCCACAAGCCGAGCGTTGCGACCCATCCGCGCGTCCCCGAGATGTCGCCGCCGGGCCAGATGCACGTCCCCAATCCGAACAAGCGCAGCGACGAGGAGGTCCAGCCGCCGATCTAATGGAGTTGCCGCCGCAGCTCGTAGATCTCGGCCGGCTTGATCAGCCGCGCATGCGCGACCGTCACCGAGTGGATCGGGCCCTCGATCTGTTCCTCCCAGAAGCCGAGGAACTTGCCGAGCGCCGGAAAGTCCGGGAACGTGTCGAACTTCTGCCAGACGAATTCCTGCAGCACCTGCAGGTGATCCGGCATGTGATAGACGATCTGCGCCGTCGTCAGGCCATAGCCGTCATTGGCAGGATCGGAACGCAAAGGCATCGCAGGTCTCCCTCACCATCCGAGTACATCGACTCGAACGCCTGAAGACAAGCTTGTGCCTCTCGAATTAACGAGACATTTCAGCGCATTAGCAGCAGGTTTGACGGACTGCTGACAGTTGCTACTTCCCGATCGTGCTCGGCCAGGTGCCGTGCTGCTCGCCAGGGCGGTCGATCAGCTCGAAGCCGTGCGCGCCGAAGAAGTCGCGCTGGCCCTGCGTCAGGTTCGCCGTCCCCAGCGCCTGGCGGTAGCTATCGAAATAAGCGAGCGAGGCCGAAAGGCAGATCATGGGGAACTCGCCCAGCGCCGCCGCCGAGACGATCTTGCGCAGCGATCTGTGCGCGTCCTTCATGATGGCGATGAAGTCCGGCACCATCAGCAGGTTCTGCGCGCCGCCCTTGGCATAGGCCGCCGCCATCTGATCGAGGAAGCGCGACCGGATGATGCAGCCATTGCGCCAGATTTTGGCGATGGTGGCGAGCGGCAGGTTCCAGCCATTCTCCTCGCTCGCCTTCTGCAGCACGGCAAAGCCCTGGGCGTAGGACACGATCTTGCCGGCCAGCAGCGCTTTTTCGAGATCGCCCAGATCGACTTTGTGGCTGCCGAGGCCGGCGAGCTTGCCGTAGACCTTTTCGGCCGCGACGCGCTCGTCCTTGCGCGAGCTGATCGAGCGGGCCGCGACCGCCCCTTCGATCGCCGTGGCCGGCACGCCAAGCTGCTGTGCGGCGATCGCCGACCAGACGCCGGTGCCCTTCTGGCCCGCTTTGTCGAGGATCAGTTCGACCAGCGGCTTGCCCGTCTTCGGCTCGATCGCCTCGAGCACGTAGCCGGTGATCTCGATCAGGTACGAGTTGAGCGGCCCCTTGTTCCATCCCTTGAACACATCCGACGCGGCCTTGGGGTTCATCCCCATGCCGTCGCGCATCACACCATAAACCTCGGCGATCATCTGCATATCGCCGTATTCGATGCCGTTGTGGATGGTCTTGACGAAATGGCCGGCGCCGCCCTCGCCGAGATAGGCGCAGCACGGCTCGCCGTTGAACTTGGCCGAGATCGCCTCGAGGATCGGCTGGGCGTTCTTCCACTGCGCCTCGGCGCCGCCCACCATGATCGAGGGGCCGTGGCGCGCGCCCTCCTCGCCGCCCGACACGCCGATGCCGAGATAGCCGATACCCTTGGGCTGCAGGTAGGCGAAGCGGCGGTTGGTGTCGGTATAGAGCGAGTTGCCGCATTCGAGGATGGCGTCGCCCGGCTCCAGCATCGGCAGCAATTGCTCGATCATCTCGTCGACCGGCTTGCCGGCCTTCACCATGATGATGATGGAGCGCGGCCGTTTCACCGCCTGGATGAAGGCCTTGAGGTCCGCCTCGGGCACGCATTTGCCGTCGAGCCCCTGCTCCTTGGCCGTCGCCATGAAGTCGTCGATCTTGCTGGCCGTGCGGTTATGGACCGCGATCGTATAGCCCTTTTCGGCAATGTTCAGCGCCAGGTTGGAGCCCATCACGGCAAGACCAATAAGGCCGATATCGGCAGACGGCATGAAGGCTCCTCCAAGGCGCAAGGGGTTCTTTTCCGCGCGCTTTTTGGCACGCGACACCGGCTTTGGCCAGCGCAAAAGCGCCCCGAAAACGTTGGCTGTCAGCGCTGTCAGGCTCCCCAATCGCGCCTCATGCTGCGATAGTGGAGCCAGCCGATCGGAGTATGACCAATGGACAGTCTTTCGCAGTTCAGCCTCGCGGGAAAACGCGCCCTCATCACCGGCTCGAGCCGCGGCATCGGCTTCGCCCTCGCCGGGGCGCTGGCCGGCGCCGGTGCCGACGTGATCCTCAATTCGCGCGACACCAAGTCGCTGGGCGAGGCCACCGCGAGCCTTGCTGACTCCGGGGCGCGTGCCCGCGCCGTCGCCTTCGACGTCACCAATTCCGAGAGCGTCAACGACGCCGTCGACTATGTCGAACGCGAGATCGGGCCCATCGACATCCTGGTCAACAACGCCGGCATGCAGCACCGCGCGCCGCTCGAGGCGTTCCCGGAGGACAAGTTCGAGCAGGTCATCCGCACCAACCTCACCTCGGTCTATCTCGTCGGCCAGGCCGCCGCGAAGCGGATGATCCCGCGCGGCCGCGGCAAGATCATCAACATCTGCTCGCTGATGAGCGGTGCGGCGCGCCCGAGCATCGCCCCTTACGCGGCGAGCAAGGCAGGAGTCGCCAACCTTACCCGCGCCATGGCGTCGGAGTGGGCGCGGCATGGCCTCAACGTCAACGGCATCGCGCCGGGCTTTTTCAAAACCGAGCTCAACGAAGCTTTGGTCAGGGACGAGAAGTTCAATGGCTGGCTCGAAGCCCGCACTCCGATGGCGCGCTGGGGCGAGGTCGAAGAGCTCGGCGGCGCCGCAATCTTCCTGAGCTCGGATGCGGCGGCCTTCGTCAACGGCCACATCCTCTACGTCGACGGCGGTTTCATCGCGACCGTTTGATTGCGCATGACAGCGCTTTCACATTTACTGTTGAGCGACCGCAGCGGGTCGGCTATCCGCTGTCGGACCACACTTAACTGATATGTAAGCGGATCCCGTGGCCCTCATTCCCTCGCGCATCATCATCTCCATGGGCGTCTCGTCGAGCGGCAAGACCGTCGTCGGCAAGGCCATCGCGCGGCGCCTCCACGCGCCCTTCCTCGAGGGTGACGACTATCACTCCGAGGCCAACAAGGCGAAGATGCACGCCGGCATCCCACTGACCGACGACGACCGCTGGCCGTGGCTGGCCTCCCTCGCCCATGCCCTGCACGACGCGGCGGAGCAGAAGGGCGTGGCCGTCGGTGCCTGCTCTGCGCTGAAGCGCTCCTACCGGGACTACCTCACGGCACAGGCCGGCGAGCCGGTCCTGTTCGTCTATCTCGAAGGCTCGGAGGAGCTGATCGGCCAGCGCATCGCTCACCGCGTCCATGAGTTCATGCCGGCGAGTCTGCTGTCGAGCCAGTTCGCCACGCTCGAGCCTCCCGGCCCCGACGAGAACGAGATCACCGAGCCGGTCACACTTCCGATCGAAGCCATCGCAGAGCGCGTCGTAAAGGCGATACCGCATCTGAAGAGCTTTCGGCGGAAACAGTAGCCGCATCACGCACCGGCACGCGCTGCACCGCGACGATCGAGCCGTCCATCGGAAACTTGGTTTTGGAGAGTTTCGCCGGCCAGTCCGTCATGCCGGCGAGGCAATACGACTTGATCGACCGCAGCGACAGCACCGGCGCCGCCGGGAGCGTGGCGAGCGACTGGAACGGCGTATCGACCGGGACGCTCACGTCGCCGATCAGGCGGCGGAAGTTGAGGTCGCCCTTGACCACCGTCAACACGTCGCCGCGGCCGAGCTCCGCCACCGGCATACGGTCGAAGAATTTCGGCGCCGACCAGAAGGGGTGCGTTGCAAAGCGGATGCCGCCGCGTTCGGTGGCTGCCTGCAGGCGCGCGCCGAAGGGGCTCGTCTTGTCGATGCGGTCGAACAGGATCGTCACGTCGTCCGCGGTCGTATCCGAAACGAACATCGGCACCTGCTTGACGTGGATGACAACCTCGGTCCCCGCCTCGGCCGCGACGATTGCCAGCACCAGATCGGCCACGAACTCGCCGCCGAAATTGTCGGTGACAAGATTGAGCCGGCTGACGCTCAGCGGCTCGATCTGCAGTTCCTCGCGGCCGACGTCGTGGCTCGCGCTCGGGCCGCCCAGTTGCGACAGATCGTGCGCGTTGGCGTCGAGCGACAGGTTCAGCCCCTGCGTCAGCGTCGTCGTCCGGCCGATCGCCTCGTCCGCCCAACTCAGATGCCGGTCGAGCTCGCGATGCTTGATGGCGCGGAACGGATCGAACCGCGTCTCGCCGAAGCGCACCGCCTCGAGAATGCGAAAGTAAAGCCAGAACTCGAAATCGAAGAACGGCGCATCCGAGATGCGCTTGCCGTTGACCTTGGCCGGCATCTCCTCCCAGCCTTCGAACGGCCAGTAGCTCAGGTCGACGACCATCGGCGCGTCGGCTGCCACGGCGCGGCCAATCGCCTGCAGCCGGCCGGCCGCTTCTGCGTCGCAGCCTTCCTCGGTGTTCTTGATGATGAGCGGAATCCGTTTCGCCATGGTGTCGGCGACGAACCGGCGATAGCGCTCCGTGGACGCATCAGAACCCGAACGCATACTGCCCCGTTGGTGAGGCCGCATGCTCGAGCGCCAGCATCCGCATCTTGGCGGTCACCCCGCCCGGCGACGAAAAGCCCACTGGCTTGTCGTTTGCTCCCATCACCCGATGGCACGGGATGATCAGCGGAATGGGGTTCTGGCCCATGGCCGTACCGACGGCGCGCGACAGCGTCACATCGCCCAGCGTCCGGGCGATCGCGCCGTAGGTCGTGGTCTCGCCATAGCCGATCTTCAGGAGCTCGGCATAGGCCTGCCGGTTGAACTCCGGCACCCCGTCGAGATCGAGCCGCACATCGGAAAAGTCGATCCGCTCGCCATCGGCGTAGCGCTGGATGCGCTCCGGCAGACCGGCATAGGGACCGTCCGGAAAGCCCGGCTCGGCCGGATCGCGCGAAATCCAGATCTCGGTCCGCGCCCGGTCGCGCCCCGGCAGCGCGACGCGCGCCACGCCCGCGTCGGTCCAGGCGAGGCCGAAGGTGCCGAGTGCCGTTTCGATCAAGGCGTAGCGCATCGGGCCGACCTTAGCCTGCCCGCGACGCTCAGACCACCGGGCCTCCAGGGGCTGTGAATGGCGCTGTGGATGTCGGGCGGCCGCCCATCCAGTTGGCTGCCTTTTCCTTGAGCTCGCGAAATTTGCGCGACACCTCGCCGATACGTGCATCCCACGCCGGATCGGGCGTCTGGCCCTCGATGACCCGGAAATACACGTCCATCATCGCCGCGATCGCGAAGGGCTCGATGAGCGCTGCCTTCACCGCCCAGGCAAACAGGATGGCAAAGATGAAGCCGCCGGCGCCCCAGGCGTTGGGCAGGAACCAGACGACCGCCGCGGCGGGCGCCAGCATGACCAGAAACACCACGAATGACAGGGCGTACATGATGACGGTCAGCCACGCGGCATTCTTGAGCATCACCTTGTAGTTCTGCGCGTAGAGGACGAGTGCCGTCTGTGCGCCCTGCCAGGGGTTCACCGCGCGGGTGCGGAACAGATAGCCGAGCACCACTTCGTCCATCAGCCCGATGGCGACGCGCAGGAAGGCGCGGACCAGCCCCACGACGTTGCTGAGCCCGGGGATCGGCAGGAACGAGGCGATGCCCTGGATCAGGCCGAGGATGGCCGCGAGCACGCCCTTGACCAGCAGGTCGACGCCGAACAGCACGTTGGTCTCGGCGAAGTGCGTCCGCACGATCTCGGTCGCATAGTTGATCTGGCCCTGGCCCTGCGGAATCTGGTTGCCGTCGATCAGTTCGACCAGCACGGCGATATGGCCCGCCTTGACGACATACAGCAGGTATTCGCGCAGGATGTAGATCGTGCCGGCGGTGAGCACGAAGCCGATGATCCCGCCCCAGGTCATGGTGCCGGCGCGGAAGTCTGGGCTGCCGAAGGCGCCCACGCCCCAGCCGATGCCGACACCGACGCCAGTCACCAGCACATAGGCCACGGCGATGCCGAAATAGACGATGATCCGGAAAACGATGAAGGGCAGCGTCTGCCCCATGAGGCCAAGCGTGCGGCCGATCGAGAAGTCCCACATGGGCGAACCTCGCTCGCGCGCCCCCGCGCGACACGAAACTAGCGCGAATCGGCGGCCTGCCGCAATTCAGCCCAGTGTCGGCAATGCGATCAGTTTGTATGCAATCAGCCCGGCGATGGTGACGATGGTCGTGCTGATCGCCGGCCGGTCGCGGCCGAAGACGTGGAGCACCACGCTGACGAGCGCTCCGGCGATCGCGAGCATGGCCCCAAGCAGCAGCGGCCCGACGATCGCCGGGATGGCGCCGCCCTCCCACTGCAGCCGGAAATATTCGCCGACGGTACGGAAGCCCGCCAGCATCTGCGCGAGGATGCCCAGTTGCGCAAGATGCCGGGCCGTCAGCCAGCGGCGGGCGCGGATCACGAGCGTGCTCATGCCGTCGCTCCCTCGGTCAGGACGACGCTCCTCAAATCCGCGAAAACCTCGCGGAAATAGCTACGCAGCGGCTCCCTGCCCTGCTCCTGGATCCAGCGGTTGACGGCGATCTCGAGCGCCACGACGACCACCGCCGCCAGCAAGTCGGCCCTCGCCTCCGACATGCCCGCATAGCTCAGGACCAGCACCGCCCCCAGTTGGGCCCGCATCTCGGCCAGCGCCGGGGCGTTGGCGAGCCGCAGCGCCGGCTCTTTCACCGCCAGCTTGGACCGGCGGAAGACGCGCCGCGCATCGGCCTCGTAGATGCGGTCGAGCGCTCCCACGAGGCCGATCTCGATGGCCGCAAGCGGCTTGGCGCGACGCGTCTCGGCGGCGATCGCATCCAGCATGTCCGGATCGTAATCGTCCCACAGGACGATCCGCTCCTTGGTGCCGAAATTGCGGTACACCGTCGGCGCCGAAACTCCGGCAGCCGCGGCAATCGCCTCCACCGATACTGCGTCGTAGCCGCGCGCCTCGAACAGATCGAGCGCCGCGCTCTGGATTTCGCGCATGGTCCGCCGGCGCTTCTCGTCCCGGAAGCTCATGATCGATTAACGATAGTGACTTTCATTTGTTAGTCACTAACGTATTTTTGGCCGCTACGTCAAGATCACCGCCGCCAGCGCAAGCAGCGCCGGCACCGTCTGGATCAGCAAGATGCGGACGTGCACGGTCGCCGCGCCGTACGCGCCGGCGACTGCAACGCAGAGCAAGAAGAAAATCTTCACCGGATCACCGGCATCGCCCAGCCAGATGCCCCAGATCAGTCCGGCGGCGAGGAAACCGTTGTAGAGCCCCTGGTTCGCGGCGAGCACCTTGCTCTCCTTGGCGAAGGCCTCGGTCGTGCCGAACGCCCTGCGGCCGCGCGGCGTGTCCCAGAGCACCATCTCGAGGATCAGGATGTAGATGTGGATGAGGGCAACAAGCCCGGTGAGGATATTGGCGAGCATCGGGCCAACCTGCCCGATCTGCCCACAAATCGAAAGGCCGCCCCAATGGGGCGGCCTCTTGTCGTTAGCCGAGCGTGAGTTCCCGGCCTTGCACCGAGGTGTCGTTACGTCTCAGTGCTTCAGTGCGTTGCGGGCATCGTCTTTGGCTTTGCCCACCGCGGACTGAACCTGTCCGGCGGCCTTGTCCATCTTGCCCTCGGCCTG
>DATMTK010000181.1:0-6977 GCA_035564755.1 Devosia sp. | reverse complement strand
CCGCCGCATGCGGCGGGCCTTGTCTTGTCCGGTGGGAGTGGTGACCGCCGGCGGCGCGCTGGACCGTGGTGCCGGCAACAGGATTTGAACCCGTGACCCCCTGATTACAAATCAGGTGCTCTACCAACTGAGCTATGCCGGCTCTCGCGGTCTGCTAGCATCCGGAGGCCTTCGCCAGCAAGCCTCAGGCGGACATGGCGAGGCTATCGGAACCGGCCAGCCGCTCGGCGAAATCGGCGGCGCTCATCGGCCGGCCGAAATGGTAGCCCTGGCCGAGGCGGCACCCCATCATCTGCAACATCCAGGCCTGGTCGGCCGTCTCGATGCCTTCGGCAATGATCCGCTTGCCCAGCGATTCGCCGAGCCCGATCACGGCCCGGATGATCGCCGCGGCCTCGGTGTCGGCGGGCAGGCGCTTTGTGAAGCTCTGGTCGATCTTGAGCTTGTCGACCGGCAACTGTCCCAGATAACTCAGCGACGAATAGCCGGTGCCGAAATCGTCGAGCGCGATGCCGACCCCGAGCTGCCGGATTTCGCGCAGCTTGGCCGTGGTCGCCTCGAAATCTTTGACGAAGATGCCCTCGGTGATCTCGACCTCGAGCCGCCATGCATCGAGCCCGGTACGCGCGAGCGCGTCCTTGATGTCGCCGACGAGATTGGAAAGCTCGAACTGCACGGGCGAGACGTTGACGGCGATCTTGAGCTCGGCCGGCCAGTTGGCGGCTTCCGCGCAGGCGGCGTTGAGGGCCCAGCGGCCGAGCTCGACGATGAGGCCGGTTTCTTCGGCCGCCGGGATGAACTGCGCCGGTGAAATGGGTCCGAGCGTGGGATGCGTCCAGCGCGCCAGGGCCTCGGCGCCGGCGAGCTCGCCGGTCGCGAGCTCGATCTGCGGCTGGTAGAACAGGTGGAACTCGCGCTGCACCAGCGCATGACGGAGCGCAGCATCCATCTCCTGCCGGCTCTTGAGTCGTTCGTCCATGTCGGGCGTGAACAGCGCGACGCCATTGCCCGAGCGGATCTTGGCCGCCGACAGCGCCATGTCGGCATGGCTCAGCAGCAATTCGGCATCGCGGCCCGACAGCGCCGAGGTGGTGGCGCCGGCGCTGGCTGCAATGATCGCCTGGTGCTTGTCGGCGAGCTGGTAGGGGAAGGCCAGCCATTGCGCGACGGTCTCGCAGAAGCCGCGCAGCTTGTCGTCCGGCGTGTCGGGAACGAGCAGGGCGAAGCTGTCGCCGCCGAGCCGCGCGACGGCGTCGGGACCCATGCTCCTGAGCCGGCTCACCACCTGCTTGAGCAGCATGTCGCCCTGCCGGTGGCCGAGCGTGTCGTTGATGATGCGGAAGCGCCGAAGGTCGACGAGGACCAGGCCGACATCGCGTCCGGCGGCAAAGGCCGTCTCGATCATCTCGACCAGCCGGGCGCGCGACAGGGCCCCGGTCATCGGATCGTGCGCGCCGAGATAGCGCAGCCGATCCTCGGCCTTCCGCCGGTCGGTGATGTCGCGGAAGGTGAGGCAGGCGACCGGGCTCTGCCCACTGCCCAGCTCGACGCTCGAGTGCGTGACGACGTACTCCAGCACGCGGTCGCTCTCGCCCAGTTGCAGCGTCAACTCGCCCTGCTCGCCTTTGTCGTCCAGAGCCGCCCGCAGCAGCACCGCGAACTTGTCGGGCAGCACGTCGAGCGAGGCGCCGTCGAGCGAGCGCTCGAGCAGCGTTCCAGCGAACTGGCTGGCCGCGACGATCCGGCCTTCGGCATTGGCAATGACCACGCCGTCGAAATTGTCGCTCACCACGCGGTCGAGGATGCGGCGTACGGCGTCGCGCTCGCGCGTCGCGTTGAGGCGCTGCTCGCCGCGCCGGACCAGCTCGGAGACGAACACCGACAGGACCAGGCTGGCGGCGGCGACGTGCACGGCCGAAGTATCGACCAGCAATTCGCGGTCGAGCTGCAGCCACAGGGCCGCGGTTTCCGCCGCGGCTGAGATGACGATGGCTGTAAAGAGCGCCGAAGCCACCGGCAGCCGGCGCCGCCCGAACAGCGCCAGGAGGCCCACCAGCCCGACGATGACGGCGACCGGCAGCGGATTGGCCGGCTGCAGCGCGCGGCCCTGCTTCAGCGTCTCGCTGGCAAGGGCCTGCAGCAGCGCGCCTGGAATGGCGCCGAAGCGCGGCACCACGAAGAAGTCGCGCAGTTCCACCGCCGACGCGCCGATGATGATCTTCTTGCCGGCGATGCGCTTGCCGTCGACTTTGCCGGCGAGGACGTCGGCAGCCGAGATCCGGTCGATGGTCCTGGGGTCGATCGCGTAGTCGATGTTGAAGCCGCCGCCGACGGGGCCCCTGGCATCGGCAAACAGCGACGCCACCGAAGCGACCGCTTCGCCGCCGATCGGCAGCGCGAACGGATAGGTCCGGACCAGCCCGTCGCTGTCGAGGCGGACGTTGACGGCGACCGGGTCGGCATAGGCGCGAAAGCGCGCGAGCGGCAGATTGTAGGCGTTTTCACCGTGCCCGTTCTGCTGCTGGAATGCGGCGAGATGCGCATAGCCGCCGGCATTCTGCAGCGCTGTTGCAAAGGCGGCGTCTTCGCTGTCCGTGGACGGCACGCTGAAATCGACGTCGAACACCACGTCGCCGGCGTCGAGCGCCATCAGCGCGTTGAGAAGATCGGCGTGGACATGCCGCGGCCAGGGCCAGACGCCGACGCTGTCCAGGCTCTTGGAGTCGATGTCGACGAAAACGAAGTCGCCGCTCGCGGCCCGCGGCTGTGCCGCAAAGCGCAGGTCGCGGATCCCGTTATCGATCGGCGTGAGCGCGCCGAGAAGGAACAGAGCGATGATCAGACCATAGGCCAGCACCACGGCCAGATGGCCGAGTATGCGCATGCCCCGATCCCCGATCCCCCCGGTCATTCGTCCTCAAAGACCGATATGCAGCTTCCCGACATTGACGTTCAGCAGGCCGCCGCTACCGCCTGAGCTGCCACCGCCATCGACCAATCCGCCATTGCCATCGATCCCGGCCGACGCAATATCGCTGTTCTGGCCGACGCCGACTGTAACGCCGCTTTTGTTTCCGATACCGGCATTCAGCAGTCCGCCGCCGACCGTCACCGTCACGCCGCTCTTGCCGGCCACGAAGCTGACTGGCTTGCCGTTGGCACCGGTGACCGGCGGCAGCTCGCCGCTGCCACCGACGGCAATCTGGCCCTGCGTCTTGACCCTGTCGACCGTCGCCATTTGTCCGACGGAGAGCAGGGTACGCGTATGGTTGTGGAAGTCCTCCACCTGCACGTGGCCGCGCTGCACGCTGACCGACGAGCCGGTCTTGCCGGAGGTGACCGTGAACCGGGTGCCCTTGACCACCGCCGCAAGGAACGGCGTATCGACCGCGAAATGCTGCACGTTCTCGACCTGCGCTTCGACCGAGATCGTACCGAAATACTGTTTTACCGTGGTAAACGGCTTGGCGTGTCCCTTGTCGAGAATCTGGAGCTGCGTGTTGGGACCGACGTCGACGGTCTCCTGGCCGCGGGTGAAGGTGGCGTGGCCGCTGGCCATGGTGCGGATCATCTCGCTGTCGGGAACGATGCCGCCGCGCTTCAGCGGCTGCCAGTGGTTGTCGACGGAGACGAACACGTCGCCGCGCAACTGGGCCGCGAGCCAGTCGTCGGCGAGCGCCGCCGACGGGATAAGAAGAGCTATTGCTGCGAGGAGGCCGACGATGGGGCGAAGCATGGGTGCCGCGGCACGGAGCCGCTCCGAAGGATATGTTGATCTCCGGCCAATCTGGCGGCAAAGCAATAGAGAAGGCTTAAGCTACAGCGTTAACATTGCGCTTTCGGGGGAGCCGCTTTTGACTGAAATTACCGATGAATACATGCGCGGCCGGATGGCCGCGGCCCGGGCCTATACGCTTGTCCTGCTCAAAAAGGGGCCAGCCTATGAGACGCCGGATGTCCGGTCGGCGCAGCAGAAGGCCGTTGTCTGGGAACACGTGCGCCGGAACATGCGGCTGAAGGAGGAGGGCACGATGGCGCTCGTTGGGCCGCTGGCGGGCGGTGGGGACATCGTGGGCATTTCGGTCTTCACCGTCCCGGAACGGGCGGCGAAGGCCCTGATGGAGGAGGATCCGGGCGTCGACGCCGGCATCTTCACCTATGAGATCGCCACCTGGCACGAGGTGCCCGGCAGCGGTTTGCCCACAATCTAGGGCCAGTCGACCACCGGACCGGTCACTGAAAAGAATTTCGTAGTGCCATCCGGCTTGACGCGCACGGCCGAAAGCCTGCCGGTGTGGAAGCAGTGCGTATCGATGTCGATCCGATGCGGCGTGGTGACGATGTCGCGGCCGGGGGTATGCCCGTGCACCACCCGCAGCCCGCCGGTGAGCTGCGAGGTCAGGAACGGCGCCCGGATCCACACCAGGTCGTCGTCGGTCTGCATCGCCAGCGGAATGCCCGGCCGGATGCCGGCATGAACGAACAGCCAGCCGGGCAGGGAGAGATAAACCGGCAGGTCCGCGATGAAGTCTGCATGCGCCGGGGGAAACGCCGCGGCGAGGTGCGCCGCCGGCTCGCTGGCCGAGCGGAACGGCGGATAGTCGAGCGCGATATCGTACGACCGCAGCGTCGCGAGGCCGCCTTCATCGAGATAGTACGCATGGGCCAGGGGATTGCTCAGGAAATCGAGCAGCATGGCTTCGTGGTTGCCGAGCAGGCTGAACCGCCTGAAGCCACTGGGCGGCGGACCCATCACATGCTCGATGACGCCACGTGAATCCGGCCCGCGGTCGACGTGATCGCCGATCGTCACCAGCCATTTTTCACCGTCGATGCCCTGTCCGTCTTCGGCAATCGCGGCCTCCAGCGCAAGCAACTGCTCGAGGCAGCCATGCACGTCACCGATCGCGTAAACGGCGGCGGGCCAGGTATGAAACGCGAGGCGTGGATGCGGCATGCCTCTCCATAGCCCATCGGGACGTTTGGGCAACGTTTTCTCTTACGCGGCCAGCGGCTAAGCTCAGGGCAATGGCGGGAGGGCAGTGTGGGGCGTTTCAACTGGACTCGGCATCGCAATTTTTACGTCGCGGTGCTGCTGGGATTGGTCGCGGGTGGCATCGCTGCGGCGATCGAGAGCAGTGTTGCCGTCGCGACCGGAGCCAATGTCTTCTTTGTCGTCTATCTGGTGACGACGCTCCTTGCCGCGCGGAAAATGGATGTGCCGTTCCTCAAGACGCGCGCCGCCGATGAGGACGAACCGGCGCCGTTGATCCTGCTGGTGATGCTCGGAGCGGTCGTTGCCTCGACGGTGTCGCTGTTCTTCGTGGTGAGCGAGGGCGAGCACCGGATGCCGCTGCAACTTGTGGCAAGCGTGGCCTCGGTGGTGCTCGGCTGGTTTGCGGTGCACACCATGTGGGCCATGCACTACGCCTTCGAATACTATCAGGCGCCGCTGGAGGAGCGTGGCCGCAAAAAGTCGGGGAGAGTCGCCGCCGGACTGGATTTTCCGGGCGGCGAGAGCCCGGACGGCACCGCTTTTTTGTATTTCGCCTACGTCATCGGCATGACGGCGCAGACGTCCGACACCGCGATCACCACCAATGCGATGCGGCGGCTGGTGGCGGTGCACGGCATTTTCGCGTTCTTCTTCAACACCGTAATCGTCGCGGCGGCGGTCAATATCGCGGTTGCGCTGGCGCATTGACGGATCGAATTTGCCAGTTGCGCGTAAAGCTACGCAAAATACCGTGACTTGCCATAAAGCGGTCACGGCAAGACCGCGCTCGATGGTGTAACACTTCCTGCGTAGGGCCTCGCCGAGGGCTCGGTGAACAAAAATGCGACCGAAGAGGAACCCCCACATGCAGATCAAACTGATCGCCGGACTCCCCGTGGTTCTGGCAGCGACGCTGCTGCTCAGCGCCTGCGGCAACAACAACAACAATGCGAGCTCATCGAGTGCGTCGAGCAGCCTGGAGGCGTCGGCCTCCTCGGATCTGGCGGCGGCATCGTCCTCGGCTGAGGCGCAGCAGAGCTCGGAAGCATCGGCGGCGTCCTCGGCCTTCGCCGAAAAGTCCTCTTCGGAAGCGGCCGCGTCGTCCGCCTCGGCGGCCTCGAGTGCACCGGCGACCAGCTCGTCTGCGGCACCCGAATCCTCCGCTTCGACGGCTTCAGAGGCCTCCGTCGCCTCGTCCGAGGTCCCGTCGGCTTCGGCGCCTAGCGCGATTGCCGAAACGTCGTCCTCGTCGGCCTCTGTCGTGCAGACCCCGATGATGGCGACAGTTTCCTCCGCTTCGGAGGCGCCGTCGGCGGCCCCGGTTTCATCGTCTGAGGCCGCGCCGTCCGTGGCCGCCGTGTCGTCTTCATCGGAGGCGCCGGCACCGTCGTCGGCCGCCCCGACATCCTCGGTCGAAACGCAGACGATGGCGGCCGTGTCGTCGTCGGCTGCCCCGGTCTCGTCGTCCGAGGCTGTGGCCTCATCGTCGGAAGCCGCAATAGCGTCTTCTTCGGAAGCCCCGGCAGTTTCGTCGTCGTCCGAGGCGGCGCCGGTCGCGTCCTCGTCGGAGGCGCCGGCGGTTGTCTCCTCGTCCGAGGCGCCCGCGCTGGCCCCGTCGTCCTCGGAGGCACCCGCCGTTTCGTCGTCCTCTGAGGCGTCGGTTGCGATGTCGAGCTCCGAAGCGCCGTCCTCGTCGTCGGAGACGCCGGCCATTGCCTCGTCCTCGGAGGCTGCTGTCTCGTCCTCGTCCTCCGAAATGGCGATGAGCTCCTCGGAGCCGGCATCCAGTGCGTTGAACCCGGTCGAGGCGGCCACCTCGGCAGCGGTCTCTTCCGCCGAGGCCGTGGTCTCGTCCGTGGCATCCTCGGAAGCGGCGGCGGTGTCGTCGGCTGTGGCGTCGGCCGTGTCCTCGGTCGAGGCCGGCGCGTCGTCCTCGGAAATGGCGCCGGTGAGCATGGCGTCGTCGTCCTCTGAGGCGCCG
>DATMTK010000180.1:0-6935 GCA_035564755.1 Devosia sp. | reverse complement strand
AGACGGTGGCGTTTGCCCGCGACACCGGCCTTGACGCGGCCAGACGCGGTCATCTTGAAGCGCTTTTTGGCGCCCGACTTGGTCTTCATCTTTGGCATTTTGCTACCTGTTTTTCGCCCCGAAGGACGGTGCATTCTGGATAGCCACGGCATGCCTTTCGGCCGGGCGGTCCGGTTCGGAACGTCGTCAGGAAAGTGGAAGCCACTTTTCCGGTTCGACAACGCGACTACCAAAATACCTCGGTCGCAGTCTCCTGCGGCCGAGGAAGCGGCGTCTATAGAGGCAGAGGCGCACAAGCGCAAGCCTCAGGCGGTCTTCAGCGACGAAATGATCTCACCCAGCCGGTCGATCAGATGATCCCGCTCGGTGCGGCTGAATTCGGCCAGCGCGCCGCGATTGACGGTCGCGGTGACCGCCGCCGCCTCGGGCACCACGGCCCGCGCCTTGTCGGTGAGATAGAGGCCCTGTGCCCGGCCCGCCTTGGCCTGCCGCACGATCCAGCCCTCGGCCTCGAGGCCGTTGAGGGTGCGCGCCACGCCCGGCTGCTCGACGTCGAGCCGCTCGACCAGCTGCTTCTGCGTCAGCCCTTCGGCCCGTCCGATCTCGATCAGCGCCGCCGCCTGCGCCGGCTGCAGCCCGAGGGGCGCCAGCGCATCGCGCAGCCGCGCCGACACCAGCCGGGCCAGTTGTGCCGCATGAAAGCCGATGGTGTCCCGCTGGTCAAAGCTCATAAGACGTTATGTAACTGATTTGGGGGCGGCGTGGCTAGACGGTGCAACGCGGCTCTGCCGCGGCCACGTCCAATTTGATTGCAAAATTCAGGTGGTTCGGCCGCGGGACCGCCTGCTAGCACGAGATTGATCACTGGAGAGGAGCCAGCTCATGGCCAAGCTTGTCTTTGGATTGAACCAGTCGCTCGACGGCTATATCGACCACCAGCTCTTCAGGCCCGAGCCGGTGCTGTTCCGGCATTTCATCGAAAATACCAGGAGCAACGCCGGCGCCATCTACGGCCGCCGCATGTACGAGGTCATGCGCTACTGGGACGAGGACCAGGCCGGCTGGGGTCCCGCCGAACAGGACTACGCCGTCGCCTGGCGGCGGCAGCCGAAATGGGTGGCCTCGCGAACGCTGCCGTCGGTCGGACCCAATGCGACCCTGATCCGGGACGACCTCGTCGGAGAGATCGGCAGGCTCAAGGCCGAATTCAGCGGCGAGCTCGAAATTGCCGGACCGGACGTTGCGGGGAGCCTCGCCGAAACCGGCCTCATCGACGAGTACCACATCTTCCTCCACCCGGTCGTGGCCGGGAGCGGCAAGACGTTCTTCGCCGGCGCCCGCCCACCTCTCCGTCTGGCAGCGCACGAGCGCATCGGGCCCGAGGTGATCCATCTGACTTACGTTCCGGCAAGTCCGGACGGAGCGTGACGCTCGCCGTCGGGGCGGATGCTGCACATGGGCGGCTGGCCGGGTCCATGCCCGCCATGACGAAACCTGGACAGTGGTGTTGGTATCACCCCACCCATATCGCAGCGGTTGACCGGGCGGGCCTTCCTGGGACCGTCCAGAGCGCGAAACAAAAGGGCGGCAGCGCCGCCCTTGCATCCTCACAGCGATCGAGCCGGCGTCACTTGGGCGCCAGCACCATCACCATCTGGCGGCCTTCCGAGCGGGGCGACGACTCGACTTTGGCCATCGCCTCCATCTCGTGCTGCACCTTGACCAGCAGTTCCATGCCAATGTCCTGGTGCGCCATTTCGCGGCCGCGGAAGCGCATCGTCACCTTGACCCGGTCGCCGTCCTCGAGGAAGCGCGTCACCGCCTTCATCTTGGTCTCGTAGTCGTGGGTGTCGATGTTCGGCCGGAGCTGGATTTCCTTGACCTCGATCACCTTCTGCTTCTTGCGCGCCTCGGCCGCCTTCTTCTGCGCGGCATATTTGAAGCGCCCCAGGTCGAGCATCTTGGCGACCGGCGGGGTGGAATTGGCAGCGATGATCACGAGGTCGAGGCCCAGTTCCTGGGCCTGCGCAATGGCGTCGCGCGTCTTGATGGCGCCCTGGTTGACGCCCTCAGCGTCGATGAGCTGGACTTCGGGAGACTGGATATCCTCGTTGCTGAGCGGCCCATCCTTCTGGGGTGCAACGGGTCTCATGGGTCGGCGAATGGCAGATGTCCTTCTGCAGTTGAACTTGTGCTCGGGGAAGCGCGGCTAAAATCGTGACTCGGCGCTGATAAGTCAATGCGCTGGACAGCGCTCATGCCGAAATGTCTAAGCCTGTGGCATTGGTTGCGCGAGGACTGACGCGGATGGTCGAATTTCTTGCGGTCGGCGCAGGGGCCGACGGTCGCCCGATCGCCGTCGAACGCCGGGCCGGCCGGGCCCCGGGCCTGTTCTGGCTGTCGGGCTTTCGCTCCGACATGACCGGCAGCAAGGCCAGCGCGCTCGATGCGTTCGGGGCGAGCCACGGGCTTGCGGTCACCCGCTTCGACTATTCGGGCCACGGCCAGTCGGGCGGCGACTTCAACCTCGGCACCATCAGCCGCTGGCTCGAAGAGGCAATCGCCGTCTTGACGACGACCAGCGGGCCGCAGATCCTCGTCGGCTCCTCGATGGGCGGCTGGCTCGCGCTGCTTCTCGCCCGCGAGCTCCGGCGTGCAGGCAGCAACCGCATCGCCGGGCTCGTGCTGATCGCGCCTGCCACCGACATGACCGAGCTGATGCTGAGCCAGATGCCCAGGCGGGCGCAGAAGCTCCTGGGCACACAGGGCTATGTCGAGGTGCCGTCCGAGTATTCGGAGGACCCCTATCGCATCAACAGGGCGCTGATCGAGGACGGCAGGCAGCACCTGCTCTTCGGCCGCGCCATCGAAATCGGCGCGCCGGTCACGATCCTCCAGGGCGCCAGGGACAAGGACGTGCCGAAAGAACATGCGATGAAGCTGGTGGAGCACCTGCTGACCGATCCGGTGACGGTCACCATCGTCCCCGACGCCGAGCATCGCATGAGCCGTCCCGAAGACCTCGCTTTGCTCGAACGCGCCATCGAGCAGATCATCGAGCAGAAGCGGGGTTAGTCGCACCCGACGTTCGGCGGTGGGCAACTGTCATCCGAATTGTCGTCGTTGGACCCGCCTGGATTGCCGCCGCCATCGCCGCTGGTCTGGTTGTCCGAACTCACCGGAGCCGCCGACTGTGCCGGAGCTCCATGTGAGCTGCTGCCGCCCACCGCCGTCATCAGCCCCACCGCCCGGTCGGACGGATCGTCCTCGCGGTGGCGGCGGATCAGCGACTTGTCCGGATCGGGCCCGATATAGCCGCGCAGTCCGAGCATGAAGCGCATGGCGCCGTCCTGCCCGAGATGGGCGGTGCCCATGACCGACATCGGCAGGTCGACATTGTGCAGAAGATATTCGCTGCCGAGCTCGATGGCGTTGTAGCCATCGAGCGAGGACACATCGAGGCTGAGCTTCCAGTCGTCATTGGGATAGTAGCCAACGCCGCCCATGCCGAAGACGCCGACATGCGACGGCGAGGCCGGAGCGGTGGGCGTGCTCAGCGCCACGCCGCCCCAGGCCTCCAGCGTCCACTGACCAAGGTAGAGTTCAGCCTCGGGGCCCGCTGCAACGACATTGGCGCCCGGCGTACGGACGTAGCCCAGCGTGCCGCCGATCAGGTACGAGGCCGGGTCGCGGGTGAACACATGCAGCGCCGTGCTGCCGGTAAAGCCCGATGCGGTCGACAGGCTGAAATCGGCCTGCAGGCCGAAGCGATCGCCCAGAGGAAGCGTGACGGTGCCGGCGGCGCGCCCCACAAAGCCCGGGCTCGGCAGCGTCAGCGCGCCGGCATCGAATTCGAGCTTGCCGTTGGGGGCCGAAACAGCCGGAAGCTGTTGCGCCTGTGCAGGGAAATTCAGGCAAAGCAACATCGTTGCGAGCGCAAGTGCGCGGCGCGCAGTACCCTTCATGATGAAACGCCCCCAGAAAAAACGGACGGCAGTTAGTCGTAAAAAAAATGTTAACGATTGGAGCTAAGCACTGTCCCGGATTGACAGCAAGCAGAAATCGACGGCGCCGACGATTCGAAATCGGCAGCCGCTATTCGTCCGAAGACGGCCGATCCCTCACGTTGCTTGCTGTTGCTTCACCCGGGCGACGATCTGCGTCGGGTTGACGAAGCGCAACGCCAGCAGCAGCCAGACCAGGGTCGTGATCATGTAGATCACCGCCATGGCGTCGATCGACTGGATGGCGCGGACGCCCGAAGCAAACACCGAGTAGTAGAGGACCACGACCAGCGTCTGGCTGGTGGGGCCGGCGGCGAGGAAGCTCAGCTCGAACATGGCGATGGTCCGCACCAGCACCAGCAGCAGCGACGCGAGGATGCCGGGCACCAGCATCGGCAGCAGCACGTGGAGGAACAGGCGGATCGTGCCGGCGCCGAAGACGCGGGCGGCGGCCTCGATCTTGGGATCGATCTGCTCGATGAAGGGGATCATCACCAGGATGACGAAGGGCACCGTGGGCACGAGATTGGCCAGGACCACGCCCCAGAACGTGCCGCCGACGCCGGTCTGGTAGAGCACCGTCGTCATCGGGATGCCGTAGGTGATGGGCGGTACCAGCAGCGGCAGCAGGAACACCAGCATCACCAGCCGCTTGCCCGGAAAATCGCGGCGCGCCATCGCATAGGCGGCGGTGACGCCGAGGACACCCGCCAGCACCACCACGGTGAAGACGATCTCGAAGGTGGTGATCAGCACCGAGCCGAGCTGGAACTCGTCCCAGGCCGACAGGTACCATTTGCTGGTGAAGGCGACGGGCAGCCAGGTGCGCAGCCACTGCGTGGCGAAGCTGTCGAGGATGACCGTCGCGATCATCGCCAGAAGATTGAGCACGAAGAAGCCGACCACGACCCAGATGGCGGTGGCCCACAGTTTCGCGCCGATGGTGGTGTCGCGGATCATCCTTTGCCGCCTGCGGTCGAGCCACGATAGAACAGCGCTCTGGCGCCGAGCACGACAACCACGACGACGAGCTGGACCGCCGCCATGATCATGGCGATGGCCGAGGCCATCGAGTAATCGTACTGCTCGAACGCCGCCTGGTACGCGGCGATGGAAATGACGCGGGTCGGGCCGGCCGGCGCGCCGAGCAGCACCGCCGAGGGGAACACCGCAAAGCTCTGGACGAACGAGAGCAGGAACGAGATCGCCAGACCCGGCACGAGCAGCGGCAGGAAGACATGGCGGAAGCGCTGCCAGGCACCGGCGCCATGCGTTGCAGCGGCCTGCTCGAGCGCCGGATCGATGCCGGTGATGTAGCTGAGCGTCAACAGAAAGGTGAACGGGAAGCCGGTGATCAGCAGCGACGCGAAGACGCCCCAGTAGTTATGCGTGAGGCGGGCCGGGGTGGAGATCAGGTGCAGCAGCATCAGGGTCTTGGAGAACCAGCCCTGCGGCCCGAGATAATTGAGCAGGCCCTGCGCCACGAGGACCGTGCCCAGCGTGATCGGCAGCACGAGAATGGTGGTCAGCAGCCGTTGCCGGCGCAGCAGCCGCACCCGCATGGCGACCGGCACGGCGACCAGCAGGCTGATGACAGTGACCGGAATGGCCAGCGCCAGCGTGGTCCAGATGGTGTTGTATTCGAACGGGTCGGCGAAGAACGCCGCATAGTTGGCGAGCCAGCCGCCCGCCTTCGGCGTGAAGCTGAGCCACAGGCCGTAGAGGAACGGATAGACGAAGATCGCGAGCAGGAACAGGAACGCCGGCAGGATCAGCAGCGTGGTGCCATCGAGGCCGCGCAGCGCCAGGCGGCGGCGCAAGGGAATGCTGGGTGCCTCGCTGCTCATACGCCGCCTGCAAAGACCAGCGCGCGGGCGGCGTCGACGGCGAGCGTGACGCCGGCGCCCGGCTCGAGGCGCTGCGTGGTGTGGAACACCAGTTCACTGCCATCGGCGCCACGGCCGATACCGACGAATTCGCGGCCGCGATATTCGACGCTTTCGATCTTGGCGCCGAGCCCGCCGCTGCCGAGCGTCACGTCGTCGGGCCGGGCGACGAGGGTCGCGTTGTCGCCGGCCTTCAGGCCGGCCGTGGCACGGCCCGCGACTGTGGCGTCGCCGACCTTGACGGTGGCGCGGCCGGCGTCGACGGCGGCGACCGTGCCCCGTACGTGGTTGCGGAAGCCCATGAACTCCGCGACATCGAGGCTCGCCGGACTCTCGTAGAGCTCCTCGGGCCGGCCGACCTGGCGGATCTGGCCGTCGCGCATGACGACGACGCGGTCGGCGAGCGACAGCGCCTCGTCCTGGTCGTGCGTGACGTAGATGGTGGTCGAACCGAGCTGGTTGTGGATGCGGCGGATCTCGGCGCGCATCTCGAGGCGGAGCTTGGCATCGAGATTGCTGAGCGGCTCGTCCATCAGCACCAGCGGCGGCTCGATGACGATGGCCCGGGCGATGGCGACGCGCTGCTGCTGGCCGCCGGAGAGCTGGCCGGGGAGCTTTACGCCCTGGTTGCCCAGATGCACGAGCTCGAGCGCGGCCGTGATCCGGCTCTCGGCCTCGGCGCGCGGCACGCCGCGCATCTTGAGGCCGAAGCCGACATTGGCGCGCACATTCATGTGCGGGAACAGTGCGTAGTTCTGGAACACCATTCCGAAGCCGCGGTCCTCGGGCTTCAGCTCGTCGATGCGGCGCTCGTCGAGCCAGATGCCGCCGCCGGTGATGGCGAGCAGCCCGGCGATGCAGTTGAGCGCCGTCGACTTGCCGCAGCCGGACGGGCCGAGCAGCGCGATGAACTCGCCGCGCTCGATCGTGAGAGAAACCTCGCGGAGCGCGTTGAACGTGCCGAAGGCACGGCTCACACGATCGAGGCGGATCTGCCGGAATGGCGACGAGGTGGTGGTCACGGCGATCGATACCTTGTCGCGAC
>DATMTK010000179.1:0-4745 GCA_035564755.1 Devosia sp. | reverse complement strand
CCGTCCATCCGATATTCCTTAGGAATACCAATGGTTAAGCCCCTCACCCCCCGCTCCACCGCCGCCGCGAAATCCGGCACCGCCCGATCGGCGCTGGTCGAATCCTTGGGATCGAACCCCGCCATCGACGTCAGCAGGATGGCAGCGTCCTCAACAGTCCGCGCAATCGGCCCCGCCTGATCGAGCGAAGATGCGAACGCCACAATACCCCAGCGCGAGCAGCGGCCGTAGGTCGGCTTGATGCCGACGGTGCCGGTGAACGCTGCCGGCTGGCGAATGGAGCCGCCCGTGTCGGTGGCTGTGGCGGCGGCGCAAAGCCAGGCGCTGACGGCCGATGCGGAGCCACCCGAGGAGCCGCCGGGGACGAGTTGGGCGTTGGAGCCCTTCGAGCGCCAGGGGTTCACGACGGGGCCGTAATACGAGGTCTCGTTGGACGAGCCCATGGCGAACTCGTCCATGTTGAGCTTGCCCAGCATGACGGCGCCGTCGCGCCACAGATTGGCGGTGACAGTCGACTCGTATTCCGGCTTGAAGCCGTCGAGGATGTGGCTCGCAGCCTGCGTATGGACGCCTCTGGTCCCGAAGAGGTCCTTGATGCCAAGGGGAATGCCCTCGAGCGGACCATCTTGCCCTGCCGCGAGTCTCTGGTCCGAGGCCTTCGCCATCTGGCGGGCCTGGTCCGCCGTCACTGCCACATAGGCATTGAGCCTGGGATTGGCGGCGGCGATGGCCGCGAGGTAAGAATCGGTCAGCTCGGCTGCGGAAAAGCTCTTGTCGTTCAGGCCCTTGCGGGCCTGGGCAAGCGTCAGCTTGGTGAGATCGGTCAAAGGCTTGGGCTCACGGGAAAGATCTTGGCCGTTCCTAGCGGGGCGACGGGATTATCGCAACATCAGGCGCTGGCCGGGATCGCCAGCGACTTTTCATAGAAGCGCGACCATTGGCTGTCGGGATAGTCGAAGAACGCACCGCGGCGCGAAAAACCGCTCCGCTCGTAGAGGCGCCAGGCGCCCTCGAATCCCGGGCCCTCGCCGGTCTCGAGCAGCAGGACATGTACTCCGCGGGACCGGGCGAGCTCAGTGATGGCGGCAAGCAGTGCCGACCCGACGCGCCTTCCGCGCACCTCTGGCCGGGTAAACATACGTTTGACCTCAGCCTGGCGGTCACCGGCCATCTTCAATGCACCACAGCCCAGCGCGCGGCCGGCCGCGTCTCGGGCGACGAACACCGTGGTGTCGGCGCCGGCCATCTGTTCGGCGGTCATCTTGAACTGGAATTCGACCGGCGACAGCGGCAGCAGATGCGCGTTCAGCAGGGCGACGAGTTCGCGCACATCGTCCTGCAGCGGGGTCTCGACGGCGATCGTGACGGTCACTCGATGACCTTGGGCACCATGAAGAAATTGTCTTCGGTCAGCGGCGCGTTGGCGACGATCTTTTCGGGATAGCCGCCATCGGTGACCTTGTCCTCGCGCCGGCGAAGCTGCATCGGCGTCACCGACGTCATCGGCTCGACGCCGTCGACGTTCACCTCGCTCAACTGTTCGACAAAACCCAGAATGGCGTTGATCTCGCCCTGGTACTTCTCGACCTCGTCGTCTTCGACCCGAATGCGGGCCAGGCGGCCAATGCGCTTGACGGTGGCAGCGTCCACGGACATGGCAAACTCCTCAGTTGGCCGGTTATTAGCCGCGCCTAGACCTCGAGGGCAAGGCCGGGCTCGAGCGAGACCAGCCCGGTGCCCTGCAAATGCTCCCCAAGTTCGGCAACCACGGTGTCGAGCGTCTCGGCTTCGAAAGCGAGAGCAATGAGCCTGGGGCGAGCTACGTCGAGCAGGACCGTCGCCTCCGCGACCAGGGCTTCGCGCGCCGACGTCAGGACGATCACCGCGCCATCCGCCCACCGCCCGAAGCGTGGCGCGACGCCGCCACCAAGCACGACAAGCGGGGGCTCGCCGGCGGCGGCTATAAGCAGGGTTTCCTCGGCAATTCGGACAACTTCGATGGGCGGCGCAGAGGCATCGATCGCCCGTGGGGCCGGCTTCGGCCGCCACGTCGCCGGATCAATCAGCGGAACAACCCTGTCACCGAAATCGGCGACGTGGTCCGCGCCCGCCAGCACCTCGCTTCGGCTGACGCCGGCGGGCGCGTGACCCGGATCGACGACCACGATGTCGCCGCCGACGTACACGCGAAGCGTCGTCCCGCCGAACCAGGTGAGCTTCATCGATTCCTTGCCTCCGCCCGGTGTACCAGCTAGCGAAATCCGATGGATAACGACAGCCTGGCACCTGTGCTGCCGCCAGCCGGAAAGCTTCTCGGCCTCGATCTCGGAACCAAGACCATTGGCGTCGCGGTGTCCGACGGACTTCGCTACACCGCCACCCCGCTCGAAACCATCGCCCGGACGAAGTTCACCGCCGACGCGGCGCGGCTTCTCGCCCTGATCGCCGAAAACCAGGCCGTGGGGCTAGTGTTGGGCCTGCCGCTCAACATGGACGGCTCGGAAGGACCGCGAGCCCAGTCGACGCGGGCGTTTGCACGGAATCTGGCGCAGAAGACGCCACTTCCCGTCGTGTTCTGGGACGAGCGCCTCTCCACCTCGGCAGTCACGCGCATGCTGATCGAGGCCGACACCAGGCGCGACCGGCGGACGGAGGTCGTCGACAAACTGGCCGCCTCCTACATTCTCCAAGGCTTTCTCGACAGCCTAAGGATAAATCGCTGAGCCTGCTTGCCGTGGCGTTGGGGGTGGGCTAGACCGCGCCCGCATCGAGGACGGAGCGCATGGACAATCCGGCGGGCATCGGCAGAAAACCCTTTCTCCACCGCAGTCTCCTCGGCATTTCCCAGCTCAACCAGTACGAAATCCTCGAACTCATCGACCGCGCCGAGGCCATGATCCCGGTGTCGCGGCAGCAGCGCAAGTCGCTGCCCACGCTGAGCGGCAAGACGCAGATCAACCTGTTCTTCGAGCCTTCGACCCGCACGCAGGCGAGCTTCGAAATCGCCGGCAAGCGGCTCGGCGCGCAGGTCACCAACATGTCGGTCAAGACGTCATCGGTCGCCAAGGGCGAGACGCTGATCGACACCGCGGCAACGCTCAACGCCATGCAGCCGGACGTGATCATCGTGCGACACCCCGCCTCCGGCGCCGTCGAGCTCTTGAGCCAGAAGGTCGGCTGTGCGGTCATCAATGCCGGTGACGGCGCGCATGAGCACCCGACGCAGGCTTTGCTCGATGCACTGACGATCCGGCAGCACAAAGGCCGCCTGGCCGGGCTCACCGTCGCCATCTGCGGCGATATCGCCAATTCGCGCGTGGCCCGCTCCAATCTGCTGTTGCTCGGCGCCATGCAGGTGCGGACGCGAGTGATCGCGCCTCAAACGCTGTTGCCGCGCGGGATAGAGACGCTGGCGACCGAAGTGTTCACCGACATGCGCGAGGGCCTCGAGGGAGCCGACGTGGTCATGATGCTGCGGCTGCAACACGAGCGGGCGGCCGGCCGGCTGATCCCGTCGGTCCGCGAATACTACCGGTTCTACGGTCTCGATGCCGACAAGCTCAGCCTCGCCAAGCCGGATGCGATCGTCATGCATCCCGGGCCGATGAACCGCGGCGTCGAAATCGATCCGGCGATCGCCGACGGCCCGCGCTCGGTGATCACCCACCAGGTCGAGATGGGGGTCGCGGTGCGCATGGCGGTGCTCGATGCACTGCTTGCCGACCCCACGCAGGTGGTTGCATGACCGCTCCGCTGGTGATCGCCAACGCCCGGATCGTCGATCCGGCGACGAACACGGATCGCCGAGGCGCAGTGCTCGTCGCCGACGGCAGGGTCGAAGGGCTGGCCGAGGGCGCACCGCAGGGCGTGCCCGACGGCGCGACATTGATTGATGCCAGGGGGCTGATCGTCGCTCCCGGTCTTATCGACATGCGGGTCTTCACTGGCGAGCCGGGGCACGAGTATCGCGAAACGCTGGCAACCGCTGGCGAGGTAGCGGCGTCTGGCGGCGTGACGAGCTTCCTGTTGATGCCAGATACCACGCCGGTGGTGGATGACGGCGCTATCGTCGACTTCATCGTGCGGCGCGCCGCGGCGACGGCGAAGGTCAACGTGCTCCCGAGCGCCGCCATCACCCGCGGCCTTGCCGGCGAGGAGATCACGGAGTTCGGCCTGCTGAAGGAAGCCGGCGCCGCCGCGCTGACGGACGGCCGCCAGTCGATCCAGTCGGCAGGCCTGATGCGCGCGGCGATGAGCTATGCCGCCAATTTCGATCTGCCGATCATGCACCATACGGCCGACCACACTCTGGTGGGCGAAGGCGTCATGAACGACGGTGCCTTGGCCACGATCTCCGGGCTTAAGGGCATTCCGGCCGAAGCCGAAACGGTGCCCCTCGCGCGTGACCTGCAGCTCGCGGCATTGACCGGCGCGCGCTACCATGCGGCGCAGGTCTCCACGGCAGGCTCGGTCGAGCTGCTGGCCGCCGCCAAGCGCCGGGCCCGCATCACTGCCGGTGTCTCGATCAACAATCTCGCGCTCAACGAAAACGATGTTGCGCCCTACCGGACCTTCTTCAAGCTCAGCCCCCCGTTGCGGTCGGAGGACGACCGGCAGGCAATGATCGAGGCCCTGAAAGCGGGGGTGATCGATGTCATCCATTCGGCGCACGATCCGCAGGACAGCGAGGTGAAGAGGCAGCCCTTCGCCGAGGCGTCGGAAGGGGCGATCGGGCTCGAGACGTT
>DATMTK010000178.1:0-3386 GCA_035564755.1 Devosia sp. | reverse complement strand
GGTGGAAAGCGGCACAATCTCGCCCCTGCCCCACCTCTCCCTTGGGGGAGAGGTCGGAGGGCGCCAGCCCTCCGGGTGAGGGGGCCTTTCCCACGCACTGCGTCATCAAATCGCCAGTCCCTGCCTGGCCGCCAGATCCATCAGCAGGTCGCGGACGCCCACGCTGGACTGGCCTTCGCCGAGGGCGGCGGCGACCGCTGCCTGCACCGGCTTCAGATCGAGGCCGAGGATCATCTCCTTGATCGGGCCGATGGCGGGCGGCGACATCGACAGGCGGGTCATGCCGATCGACATCAGTGCCAGCGCCTCGACCGTGCGGCCCGCGAGCTCGCCGCACATGGTGATCGGCACCCCGTAGCGCCTCGCCATGGTGACGATGTGGCGCAGCGCGCGCAGGCGCGGCAGCGCGATCGGATCGTAGGCCTTGTTGACGCGCGCATTGGCGCGGTCGGCGGCATTGAGGAACATGATCAGGTCGTTGGAGCCGATGGAGACGAAATCGGCCTCGGGCAACACA
Source organism: Devosia sp. (assembly GCA_035564755.1). Taxonomy (GTDB): domain Bacteria; phylum Pseudomonadota; class Alphaproteobacteria; order Rhizobiales; family Devosiaceae; genus Devosia_A. Next base: position 2,869 of record DATMTK010000178.1, on the reverse strand, counting down.
TGGTCGAGCTCGAACAGCAGCGAGGGCACCTCGATCATCGCCCCGATCTCGAGCCGCGACGGCGGCGTGCCGCCCTGACGGATCAGGCGCTCGAGCTCCATCTTGACCACGCGCTTGGTCTCGACGAATTCCCAGGTCTCGGTGACCATCGGCACCAGGATCTTCATCGGCCCGCCATCGGCCGCGATCAGCAGCGCGCGGACCTGCGTGCGCAACAGGCCCGGCTTGTCGAGCGCGAGGCGCAGCGAGCGGAAGCCCATCGCCGGGTTCTCTTCCGGTGCCGAGCGCAGGTATGGGATCACCTTGTCGCCGCCCACGTCGAGCAGGCGGAAGACGATGGGCTTGCCCTCGCTGAGCCGGATCGCCTCGCGATAGAGCCCGACCTGTTCCTGCACCTTGGGCAGGCGGCTCGCGATCATGAACTGGAGCTCCGTGCGGAACAGCCCGACGCCTTCGGCGCCGGTGTCGCGCAGCATCGGCAGATCGGCCACCAGCCCGGAATTGTGGAGCAGCGTGATCGTCACGCCGTCCCTGGTGATCGAGGGCTTGTCCTTGAGGGCGAGGTAGTGGGCGCGCCGCTTGGCCCCGAGCCGGACCTTGTCGACATAGTTCTGCACGAGCTCGGGCGTCGGACGCAGGAACACGGTTCCCGCCGCACCATCGACGATGATGTCGTCGCCGTTCTCGGAAATGGAGACGATGTTGTCGGCGCGGCCGACGGCGACGAGGCCGAGCGAGCGGGCGACGATGGCGACATGCGCGGTCGCCCCGCCTTCTTCGAGCACGATGGCGCGCAGGCGCGTACGATCGTACTCGAGCAGCTCGGCCGGCCCCATATTGCGCGCCACCAGAATGGCGTTCTCGGGCAGCTCGCGCGCCGTCGGCGCCGTGCCGTCGCCGGTCAGCACCCGCAACAGCCGGTTGGCGAGATCGTCGAAATCGTGCAGCCGGTCGCGAATGTAGGGATCGGTCGAGCGCAGCATGCGGGCGCGGGTATCGTTCTGTACCCGCTCCACCGCCGCTTCGGCAGTGAGGCCGTTGTCGATCGCCTCCTCGATGCGGTCGACCCAGCCGCGGTCGTTGGCGAACATGCGATAGGTCTCGAGGATGTCGCGATGCTCGGTGCCCGACTGCATGTCGCCATGGCTCAGCATGTCGTCGATGGAGAGGCGCATGGTGGCGAGCGCCGCCTCGAGCCGGCTCTTTTCCTGCTCGGTATCCTCGGCGATGAAGTTGGCGACGACGACGCGCGGGTCGTGCTGCACCACCGTGCCGAGCGCGATGCCTTCGGTGAAGCTGGTGCCGACGATCGTGCGCGGCCGCCTCAGGTCGATGTCCTGGCCCGGCCTGATCAGCGTCTCGAAATCCGAGGTGACGATCATTTCGGCGAGGATCGTCGCCGTGGTCAGCAACGCCTCGACCTCGTCCTCGCCATAGACGCGGTGGTCGCGGTTCTGCACGACCAGCACGCCCAGCGTCTGGCCGGCGCGCAGCACCGGCACGCCGAGAAAGGCGCGGAACGGGTCTTCACCGGTTTCCGGGCGATAGGCGAAGGCCGGATGGCTCGGGGCATCCTCGAGCCGCAACGGCTCCGCCTGCGCGGCGATGAGACCGACCAGGCCCTCGCCGAGGCGCAGCGTCGTCATGTGCACGGATTCGGCCTTGAGGCCCCAGGTGGCGAAGAGCTCGAGCGCCCCGTCGTCGCGCAGCACATAGAACGAGCAGACATCGGCCTGCATGTTCACAGCGATCAGATTGACGATCTTGTCGAGGCGATCCTGCGAAGCCAGAGGCTCCGCCATGGTTTCGCGCAATTGCCGGAGCAGCACGCGCGGACCGCCGATCGCTGTCGCCATACCGTGTTATGCGGCCCCGCACCGCCTCCCGAAAGCATCGCGCGGAAACGTGAAAGCCGGCTTTCCGTTCAGCGATGCGGCTCTTCTAATCGGCCGGGGCGTTCGCGTCAGGCCGCCGGCTTGTCCAACCCGTAATACGTATGGAGCGCCCGCACCGCAAGCTCGGCATATTCGTCGTCGATCAGCACCGAGGTCTTGATTTCCGAGGTGGTGATCAACTGGATGTTGATGCCCTTGTCGGCCAGCGCCTTGAACATGCTGGCGGCAACGCCGGCGTGGTTGCGCATGCCCACGCCGACCACCGAGACCTTGGCGCCGCCCTTCGACCCGGTGACGCGCTGGTATTCGATCTCGCCCGAGGCCTTGGCCGCTTCCAGCACGCGGATCGACTTGTCGTACTCGCTGTCGGGCACGGTGAAGGTGATGTCGGTGACCGAGCCGTCGTCGGAGATGTTCTGGACGATCATGTCGACGACGATCGATTCGTCGGCCAGCGCACCGAACACGGCGGCCGCGACCCCCGGCTTGTCCTTGACGTCGCGCAGCGTGATCTTGGCCTCGGCCTTGGCGAGCGTGACGCCCGAAACGATCTGCTTTTCCATGATCTCATCCTCATCGCAAACCAGCGTACCGGGCACGCCGGGCGTTCCGTCCGGCGCAATCTGCGGCGCCTCCGGGTCATCGAAGGTGGAGCGGACGACCAGCCGCACCTTGTGCGCCATGGCCATCTCGACCGAACGGATCATCAGCACCTTGGCGCCGAGCGACGCCATTTCGAGCATTTCCTCGAACGCGATCCGGTTGAGCCGCTTGGCCTTGGGGTCGATACGCGGATCGGTGGTGTAGACCCCGTCGACATCGGTGTAGATGTCGCAACGCTCAGCGCCGACGGCCGCGGCGATGGCCACGGCCGAGGTGTCGGAGCCGCCGCGGCCCAGGGTGGTGATGCGGCCGGTTTCCGGCACGATGCCCTGGAAGCCCGTCACCACCGGGACGACCCCCTCCTCCATCCG
>DATMTK010000177.1:0-8418 GCA_035564755.1 Devosia sp. | reverse complement strand
CTCGTGCTTTCCCAAGGACACCGAGGCGCTGATCCGCACCGCCCAGCAGCTCGGCCGGCCCATCCGTCTGATCGAGACGACCACGGCCATCAACACCGCCCGTCACGGCGTCATGGTCGAAAAGATCGTCGACGCGATCGGCGGCGGTGTCTCCGGCAAGCGCATCGCCATTCTCGGCCTCACCTTCAAGCCCAACACCGACGACATGCGCGAGGCGCCCTCGCTGCGCATCATCGAGGACCTGCGGGCGCGCGGCGCCGAGATCGCCGCCTACGATCCCGAGGGCATGGACGCGGCGCGCACCTTGCTGCCCGGCATCGCCTTCGGCAGCGGCCCCTACGACATCGCGAAGGACGCCGACGCCATCGTCCTCGTCACCGAGTGGACGGCCTTTCGCTCGCTCGACCTCGCCCGCCTCAGGGCCGCCATGCGCACCCCGCTCTTCATCGACCTGCGCAACGTTTACCGCCGCCATGAGATGGACCGCGCCGGCTTCCGCTACCGCAGCGTCGGCCGCCCGCACGAAGATATCGCCTGAGCTCGGCAAATCGCGCGGTGGGTGAGCCCAACTCCGCCTGCGACATCGGCGCGCAACTGATTTAGGACTAGTGCCACAATTACTTAACAGCAGGAGCTCATAGTCTGTCCTCCGCGTCCTCTGCTGGCGGCTCGCGTCGTCCTCCGTCCATGTCCGATCTTGCCATCTCCGTCTCTGCCCGCCCTGCCTCCTGGCTGAGCGCCGTCGCGGCCCAGACCGGCCGGTTCCGCGGCAGCTTCATCCTCATACTGGCCGCGCTGACCGGCGTCCTCGCCGCGCTGGTCGTCGCCTTCGTCGGCTGGGCCACCCAGGCGCTCCACAAGATCCTGTTCCATCTGCCGGCGGCGGAACGGCTGAGCGCCCAGTTCTCGCTCGTTTCCCCCTGGCTGGCGATCGTGCCGCTGGCCGGCGGCGCCGTCCTTGCCGTCACCATCGCCCTGGCGCGCCGTTTTCGGACCCGGCCTCCCGTCGATCCCATCGAGGCCAACGCCGTCCATGGCGGCCGCATGTCGTTCCGCGAGAGCGTCATCGTCACGCTCCAAACCCTGATCTCCTCCAGCTTCGGCGCCTCGGTCGGGCTCGAGGCGGGCTACACCCAGCTCAGTTCCGCCCTCGCCTCGCACCTCGGCTTCCGTCTCAATCTGCGCCGCAACGAAATCCGCACCCTGGTCGGCTGCGGCGCCGCCGCCGCCATCGCGGCCGCCTTCAATGCCCCCTTCACCGGCGCCTTCTATGGCTTCGAGCTCATCATCGGCGTCTATTCGGTCAACCTGCTGGCGCCGCTGATCACCGCTTCGCTGGTCGCCACCTTCCTTGCCCGCGTCCTCGGCGCCGTGCAGACCCCGATCCTGCTGAGCCAGTTCACCCCGATCACGGCCGACGAGGCGCTGCCCTTCATCGCGCTGGGCGTGCTGTCGAGCGGCGTCGCCGTCGCCGCCATGCTGTCGGTCGCCCGTATCGAGGCCGTGCTGTCCTCGCTCCGCATGCCGCCGCCGGCCCGTCCGATCCTGGGCGGCGTGATCATGGGCGGCTTCGCGCTGGTAACGCCGCAGGTCCTCTCGACCGGCCACGGCGCCCTCGAAATCCAGTTGACCAGCCAGATCGCGCTGCTGTCGATCGCCCTGCTCTTCGTGCTCAAATTTCTCGCCGCGGCGATCTCGCTCGGCACCGGCTTCCGCGGCGGCCTGTTCTTTTCCTCCTTGCTGATGGGCGCCCTGCTCGGCAAGGTCTATGCCGGCGTCCTCGATTTGAGCGGCATCGCCCATATCGACGGCACCCTTGCCGCGGCGGTCGGCATGGCCTCGCTCGCCAGCGGCATCATCGGCGGCCCGCTGACCATGAGCTTCCTCGTGCTCGAGACCACCGGCAACATCGACATCAGCGCCGCCGTGCTCGTTGCCGCCGCCCTCTCGTCCTTCCTCGTGCGCGAGCTGTTCGGCTACTCCTTCTCCACCTGGCGCCTGCATCTGCGCGGCGAAAGCATCCGCTCGGCGCACGATGTGGGCCGCGTCCGCAACCTCACGGTGCAGTCGATGATGCGCATCGATGTCCGCACCATCTCCGACCGCATGAGCCTGGGCGAGTTCCGTGTCGCCTATCCGCTCGGCTCGGCCAACCGCATCGTCGCCGTCGACCGCGCCGGCCGCTACACCGGGCTCCTGCTGGTCGCCGACGCCTACCAGCCGCATGTCGAGGAGCAGTCGCCCGATGGCTCCATCGAGCCGCTGCTGCGCTACCGCGACCGCTTCCTGCTTCCCGGCCTCAATGTCGCCGACGCCGCCAAGGTCTTCGAGCGCGCCGAGAGCGAGGAGCTCGCCGTGCTCGACAACCTGGGCAACCGCAACGTCATCGGCCTCCTCACCGAAAAGCACCTGCTCCGCCGCTACGCCGAAGAGCTCGACAAGGGCCTCAAGGACCTGACCGGCTGAACCCGCGCCGCTGTGGACGCCCGCCCCCCATCGGTCTATGCACGAGCCATGCCCGATAACATCGTCAAGTTCGATCCCAGTCGCCGCAAGAAGCCCGCCGCGACCGCTGCGCCACGGCAGCCCTCGCTGGTGACCGCGGCCATCGTGGCGGTCGTCGCCATCGCCATCGTCGGCGCGATCATGTGGTGGTTCGGCGCGCGCTAGGCCCGGCCGCGGAGCCTTATCCGCGCCCGCCGCATTGTCGGCGTGAGGAGGTTCGCATGACCAGATATTCCGTCGGCGATCACGTGAGCTGGAACTCCGAGGCCGGCCGGGTCAGCGGCACGATCATCAAGGTCCATCACGCCGATTTCGACTACAAGGGCCACCGTCACCGCGCCTCGCCGGAGGCGCCGCAATACGAGATCAAGAGCGACAAGACCGATCATGTCGCCGCCCACAAGGAAACCGCGCTGACCCGGATCGACTGATGCCGGCGCGCTTCACCACCATCGGCCACTCGACCCGCAGCCTCGCCGAATTCACCCTCATGCTGCGCGAGGCGGAGGTCGCGCTGCTGCTCGATGTCCGCGCCTTCCCCCGCTCGCGCACCAACCCCGCCTTCAACATCGACACCCTGCCCGGTGAGCTGGCGCTGCTCCAGATCGGCTACCGCCATATGCGCGACCTCGGCGGCCGCCGGCCGCGGCAGCCCGATGTCGATCCCGCGACCAACGCCCTCTGGCGCGTGCAGAGCTTCCATAACTACGCCGACTACGCGCTCGGGGCGCAGTTCGCCGCCGCCTTCGCCGAGCTGCTCCGCCTCGGCGGGCAGGCCCGGCTGGCGCTGATGTGCTCGGAAGCCGTGTGGTGGCGCTGCCATCGCCGCATCATCGCCGACTGGCTGCTGCTCGATGGCCACGCGGTCGACCACCTCCTGGCGCCCGGCCAGGCCGAAGCCGCGGCGCCCACCCCCGGTGCGCGGCGAACCGCCTCCGGCAAGGTCATTTATCCCCCTTTCTGACGGCCTGCCGCGCTGCCGTGTCGAGCCCGATCGTCACCGGCAGGATTGAAATCCGGCTCTAGTCGTCCTCGCCATTCCCGCGATGCCGCTGCCACGCCGGCGGCAAATCTGCCGCCCCGCTCCTGCTCCCGGCGCTCGACCGGATTTCCGCATGATCGTATGGCGCCGGCGCCGCTCCAACGCTAAACCCGGCTCCACTCGTCCCCGACTCATGGCAGCACCCCTTGACCATCGACGCAGATCGCCAGGCCCGGAGCGGAAATCCCATCGAGGTGCTGCTGGTCTTTTTGCGCCTCGGGCTGACCTCGTTCGGCGGCCCGGTCGCGCACCTGGGATACTTCCGCAACGAGCTCGTTCTGCGCCGCCAATGGATCGACGAAGCAGGCTACGGCGACCTCGTCGCCCTCTGTCAATTCCTGCCCGGACCGGCGTCGAGCCAGGTCGGCTTTTCGCTCGGCGTCCTGCGCGGCGGCGGCTTGCTCGGTGGCTTTGCCGCATGGTGCGGCTTTACCCTGCCCTCGGCCCTCGTCATGCTGCTGGTCGCCCTTGGCTCGACCGCGATCCAGGCCGGCCCCGGCCAGGGCCTGATCCACGGCCTGAAGCTGGTGGCCGTGGCGGTTGTCGCGCAGGCCGTCTGGGGCATGGCCCGCACGCTGACGCCAGACCGGACCCGTGCCGGCATCGCCATGCTTGCCGTGATCGTCGTCGTCCTCGGCGGAGGCGCTGTCGCCCAGGTCGGGGCCATCGCTGTCGGCGCGTTGCTGGGCTGGCAATTCTGTCGCGACCCGGCCGCGATCCCGGGCGGCGAGATCAGGTTTCCCGTCGATCGGCGCCGCGGAAGCCTCGCCCTGGCGCTGTTCGCGTTGCTCCTGCTCGGCCTTCCCCTGCTGCAACTGGGCGATCACGATCAGGCTCTGGCCCTGTTCGGCGCCTTCTACCGGTCGGGAGCCCTGGTCTTCGGGGGCGGTCACGTCGTGCTGCCGCTGCTGCAAGCCCAGGTGGTCGCACCGGGATGGGTGAACCAGCCGGCCTTCCTTGCCGGCTATGGCGCGGCGCAGGCCCTGCCCGGGCCGCTCTTCACCTTCGCCGCCTATCTCGGTGCAGCCGTGCAGCCGTGGCCGAACGGCCTGGCTGGCTCGGCCATCGCCCTCATTGCGATCTTCCTGCCCGGTCTGCTGCTGGTCTACGGCATGCTGCCGTTCTGGGACGGCTTCCGTCGGCGCCCCTGGGCGCAGGCGTCGATGCGCGGTGCCAATGCGGCGGTGGTCGGCGTGCTGGCCCTTGCCCTGTACGATCCGGTCTGGACGAGTGCCGTCTTCACTCCGACCGACTTTGCCGCCGCACTTACGGGGTTTCTCCTGCTGACCGTTTGGCGGCTGCCGTCGTGGTCGGTGGTCCTGCTGTTGGCCCTGTTTGGGCTGGCACAGGCCCTGTTCTGAGCAGGCCCGTGCAAACCTGCGCCCTTCGGCCAGCTTAGGCGAACGCCGCTCTATTCATCCTCATCGCTGTCGCGCGGCGCCGCCGCCATGCCGAGCGCCGCCATATAGAGCTCGAGCAGCGCCTCCTGCTCCATCCGCTCGGCATGGTCCTGCTTGCGGATGCGCACGATCTGCCGCAGCACCTTGGTGTCGAAGCCATTGCCCTTGGCTTCGGCATAGATCTCCTTGATGTCGTCGGCGATGCCGCGCTTTTCTTCCTCCATCCGCTCGATGCGCTCGATGAACGCGCGGAGCTGGTCCTGGGCGACGCTGTCTGACGACACGGTGGGCTTTCTGGCCACGGGCACTACCTCGGTAACGAAACGAACGCCCGTTGAACCCTCTCGGCCGCCGCCGATCAAGGCCGTTCCCCCGCTGTCCACACCTCCTGCCGTCCCTGTGGAAAGCCCTGCCCCGCCGCCGCGCTCCTCGCCGGGCCACGGCGGCCCGCAATTCCGCCAAATCCGGTGATTAGCCGTTGACAGCGCGCCGCCCCGCGCGCTCAAACCAAAGGCGTCCTCCATGCTCCTCGGCCGGCCCGTGCACCTGCTTCGTCTCGCCCTGATGCTGGCCGGCTTGATGCTCACCGGCCTCACCCTCTCCACCGCCCCGGCCTATGCCGATTTGAGAGTCTGCAACCAGTCGTCCAACCAGGTCTCGATCGCCCTCGGCTACCGCGCCGAAAAGGGCTGGCAGTCCGAAGGCTGGTGGGTCGCCCCGCCCACCAAATGCGCCATCGTCTACCAGGGCGACCTCACCACGGTGAAATCGCACTACTTTTATCTTTATGTCGCCGACGACATCGGCGGCGGCGCCTGGCAGGGCAACAACTACATGTGCACCCGCGACGAGAGCTTCACCATCTTCGGCGTCGAGGACTGCCTGGCCCGCGGTTATGAACGCACCGGCTTTTTCGAGGTCGATACCCAGAACAAGCCGGATTGGACGTTGCAATTGACCGATCCGACCAATAACGACACGCAAAGCACCGACAACGGCGACCAGGCGCCGCCCGACGACGCCACGACCGGACCTCCCGATCAGGGAACCGGCCAGGGCACGGACACCGGCACCGATGGCGGTGATGCCGGCGGCGGCGGCACGGACTGAACGACGGACTGGTCTTGGGGACGATTGACTGATGAGACGTTTGAGACGGGTGAAGATCGTCGCCACGCTGGGGCCGGCCTCCAGTTCCGAGAAGGTCATCGAGGAGCTGGCCCGCGCCGGCGCCGATGTCTTCCGGATCAATATGAGCCACGCCAGCCACGAGCTGATGCGCGATACCGTGCAGAAGATCCGCAGCGTCGAAAGGCTGCTGAGCCATCCGCTCGGCATCCTCGTCGACCTGCAGGGCCCCAAGCTGCGCGTCGGCAAGTTCGCCGACGGCGCCATCCAGCTCGTCGCCGGCCAGAAGTTCACCCTCGACAGCTCCGAGACCCCCGGCACCAGGGACCGCGTGAACCTGCCGCATCCCGAGATCATCGAGAGCGTTTCGGTCGGCGACCGTCTGCTGCTCGATGACGGCAAGCTGCAGCTCAAGGCGACCCGCGTCGGCGGCGGCGCCATCGAGACCGAAGTGATCTACGGCGGCAAGCTCAGCGACAAGAAGGGCGTCAGCCTGCCCGACACGCTGTTGCCCGTCGGTGCCCTGACCGAGAAGGACCACGACGATCTGCTCGCCGGCCTCGCCGCCGATTGCGACTGGGTGGCCTTGAGCTTCGTGCAGCGCCCCGAAGACATCATCGACGTGCGCAAGATCGTCCAGGGTCGCGCCGGCGTCATGGCCAAGATCGAAAAACCGCAGGCCGTCGAGCGCCTCGAAGAGATCATCAAGCTTTGCGACGCCTTCATGATCGCCCGCGGCGACCTCGGCGTCGAAATGCCCCTCGAGCAGGTCCCCGGGCTGCAAAAACGCATGATCCGCGTCGCCCGCCGCTTCGGTAAGCCCGTGGTCGTTGCGACCCAGATGCTCGAAAGCATGATCACCTCCCCGGTGCCGACCCGCGCCGAAGTCTCGGACGTCTCGATCGCCGTCTTCGAGGGCGCCGATGCCGTCATGCTGAGCGCCGAGAGCGCCTCCGGCCAGTATCCGGTCGAAGCCGTGACCATGATGAACAAGGTCGCCATGGCCGTCGAATCCGACATCAACTATCGCGGCATCATCCGCGCCCAGGCCGCCGAGCCCGAGGCCACCGCCGCCGACGCGATTTCTGCCGCCACCCGGCAGGTCGCCGAGACCCTCGATCTCGCCGCCATCGTCACCTACACCAGCTCCGGCTCGACCGCGATCCGCGCTGCGCGCGAGCGGCCGAGCAAGCCGATCCTGGCGCTCTCGCCCAACCATCGCACCGTGCGCCGGCTTTCCGTCGTCTGGGGCGTCCACTGCGTCGAATCGCCCGACGCCGTGAACCTCGAAGACATGGTCGATCGCGCCTGCATCATCGCCTACAACGAGGCCCTCGCCCGGCCCGGCGACCGCATTGCCATCACCGCCGGCATCCCGCTCGGCACCCCTGGCGCCACCAACATGCTGCGCATCGCCTTCGTCCGCCAGGACGGCGCCGGCAGCTCGTGATGCTGGCTCCTCGCGCCACTCCGCCCACCGACAAGCCCACGCTCTATCGCGAGCTGGCCCTCGAGCTCTCGGGCCTGTTCTCCGGCGAGCGCAACGCCATCGCCAATGCGGCCAACATGTCGGCGCTCATCTTCGACCGCCTGCCGAACCTCAACTGGGCCGGCGTCTACTTCCTCGATGCCGAGACCGGCGGCCTGGTGGTCGGTCCGTTCCAGGGCCGCCCCGCCTGTGTGCGCATCGCCATCGGCAAGGGGGTCTGCGGTACCGCCGTTGCAGAACGCCGTTCCATCGTGGTTCCCGACGTCAACGCCTTTCCCGGCCACATCGCCTGCGACGCCGCCTCGCGCTCCGAGCTCGTGCTCCCGCTGCGCGACGGCGACAAGATTCTCGGCGTCCTCGATCTCGACGCGCCGATCCCCGCCCGTTTCGACGACGACGACCGCCGCGGCCTCGAAACCGCCGCCGCGCTCTTCGTGCAGGGCAGCGACCTCGGCACCGTGCCGCGCCTCTGACCCTCGCGCACCCGCGCCAAAGCAAGCGGCGCCGCGAGGCGCCGCGATGCGGCGATCACGTGTTTGTTATCGAAAGGGCCTGCGATCCCGCTGCGCCGGCCATCGATCCCTATGATCCGCCGTTGACTAGATCGATATTCTACCATAATTTTGCCCAAGCGTTGGCCGATGTAATTGTCGACCCGGTCATCATCCATTTGGCATACAGCGCATGCAGACGGTGCAGATCGAGAAAAAACGGCGGGCGCCGAAGGAAGGCCTGGCCTGTTACCGCGGGGCACGCGGGCTCGTCGCCGATACGCAGCATTCCCTCGCCCAGTGGCACCGGGAAATCGCCCATCTGCGGGCGGCGCAGGCCATCCGCGCAACGGACGGGGCGGC
>DATMTK010000176.1:0-20556 GCA_035564755.1 Devosia sp. | reverse complement strand
GGCCTGCGGGGCCGCGACAGCCGCAACCGGAGCGCTGGCGGCCTGGCTGTTGCGGGCAATCGCGTCCTTCTCGATGCCGGTGGCGACCACCGAGACGCGGATCAGGCCGTCGAGGGCTTCGTCGAAGGTGGCGCCGACGATGATGTTGGCGTCCTGGTCGACTTCCTCGCGGATGCGGGTCGCGGCTTCGTCGACCTCGAACAGCGTGAGATCCTTGCCGCCGGTGATCGAGATCAGGAGGCCCTTGGCACCCTTCATCGAGGAATCATCGATCAGCGGATTGGCGATCGCGGCTTCCGCCGCGGTCAGCGCGCGCTTCTCACCGGAGGCCTCACCGGTGCCCATCATCGCTTTGCCCATCTCACGCATCACGGCGCGGACGTCGGCGAAGTCGAGGTTGATCAGGCCTTCCTTGACCATCAGGTCGGTGATGCAGCTCACGCCGGAGAACAGCACCTGATCGGCCATCTTGAAGGCATCGGCGAAGGTCGTCTTCTCGTTGGCGACGCGGAAGAGGTTCTGGTTCGGGATGACGATGAGCGTGTCGACATGCCGGTGCAGCTCGTCGATGCCGTCGTCGGCGAGGCGCATGCGCCGGTTGCCTTCGAACGTGAACGGCTTGGTGACGACGCCGACCGTCAGGATGCCCTGCTCGCGCGCCGCCCGGGCGATCACCGGAGCTGCGCCGGTGCCGGTGCCGCCGCCCATGCCCGCCGTGATGAACACCATGTGCGAGCCGCTCAGGTGATCATTGAGCTCGTCGAAGCTTTCCTCGGCCGCGGCCCGTCCGACCTCCGGATGCGAACCCGCGCCGAGTCCTTCGGTCACCGATACACCGAGCTGGATGATGCGTTGCGATTTGCTGAGCGCCAGCGCTTGCGCGTCGGTATTGGCACAGACGAAGTCGACCCCGTCCAATCCCTGCATAATCATATTGTTAACGGCGTTTCCGCCAGCGCCGCCGACACCGAACACGGTGATACGGGGCTTCAACTCCTGGATATCCGGGATAGCGAGATTGATCGTCATGTACGGCCCCATGGCACTGGCGGGATGGGGCAATTGTTAGTCGCCAATTCGTTAACCGGCTCCTAACAATCCGTGCCAAGCCGTTAACGAAGATGCAGAATGCGACGCTCTAACCCGTGATTTTTACGGAGAATTAACCACGTCCGACGGTCAGAAGCTCGTCCGCAGCCAGCTTCCGACGCGCGCGAAGTAGCCATCGGTGCCGGTGAGTCTTGCCGCCTGACGGGGTTCGGCGAATTCCTGGGCACAGACCTGCGGGTAGACCAGCATGCCCGCGACGGTGGCGAAGGCGGCGCCACGCGCCATCTCGGGCAAGGCGGAAATCCCCATGGGCCGGCCGCTACGAACGTTGCGACCGAGCAGGCGCCGGCCGACCTCGGGCAGGCCAGTGAGCTCGCTGCCGCCGCCGGTGAGGACGAATCGGCGGCCGCAGACATCCATCATGCCCGTCGCCTGCATGCGGTCGCGTACGGCGGTGAGGATTTCCTCGACCCGCGGACGCAGGATGCGCGTCAGGTACGAGCGCGGGATCATGCCCGGCGCTTCGTCGGCCCCCGCGCCGACCGGGACGATCGAGATCATCTCGCGCTCGTCGGACTGGCCGGGCAGTACGCTGCCATAGACCGTCTTCAGCCGCTCGGCGTCGGCCACCGAAACCGAGAGCTGACGCGCGATATCGAGCGTCAGATGGTGCCCGCCGATGGCGAGGGCATCGCAGTAGACCGGATGCCCCTCGGCGAACACCGCCACCGTCGTCGTGGCGCCGCCGAAGTCGACCACCGCCACGCCGAGTTGTCCCTCGTCGTCGACCAGCGTCGAGAGGCCCGAGGCATAGGGCGTCGCCATCAGCGCTTCGATCTGGAGGTGGCAGCGATTGAGCACGAGCTCGATATTGCGCATCGCCAGCGTCTCGGCGCTGATTACCGCGACGTCGACGGAAAGCTTTTCGCCGACCAGACCGCGCGGGTCCTTGACCCCCTTTTGTCCGTCGAGCGCGTAGCCGATCGGCAACGCATGGACGATCGACCGCTCCGGCCGGACGCTGCGTTGATTCACTGCGCGAAGAACCCGCTGAATGTCAGCGACTTCAACCTCTTGCGCGCCGAGATTGACGGTGGCCGAGAAGGTCTCGGAGCCCAGGCGGCCTGCCGTGACGTTGACCACGACCGACTGGACCGTCAATCCAGCCGCACGTTCGGCCATGCCAACGACGGTACGGATGGCCTGCTCGGCCTGGTCGAGATCGGTGATCACGCCGCTCTTGATGCCGCTCGAGGCGCCATAGCCGAAGCCGATGACCTCGGCGGTGTGGGTCCGCCCCTTGAGGGCCTTGCCCTCGGGTCGCGGCGCGAGGCGCGCGATCACGCAGCAAATCTTGGTCGAGCCGATATCGAGCACCGAGATCAGCGTCGTCTTGCCCGGCTGCACGGGCTTCAGCCGCGCGGTCATCATGTCGGTGATCATTGCGCTTTACTCTGCGCCGCACGCTCTGCGGCTGTCTCGTACTCGGCATCGCCACCCTTGGCGGCATGCTTGTTCTTTTTCTTGAACTCGGCCCACGCCTGGTTGGCGAGATCCCCCAGCTTCAGCGACAGCATCCCCGGCACGCGCATGTCGATGACGTCGACGTCGCGATCGAGAAGCTGGTCGTCGGTCTGGTATTGGTCGAGCTGGCTCAGCGCCTGCGCGGTGCCGTTTTCCGGCAGCTGCACGCGCAGGCCGGAATAGAAGATCAGGTCCCAGCGCCGGTCGCCGACCCGGCTCAGGGCAGCGAGGTTCTCGGTGATCTGCGGATACTTGTCGAGCGCGTGGATCATCACCATCGCATCGTCGGCGGCCCCCTGCCCCACGACCAGCGGCAGCGATTTGAAGCTGCCGTCATCGGCGACGATCGGGTTCCCGCCCTCATCGACGAGCCAGGTCTTGTCGCCGATGCGCCAGCGCGCCATCGGCTCGCGCTCGGTGATCGTGACCTGCAACTCGTTGGGATAGATCTTGCGGATATTGGCCGATTTGACCGACGGGATGGCCTCGATCCGCGTCAGCGCGGCGTCGGCATCGAAATTGAGCGTCGAGATATTGGGAGTGATCGCCAGCGCCTTGAGGACATCGGCTTCGCGGGTAAGCGTCTGCCCGGTGATTTTGATCGAGGAAATACCGAAACCGGCGCGTGCGAACTCACCCTGCGCGAGATTATAGAGGGCCGTTGCACCGGTGCTGACCCGGTCCTGTTCGACGAGCAATCCGGCGCCGACGACAACGACGACGCCGGCGGCCACGGCACGCAGGATCAGCGTCCGATGCAGGATCCAGGCACGGCTGAAATTCTGCCGGGCGAGCCGGGGAAGATCGGCGATGGGGACCGGAAGCTGGCGCGGATCAACAAGCTGGGCGTCGGCGAAGCCCTTTGCGCCTACCTGTTGCAACTCGCGTCCTCCACCATCCAGGTGACCAGGTCCTCGAACGAGTGTCCCGCGTGGCGGGCCTGCTCGGGGGCCAAAGAAGTCGGGGTCATACCTGGCTGGGTGTTGATCTCGAGGCAGACGAGCTCGCCGTCCTCGCCCGCGCGGTCGTTGTAGCGGAAATCCGTCCGCGTCACGCCCCGGCACCCAAGCGCAGCATGCGCCTTGAGCGCCATCTTCTGCACTTTGTCGTAAATTTTCGGTTGAATCTGCGCCGGAATGACGTGCCGGGAGCCGCCTTCGGCATATTTCGCCTCATAGTTGTAGAAGGCGAGGTCGGTAACGATCTCGGTGACGCCCAGCGCCACATCGCCCATCACGGCACAGGTCAGCTCGCGGCCGGGGATGTAGCGCTCGACCATCAGCTCCTCGCCGCCCTTCCAGTCGACTCCGAGAATCTCCTGCGGCGGATGGCTCTGGTCGGCCTTGACGATGAAGATGCCGTAGCTCGACCCGTCGGCGATCGGCTTGACCACATAGGGCGGCGGCATGACGTGCGCGCGCCCGACCTCGGCGCGCGAGGCGACGACATGATCGGTCACCGGAATGCCGGCGGCCTTGAACATGATCTTGGCCTGGTGCTTGTCCATCGCCAGCGCCGAGGCGAGGACGCCAGAATGCGTGTAGGGGATGCGCAAAAACTCGAGCACGCCCTGGATGGTCCCGTCCTCGCCATAGCGGCCGTGGAGGGCATTGAATGCGGCGTCGGGCTTCACCGCGCGCAGCCGTTCGGCGATGTCGTAGCCGACATCGACCTCCGTCACCTCGAAACCGGCCCGGCGCAGCGCCGCCGCGCACTCGTGGCCGGAGCTCAGCGACACCTCGCGCTCGTTGGAGATGCCGCCCATCAGGACAGCGACGTGCCTCGTCATCACACCGCTCCCGTGAACGGCGCGCCATCCATGAACTCGCGCACCTCGCGCCCCGGCACGAAATGGCCCATGCGCCGGACTTCCCACCTGAGCTCGATGCCGTGCTTGTCGCGCACCTTCTGGCGGATCGTCTCGCCGACAGTCTCGACGTCGAACGCGTCGGCCTCGCCCATGTTGATGAGGAAATTCGAGTGCATCTCGCTCATCTGTGCCCGCCCGAAGGTGAAGCCGCGACCACCCGCGCCGTCGATCAGCTTCCAGCTCGAATGACCCGGTGGGTTCTTGAACGTCGATCCGGCCGTCTTCGCCCGCGTCGGCTGTGAGCTCTCGCGGCGCTCGGTGACGGTGCGCATCTCGGTGAGGATCGTTTCCGGATCGCCGGGGAAGCCCTGATAGAGGGCGGAAGTGAAGATGGCGCCACGCGGTCCGTTCGATTTGCGGTAGCGATACCCCATGTCGGCGTGCTTGAGCGTGACGATGTCGCCATTGCGCAGCACGGCGCGCAGCTCGACCATGCGGTCCATGGTTTCGGTCTTGTAGCAGCCCGCATTCATGTAAAGCGCACCGCCGATGCCACCGGGGATACCGCGATAGAACCAGAGTCCGTCGATGCCAGCCTCGGCCGCTGCGGTCGCGACCTTCACGTCCGGCACGGCGGTGCCGACCCGGACACGATGACCGTCGAGAATCTCGATGCTACCGAAGGTCTTCGCCGGCAGCCGGATGACGACACCGTCGAGCCCGCCATCGCGGATCAACAGGTTCGAGCCGAGCCCGATGACGGTGAGGCGGATGTCCTCCGGCAGATGGCGCAGGAAATAGCTGAGATCGTCCTCGTCGGCGGGGCGGAAGAAGAGCTGCGCCGGCCCGCCGACGCGCAGCGTCGTCATCTCGCCCAGAAGCTGGTTCGGGATGAGCTGGCCGCGCACCTGCCCGATCCACGGCTGGAACTGCGGGATCAGGTCGGGCCAGGGCGGTGCCGCTGCGATCATGGCTGCTCGGGCTCCTTGCCCATCACCTTGCCGAGTTCGGCCGGAAGCTGCGCCGCCCACTGCGTGATATTGCCGGCGCCCAGCATGACGACGTAGTCCCCCGCCGCGACGCGACTCGAGAGCAGCGGCGGCAGTGCCTCGAAGCGATCGATGAGGCGGGCGTCGCGGTGGCCGCGCGCCTTGAGGCGATTCACCAGTTCTTCGTGCGTCACGCCCTCAATCGGCTGCTCGCCGGCGGCATAGACCGGTGCGACGATCACCGTATCGGCATCGTTGAAGGCGGTGGCGAAGTCGTTGAACAGATCGTGCAGGCGGCTGTAGCGGTGCGGCTGGACCACGGCGATGACGTCGCGCTTGGTCGATTGCCGCGCCGCCTTGAGCACGGCGGCGATCTCGACCGGATGATGACCGTAGTCGTCGATGATCGTCACGCCGCCGACGACGCCGGTCTTGGTGAAGCGCCGCTTGACCCCGGAGAAGCTCGCGAGCCCCTTGCGGATCGCCTCCGCCGGTACCTTGAGCTGATCGGCGACGGCGATGGCAGCCGTGGCGTTCAGCGCATTGTGCTCGCCGGGCATCGGCAGCACGAGCCCTTCGATCCTCAGGTGCGTCATGCGGATGCGGTCGCGGATCTCGACGGCGAAGTGGCTCTGCCCATCGACCATCTCGAGATCCAGCAGCCGCACGTCGGCTTGCGGGTTGGTGCCATAGGTGATGACGCGGCGGTCGCGCACGCGCCCGACCATCTCCTGCACCACTGGATGGTCGGTGCACATCACCGCAAAACCGTAGAAAGGAACGTTCTCGACGAAGTTGAGGAACCCCTCCTTCACATGCTCGAAGTCGCCATAGTGATCGAGGTGCTCGGGATCGATATTGGTGACGATGGCAACGTCGGCCGGCAGCTTGACGAAGGTACCGTCGCTCTCGTCGGCTTCGACCACCATCCACTCGCCATCGCCGAGCCGGGCATTGGTGCCATAGGCATTGATGATGCCGCCGTTGATAACCGTCGGATCGTAGTTGGCCGCATCGAGCAACGTCGCAACGAGTGTGGTGGTGGTCGTCTTGCCGTGCGTGCCGGCAATTGCAACGGCGTTCTTGAACCGCATGATCTCGGCCAGCATCTCGGCCCGGCGCACCACCGGCAGGCCGCGCGAGCGCGCCGCCGCAAGCTCGGGGTTACCCTTTTTGATGGCGGAGGAAATTACGACGACGGCCGCGTCGCCGAGATTATCGGCCGACTGCCCGACCTTGACGTCGATGCCCATCGAGCGCAGGCGCTGCACGTTGGCGCTCTCGGCGCTGTCCGACCCGTGCACCTTGTAGCCCTGGTTGTGCAGGATCTCGGCGATGCCGCTCATGCCGATGCCGCCGATGCCGACGAAGTGCACGGGGCCGATATTGCGCGGCATCTTCATTTGTCAGTCCCCCTGGCCGCCGCCTCGGTGAGGTCGGCGAGCTGTTCCACGGCCCGCGGCTGTCCGAGCGATTTGGCCGCCACAGCAGCAGCCTGAAGCGTCGCCGGATCACCGAAAAGTGAGGCCAAGCGATTGGCGAGCGAAGGTGGCGAAAGCGTGGCTTGCTCCATGATCCAGCCGGCATTGGCCGCTTGCATCAGCATGGCGTTGTTCTTTTGGTCGGCATCCAGCGCACCCGGCAGCGGCACGAGGATCGCCGGACGGCCCAGAACCGTCAGCTCCGCGATCGTGGAGGCCCCGGAGCGCGCAATCACCAGATGCGCATTGGCCATGCGTTCCGGCAGATCGGTGAAGAACGGCTGAAGCTCCACATTGACCTTGGACTGCCGGTACGCCTCGGTCACCCGGTCGAGGTCTTCCGGCCGGCACTGCTGCGCGATCCTGAGGCGATGCCTCAGCGGCTCCGGCAGCGCGAGAATGGCCGCCGGAACGAGGTCGGCAAAGACACGCGCACCCTGGCTGCCGCCGGTGACGACCAGGTGGATCGGATCGGTGTCGGCGAGCGACGGATAGGCTGTGCCGGCGACGGCGCGAACCTTGTCCCGCACCGGATTGCCGGTGAGCGTGGATTTGCCGGCGTAGCGCTCGGTGTACTGCGTCCTGGCAAAGCTTAGCGCGATGCGGCTCGCATATTGCGCCAGAGCGCGGTTGGCGCGGCCCATCACCGCGTTCTGCTCGTGCAGGACGCCCGGCACGCCCATCATGCGGGCGGCGAGAAACGGCGGGAACACCGGGTAGCCGCCGAAGCCCACCACGACATCCGGCCGGATACCCCCAAGCTTCTGCCGCGCCACGATGATGCCGCCGAGGATTTTGAAGGCCGCGCCCGCGAACTTCAATGGGTTGCGGACCGACGGCGTGGCCGACGGCACGATGTGCGTCTGCTGCGCGGGGAAGTTGTCGCCGTAGGTCGCGACCCGATGGTCGGTCATCAGATGGATGGCATGACCGCGCCGGCGAAGTTCCTGCGCCAGCGCCATGGCCGGGAAGAGATGGCCTCCCGTGCCGCCCGCCATCAGCACGATTGTGCTCATTCCGCGGGAACGACCGCGGTGCTCGGCCGGTACGGCGGCAGCCCGGTGGCCATCCGCTCCTCGGGGCGCTTGCGGGTCAGGGCGAGCATCAGCCCCATGCCGAAGGCGATGGCGATGGTCGAGGTACCGCCATAGCTGACGAAGGGCAGCGTCATGCCTTTGGGCGGAATCAGGTTGAGGTTTACCGCGAGGTTGATGGCGCACTGCAACCCGAACTGGATCGCCAGCGTCGAGACCGCGAGGCGCGCATAGAGGGTCGACTGCCGCTGCGCACCGGACATCGCCCGCACCACGATGAACACGATCAGCGCGACGAGGCAGAGGCAGAACAGGATTCCAAATTCACCCGCGGCGGCCGAGAACACGTAGTCGGCGTGCGCGTCGGGGATCACCTTCTTGGCGAGGGATTCGCCGGGGCCGCGGCCGAACCAGCCACCCTCGAGCAGCGAATTGAGGGCCTTGTCGACCTGATAGGTATTGCCGCCGCCTTCGGGATTGAGGAAGGCATCGACGCGCTTGGCGAAGTGCGGGAACACGTAGTAGGCGCCGAACAGGCCGCCGACGCCGGCGCCCATCAGCCCCACGATCAGGAACCACGAGATACCGGAGAGGAACAGCAACGCCGTCCAGGTGCACAGCATCAGCGCCGTTTGGCCGAGATCGGGCTGGAGCAGCAGCGCGGCGACGATCACCGCCATGATCAGCGTCGCCGCGAGGCGTGGCAGCACGCCGCGCTTCTGCATGCTTTCGGAGAACAGCCACGCCGCGATCACGGCGTAGGCAGGTTTCACGAATTCGGACGGCTGCACGGTATTGCCGAGCAGCGACACCCAGCGCTTGGCACCCTTGACCTCGACGCCGAGCTTGAGGGTCAGCCAGAGCAGGACGACTGAGCCGACCAGGACGGCCAGCGCCCAGAACCGTGCCTGCCGGTGCGTGAGAAACGAGGTCCCGATCAGGACCGGCAGCGCCAGGACATCGAACATCGCCTGGCGGATGATGAAGTGCCACGGCGAGAGGCCGAGGCGCTCGGCCACCGGCGGACTCGCGGCAAAGCTCAGCACCATGCCCACGGCCATCAGCAGGATCAGCGCCGACAGCAACTGTCTGTCGATCGTCCACCACCACTCGGCGATGGGAGTCTTGCGATCCCGTGCGAACATGCTTTGCGCCGCCCTGCCCGGCAGCTCCCTACTCGACCAAAGCGCACTCTAGCGCGGGGATGGTTAGGAAGGTGTGACCGGCTCTTGCGTTCTGCGAGTCGTGAGACTTAGCGCAGCTTCAGCTCGCTCAGGCCAATCAGCGCCAGCACGAACGAGATGATCCAGAAGCGGATCACGACCTGGCTTTCGGTCCAGCCGAGCATTTCGAAATGGTGGTGGATCGGCGCCATCTTGAAGACGCGCTTGCCGGTGAGCTTGAACGACAGCACCTGGACGATCACCGAGACCGTTTCGAGCACGAACAGACCGCCGACGATGGCCAGCACGATCTCGTGCTTGGTGGCGACCGCGATGGTGCCGAGCGCGCCGCCCAGGGCGAGCGAGCCGGTATCGCCCATGAAGATCTGTGCCGGTGGCGCATTGAACCAGAGGAATCCGAGCCCCGCGCCGATGAGGGCGCCGGCCACGACCGAAAGCTCGCCCGTGCCCGGCACGTTGTTGAGGAACAGATATTCCGAGAAGGTCGCAGAACCCACGAGATAGGCGATGAGACCGAAGCAGGCCGCCGCCACCATCACCGGTACGATAGCGAGGCCATCGAGGCCGTCGGTGAAATTCACCGAATTGCCCGCGCCCACGATGATGAAGCCGCCGAAGATGTAGAAGAAGTACCAGAGCGGCAGGCCGTGTCCCTTGACGAAGGGGAACATGAGCTGCGTCGCAATCTTGGTGTCGGTGATCGAGGCGATGATGACGGTCGCGATCAGCGCCACCAGGGCCTCGATCGTCAGGCGCTGCCAGCCCGAGAAGCCCTTGTGCGACATCTTCTTGACCTTGAGATAGTCGTCGTAAAAGCCGATTGCGCCGAAGCAGGCGGTCACGAACAGCACGGCCCAGACATAGAAATTGCTCAGGTTGGCCCAGAGCAGGGTCGAGATCAGCATGCCGGCAAGGATCATCAGGCCGCCCATGGTTGGCGTGCCCTTCTTGCTCAGATGGCTCTGCGGGCCGTCTTCACGGATCGGCTGGCCGCGGCCCTGCCGCACCTTGAGGCCAGCGATCATCTGCGGCCCGAACAGGAACACAAAAAACAGCGCCGTGACGACGGCGCCGGCGGTTCGGAAGGTGATGTAGCGGAAGACGTTGAACGCTGTGAGGCTCTCGCCCAACTGGCCGAGGTAATAAAGCATGCGCCGAGCCTGTCCCGTCCTAGGCGGAAACCCCGAAGCGCTGCTTGATCTTGTCGACCAGCAAAGCGAGGCGAACGCCTTTGGACCCTTTGACCATAACAGCGTCGCCAAAGGCAAGGCTCTGAAGGATCGGCTCCAACAGGTCCTCGATCCGGCGGGCATGGCCGGCAACCCGGTCCTCGCCCAGCGCATCGGCCAGCGATTCCACAGCAGTGCCGATCAGAAATATCCTCACGGCGCCAGTATGTAGAGCCGCGGTCTTCAACGACTGATGCAGCTCAACGCTCTGCGCTCCCAGCTCGAGCATGTCGCCCAGGACCAGCACCTTCTTGCCGCCGGGCGGCTCGATCCCCGCAAAGACCTCCATGGTCGCGTTCATCGAGGCCGGGTTGGCGTTGTAGCTCTCGTCGATGAGCAGCAGCGGCTTGTGGGGCGGGCCCAGGCGGCTGGCTTCGCCACGGCCTTCGGCCGCCGCGAATTCGCCCAGGGCGCCGAGGGCGACGTAGCGATCGACGCCCGCGACCATCGCAACAGTGAGCGCCGCGGTCGCATTGGCCACCATGTGACGGCCACGCACCCCCAGGTTGAGATCGAACACTTCGCGGCCATGCGTCACGCGCGCGAAGCTGCGGCTTCCAGCGATCTCCGGATCACCGATGCGGTAGTCCGCTTCGGCATCGTAGCCATAGGTGACGATGGTCTCGACGTGCGCCTCGCGCGCCTTGGCAAAGAGCACATGGATATAGTCGTGGTCGGCATTGAGGACAGCGGTGCCCCCGGCTTCGAGCCCGAGGAAAATCTCGGCCTTGGCCTCGGCGATCTCGGTGATGGACTTGAAGAACTCGAGATGCGCCGCCGCAACGGTAGTGATCACCGCGATATGCGGGCGGACCAGTTGCACCAGCGGCGTGATCTCCCCGGCATGGTTCATGCCGATCTCGAACACGCCGAACTGCGCTTCACGCGGCAGCCGCGCCAGCATCAGCGGCACGCCCCAATGGTTGTTGAAGCTCTTGATCGAGTAATGCGTCGGACCAGCCGCGGCGAGTACCGCGCGGATCGCCTCCTTGGTCGTGGTCTTGCCGACGCTGCCGGTCACCGCGACGATCCTGGCGGTGGAGCGAGCGCGCGCCGCACGGCCGAGGGCGCGCAGGCCCTCGAGCGGCTCGGGCACAACGAGCAGCTTCTCGCCGCCATGCGCCTTGAACCAGTCTTCCGAGACCATCGCCGCGGCCGCCCCCGCCGCGAGCGCCTTTACGACGTAATCGTGGCCGTCGAGCTTGTCGCCCCGGATCGCGACGAACAATGCGCCAGCCTCAATTTCGCGGCTGTCGATCGAGATCGACCCCAACGAACCGTCGTCGAGCTTTTCCGCCCGTCCGCCGGTGGCGGCGACGGCTTCCGCGACGGTCCACAGTGGGGACATCAGAGCCCTTTCAACGTCTCCGCGACCACTTCGTGATCGGAGAAATGGTGCTTGGTGGTGCCGACGATCTGATAGTCCTCGTGGCCCTTGCCCGCAATCAGCAGCACGTCGCCGGCCTTCAGCGCCTTGATCGCCGTCTCAATGGCCTTGCGGCGGTCGCCGATCTCTTTGGCCCTGGGCGCGGCCGCCATGATTTCTGCACGGATGACCTTTGCGTCTTCGGTGCGCGGATTGTCGTCGGTGACGATGACCTTGTCCGCCATGCGAGACGCGATCTCGCCCATCATCGGACGCTTGCCCTTGTCGCGGTCGCCGCCGGCGCCGAAGACCACGTGAAGAGTCTTGCTCGCGTAAGGGCGGAGCGAAGCCAGCGCGGTTTCGAGCGCCACCGGCTTGTGGGCATAGTCGACGAAGATGGCCGCGCCATTGTGTTCGCCCACCAGCTCGAGCCGGCCGCGCGCGCCCTTGAGCTTGCCGAGGGCCTTGAGGGCCTTCGAGGGCGGCGCCCCGGTCGAGGTCGCCAGCGCCAGCGCCACCAACGCGTTGTAGACCTGGAATGCTCCGGTCAGCGGCAGATGGAACTGCACCGGCTCGCCGACGAGGCGTCCATGCACGGTCTGACCATACCCCTCGTTCTCGATCGATTGGATTTCAAACCAGGCTCCGTCCCGCCCGATGGTCAGCAACGTCACCCCGCGGTTGAGCGCGGCGAACATGAATGGCTCGTAGTGCGGATCGTCGACATTGACGATGGCGGAGCCGCCGTCGGCGATGAGGTCGGTGAAGAGGCGGACCTTGGCGTCGCGGTAGGCCTGCATGTCGGCGTGGTAGTCGAGATGGTCGCGGCTGAGATTGGTAAAGGCGACGGCGTTGAAGGCGATGCCATCGACACGGCGCTGGTCGAGGCCCTGGCTCGAGGCCTCCATGGCGACGTGATCGATGCCCTGCGCGCGCAGCATGCCGAGATCACGGTGCAGAGCCAGCGCATCGGGGGTCGTCAGCTCGCCGGGGATCAGCCCCATCTTGGTCTCGATGCCGACGGTCCCGACGCTCGCAGCCTTGAGCCCGCAGGCGGCCCAGATCTGGCGTACGAACGACACGATCGACGATTTGCCATTGGTACCGGTGACGCCGACGATCACCTCGGGCTGCGGCGCGAATTGCCGCGCGGCCGCGCGGGCGTAAGCTGAGCGCACATCCTCGACCACCACGACCGGCATGCCGGGATCGGCCGCCGGAGCGCGGTCGGTGATCATTGCCTTGGCGCCGTTCGCGCGGGCCTGCGCCGCGAAGGCATCGCCATGTGTATGCAGGCCCGGAATGGCGAAGAAGGCCTCCCCCGGCTTAATCGCGCGACTGTCGGCGTTCACGCCCTCGACCTTCAGCCGCGGCGACTTGCTACCTGCGCCTTTCAGCAACTCGGTGAGTGCGAACGACACGTCGGCTTCCTCGATCAGCTCAGCGAAGTTCGGGGGGCACAAGGTTATTATCCAACATGGGATCGAAATTGGGGCTGATTCCCAGCATCGGCGCCACCCGGGCGATGATGCGGCCAGTCGCCTCACCGGCGTTCCAGCCGGCAGTATGGCCGCCCTGCCCCGGTTCGGTATGCGGATCATCGACCAGGATCATCATGGCGTAGCGCGGATTGTCGAGCGGGAACACCGAGGCAAACAGCGACAGCACCTTGGAGGTGTCGTAACGCCCATTCACCACCTTTTCGGCGGTACCCGTCTTGCCGCCGGCACGATAGCCCTGGGCCAGCATATTCATGCGCGAGCCCGATCCCTCATTAGCGTTAAGCCGCATGATATAGCGCATCTCGGCACTGGTCTCCGGCGAGATGACCTGCTGATAGGTCTTTTCGGCGTCGGCGAGGCTGGTCTTGTACATCGTCGGCCTGACCATGACGCCGTTGTTGGCGAAGGCGCCCATGGCGCGCAGCATGGCAATCGGCGACACCGAGAGACCGTGGCCGAACGAAGCGGTAGCCGCGACGATATCGGAGAAGGTCTTGGGGACCACCGGGTTACGGCGCTCCGGCAGCTCCAGGGGCTCCGGCACGTCGAATTGCATCTTGTGCAGGAAGGCGCGGAAGTTCTCCTTGCCCCATTGCTGCATGATGTGGATGGCGCCGACGTTGGACGAGAACTTGTAGACCTCGGGGAGCGTCAGAATCCTGTTCTTGCCGTGGAAATCGGTGATCGTGAAACGGCCGAAGCGGACGCCGAACCGTGCATCGAAGGTATCGGTGATCTTCACCTTGCCGCTGTCGAGTGCGCCGGCGATGGTCACCGACTTCATGGTGGAGCCGAGCTCGTAGATGCCGGCCGTCATGCGGTTGAAGGTGTCCTTCTGCAGCGCCGAGCCCGGATTGTTGGGGTCGAAATCCGGCAGCGAGACGAGCCCCAGGATCTCTCCGGTCTTGATGTCCATCATCGCGCCCGCCGCAGCGGCTGCCCGGTAGCGGCTGAGCGCGTCGGTGAGCACGTCGTGCATCACGTGCTGCACACGCAGATCGATCGACAGGTTAACCGGCGCCAGCTCGTTGCCGCGGGCCAGCCCGACCTGCTGCAGCAAGGCAACGTCCTCATCGTCCATCGCCTTTTCCATGCCGGCGATGCCCTGGTTGTCGATGTTCACCGCGCCGACGATATGCGCAGCCTCATTGCCACCCGGGTAGAACCGCTTGCTCTCGGTGAGGAAGTCGAGCCCGGGGATGCCGAGCTGCATGATCTTGTCTTCGATCGCGGGTGTCAGCTCGCGCTTGATCCAGACGAAGCCCTTGTCGCCGGTGAGCCGCTGCTTGAGCCAGTCGATCGAGAGGTCCGGCAGCACTGAGTGAACGGCGGCGGCAGCCTCGTCCACGTCGATGATCCGCCGCGGCTCGGCGAACAGCGACGGGACGCGCACATCGACGGCGAGCTCGAGCCCGTTGCGATCGAGAATGGCCGGGCGGGTCGCGGTGATGATGTCGCGCGCCTTACCCTCGATCGAGGTGTCCTGCACGACCATGCCGAGTTGCACCAGACGGCCGCAGATCGCCGCGAACAGCAGCAGCAGCACCGCAATGACCCAACGGATTCGCGCCGTGGTCAGGCCGCCCCGCAACTTGCGGGCACCGTCGACGGCAATCGGCAGGCTGCCGGCATCCAGCGCAACCATCAGTTGGACTCCGAGATGATCTGCTGGATGGGATCGACGCCCGAGTTCAGCGACTGGAACAGCGAGTTGAGCGCATTGGCGTCCGGCGCTTTCAGGCGCATCGGCAGGATGTCGAGGCTGCCGAACTGGTCCTGCGACAAGATCTGCAAATTGAGCGCCACGAGATGGCGGTTGACCACCGGCGCGACATTGGCCGGCTGGTTGAGATAGGCCCAGTCCGCCTTGAGCAGCGACAAATCGGCTTTCTGCCGTTCGATGGTGTGCTGCAGCGTGACCTTCTCGGCGGCGACGTCCTCGACCGAATATTTTAGGGCGTAGACGCCGACCAGCATGCAGATCGAGGTGCAAACGAGCAGGATGTTGAGCACGCGGATCATGCAGCGCCCCGGAAGCGGGGCACGCCGAGTCCGGCGTAGTTGACGGATCGCGCCGGCGCGGCCGAGCGCTGGCCGCTGCGCAGGATCGCAGAGCGGGCCCGCGGGTTGCGGCCGGTCTCGATCGCCGAAGGTTTCACCGCACGCGGGACGCTGGTCCAGCGCGAAGCCTCGACGACGGCCTGCGGCAGATGGCGCGACTGGGTCGGGGCGCCCTTTTCGGGATCGAAGAAGCGCTTGACGATGCGGTCTTCGAGCGAATGGAAGCTCACGACGGCGAGACGACCGCCCTCGGTCAGCAGCCGCTCGGCTGCGAACAGCCCTTCGACCAGTTGGCCGAACTCGTCGTTCACGGCGATGCGCAGCGCCTGGAAGCTGCGCGTCGCCGGATGCATGTCGCCGGGCTTGCGGCCAATGGCGCCCTCGATCAGTCGCGCCAGCTCGGCGGTTGTCGCGATGGGTTGCGCCGCGCGGGCCGCGACGATCGAGTGCGCGATGCGGCGCGACTTGCGCTCCTCGCCGTAGGCGAAGAGCAAATTGGCAAGCTCGGCCTCCTCGAGCGAGTTCACGAGGTCCGCGGCGGTGTCGCCCTCCCCGCCCATGCGCATGTCGAGCGGCCCTTCGCGCAGGAAGGAGAAGCCGCGGCCGGGCTCGTCGAGCTGCATGGAGGACACACCGATATCGAGCACCACGCCATCGACCGGACCGGCGGCAAGCTCATCGAGCTCGGCAAAAGCGCCGGGTACGAATCTGAATCGACTCGGGAATTCGGCTTTCAGGACATCGGCGAAAGCGAGCACGTTTGGATCGCGATCGATGCCGATGACCGAAGCACCGGCCTCGAGCAGCGCCCGCGAATAGCCGCCGGCCCCGAACGTCCCGTCGACGATGGTGGCACCGTCGAGCGGCGCCAGTGCCGCCAGCACCTCGGCCAGAAGCACCGGGACATGCGGCGCACTCTGCTGGCTGGCGACCGGCTTAGCCATCGTTGGACACAACCTCACACCGGCGACCGCCGGATACGCAATATTCCTTCACTGTGTCGGAGGGCGGTTGAGATTCCATTAAGCAAAACGGCCGGTCGAGAGCGCCAGTTGACCTGTAAGCCGGGTTCTGTAGGGCCGGCAGCCTGTCGGCACGAGGCCGAAAGACGTGCCGACGTGATGGCCATTCCTCTGGGAACCGCGTTGCCGCGGCCCTCGAGCAACCAACCCGGATGACTGGCCTCGAAAAGCGGCCGGCCAAAGGTCTCCCACTGGCCGCGTCATCCCTATTTGGTCTTGCTCCCGGTGGGGTTTGCCGTGCCGTCCCGGTCGCCCGGTCCGCGGTGCGCTCTTACCGCACCCTTTCACCCTTACCAGCCGAAGCTGGCGGTTTGCTCTCTGTGGCACTTTCCCTGGGGTCGCCCCCGGCGGCCGTTAGCCGTCACCGTATTTCGATGGAGCCCGGACTTTCCTCTGCCCGAAGGCAGCGGCCACCCGGTCAACTGGCGCGCGCTATGTGCGGGTGAAACCGTCCCGCGTCAAGCGGCAGGTCTGGGAGGGGGAAGCTTGATGATCGTGTTGTAGGCCTGGTTGATCGCCTGCATGCGGGCGGTCGCCACGTCGATCAGTTCTTCCGGCACGCCCTTGGCGATCAGCCGGTCGGGGTGATGTTCGGCGACCAAGAGGCGATAGACCCGCTTGACCTCGTCGCGATCCGCTCCCGGCGCGAGACCGAGCACGATGTAGGGATCGACCCCGGTATCGAGCACCACGTGCTGCGCCGCGATCTGCTCGAACCGCGCTTCATCGAAACCGAAGATGTCGCTGACATCCTTGAGGTAAGCCAGCTCGTCCTCGTGGATAAAGCCGTCGGCCGAGGCGATGTAGAACAACCCGTCGAGCACGTGCTCGAGCGTATCGGGGCTGGTGGCGAAGAAGCGACGGACCTTCCGCGCATAGGCCTCGTAGCCGGCAACGTCCTGCTGCGCGAGCCGGAACAGCCGGTCGACCTGCTCCTCGATGCCGGGCGGGATATCGACGGTGCGATGAAAGGCACGAAGCTCCGAAGCAGTCACCACGCCGTCGCTCACCGCCATCTTCGCCGAGAGCGCGATCAGCGCCAGCGTAAACGCCGCATCCTTGCCGCCGGGCAGCCAGGTATCCGGGTCGAGCAGGTTCACCAACGAACCCACCACACCCGTACGCTCGTTCGCCGAGCCGACGATCTGTCCTAGACGCTGCCAGACCGACGCCATGGCCCTGCTCCGTTTACGGCGCGACCTATACGCGCGCGCCGCGGCAGGGTCAAAACCAGGTGACGTCGCTGTTGTCACCGTCGTCCTGCAGCATCTGCTCGATACGAGCGCGGCGTGCAGCGCGAGCACTGTTGGGACCATCACTCAGATAAAACCCGTTGGGATCGTAGTCGGATTCGGACGGCGGCGGGACGATCGTCACCGAGGCGGTGCTGCCGTCGTCGAGCAGGCCGTTGCGCTCGAGATAGCGGGTGATGCGGGCGTTGCGCTGCGCCCGCCAATCGTCGGCGATGCCGGCCGGCGGCACCGGGCCGTTGGGAACGGCGAGCTGGGTCGGCGGCGGAGCATCTGGCTGCTGGGTCGCGAGCGCGGTCTCGTCGACGATCACCGGGGGCTGGGCCGGCGCCGTCACCTTCGGCTTGACCACATCTGCCGGCCGCCCCGGGAAGGGCACCGGGGCGACGAGCGGCGCGGCGGGTTCGGCGGTGGCGACCTGGGTCGGCTCTTCCGGCGACGGCGCACCGATAACGGGCGCCCCGGGCGCGATGACCTTGGGGGCAGGAGTGGACGGCGCCGGCGCCGACGCGCCGGCGGTCGAATCGCCATTGGAGATGTAGTCGGGCAGCGCCTTGCCAGTGGACAGGTAATTGTTCACCGGGTCGGTGCTGGAATTGCTCGAGCCGCCGAGAACCGGAGCGGCCGGGGTGATGGTCACGCCGGTCCTGGTGACGGTGGTCGTGACCTCCGCCGTCTGCTGCTCGGACGGCGCAACGGCCGGAGCTTTCACCGGCGCGACCGGATCGGTGGTCGAGGTGAAGACGGCGGCGGTGCCGGACTTCAGTCCGAACGCACCGGTGAGGTAGTCGGCGGAGGGCACGGCCAGAACCACCGCGAGGCCGGCCCATGCCAGGCCCCAGGTCACTTTCGAGTTGAGTCTCATCTGCTGCACTCGCTACTCAATGCCCCCGCACCGACGCCGTTTGGAGGCGAGAAACATGGCCACACTGTGAATTCGGCCCGCATGGTGATGATGGGCAGCCATGCCTGAACGGCGGCTGAACGGCTCAGCTCGGCCGCACGCCCAGCAGCCGCGCCAGCGCCAGCACGAAGTTTGAGCGATTGAGGGTCAGAAAGTGAAACTCCTTGATCCCGGCATCGACCAGCTCCAGCACCTGCTCGGCCGCCACAGCCGAGGCGACGAGCGCATGCGTCTCCGGATCGTCTTCGAGGCCATCGAAGCGCGCGGCCAGCCAGTCGGGGATCGAGGCGCCGCATTTGGCCGCGAAGCTCGAAATCTGCTTGAACGAGTGGATCGGCTGGATGCCCGGCACGATCGGCGCGCTGATGCCCGCCTTGGCGGCGCGGTCGAGCAGTTCGAAATAGTCGTTGTTGTCGAAGAACATCTGCGTGATGGCGCGGGTCGCCCCGGCGTCGAGCTTGCGCTTGAGGTTGTCGATCTCGACGTCCCAGTTCGGCGATTGCGGATGCTTCTCGGGATAGGCCGCGACGGAGATGTCGAAGTCGCCGATCCTGCGGATGCCGGCGACGAGCTCGGCGGCGTTGGCGTAGCCCCCGGGGTGCTGCACGAAGGGCTGGCCCGGCCCGCCGGGCGGATCGCCGCGCAGGGCCACGATGCGCTTGATGCCGGCGGTCTTGTAGGCGTGGACGACCTGGTCGACCTCGTCGCGCGAGGCCCCGACGCAGGTCAGATGCGCGGCAGCATCGACGCCGGTCTCGGCCTTCACCTGGCTGACCATGCGCAGCGTGCGCTCGCGCGTCGACCCGCCGGCGCCATAGGTCACCGAGACGAAGCGCGGCTTGAGCGGGGCGAGCTTATGCACGCTCTCCCAGAACCGCTCCTCCATGGCGTCGGTCTTGGGCGGAAAGAACTCGAACGACACCTGGAACGGGTGGGCTCCCGTCTGGCGGCTCGCGCGTGCTTCGCTGGGCACGTTCATCTGGACTCCTGTTCTGCTCTGAGCTGCCAGAGGCAGACGGTGAGACCTTCGGCCTCGCCCCGGCTCGGCGGGAATGTCGTGAGCTTGCTGACCCTGAGGCCCGCGGCCCTGGCCCAACCGGCCATCTGCGCTTGGCTGAGCCCGAGGCGGCGATGCGCATGCTCGGTGCGCAGGAACTCGAGATCGTGCGGCGCGAAATCGACGATCAGCATTTCGCCGCCCGGCTTCAGCGCGCGGCGCGCCGGCGCGATGACGCGGCCCGGATCGTCGAAATAGTGCAGCACCTGGTGGATGACGATGAGGTCCGCCCCCTGCCCGGCATCGAGCTCGGCGATATCGCCGAGCCGCACCTGCGCCTGCCCGATATTGGCGGCGGCAAGCTTGGCCCGGGCCACCGCGATCATCTCGCGGGAGGCATCGATGCCGATGGCGCGGCGATAGTGGCCGGCAAGCAGCTCGAGCATGCGGCCGGTGCCGGTGCCGAGGTCGATCAGCAAATCGACCGTGCGGCCTTTGAGGGCCTTTAGAATGGCCGTCTCGACCGCCTCCTCCGGGACGTGGAGCTGGCGTAGCTCGTCCCAGCGCGGCGCGACCTTGGCGAAATACGCCGCCGCCTGCGCCTGCTGCGTGGCGCGGACGGTTTCGAGCCGGACGCGGTCGCGCGTCCGTTCGCTGTCGTCGCCGTCGAGGCGCTCGACCAGCCAGCGGCCGAGATCGGCCACCGTCTCGTCGTCGGCCAGGCGGTAATAGGCCCAGGCGCCCTCGGCATTGCGGGTGACGAGGCCGGCATCGGCCAGAAGCTTGAGATGGCGGGAGACGCGGGGCTGGCTTTGCCCGAGGATCTCGGTCAAATCCTTGACCGAATGCTCGCCTTCGGCCAGCAGCGCGAGCAGCCGCAGGCGGGTGGTCTCCCCCGCCGCGCGCAACGCCCCCACCAATGTCGCGGCATCTGCCAAGCCAGCCTCCATTCTAGATATAAAGATATCTTTATGTCCGCTGGTTTGCAAGGCGTTTGGGTAAGCGGACGCGTCCATCGGCTCCTTCGACTGGCTCAGGACAGGCCTCCGGTTGCGAGGGTGGGGTACGGGCCGCGAGACGCGGAACGCCTCGGAGCTATTTTATCGCAGACGCTTCGCGTCTCGCGGCGCCGAGCTTTCCGGACCGGGCGGCC
>DATMTK010000175.1:0-2826 GCA_035564755.1 Devosia sp. | reverse complement strand
ACGCAGGGCAAGCTCGACGGCTTCATCTGCGCCGTGGGCTCTGGCGGCACGCTCGGCGGCGTCTCGATGGCGCTCAAGGCGAGGAACAGGGGCGTCCAGATCGGTATCGCCGACCCCGAGGGCGCCGCGCTCTACAACTACTACGCCCATGGCGAGCTCAAATCCTCGGGCAACTCGATCACCGAGGGCATCGGCCAGGGCCGGATCACCGCCAACCTCGAGGGCGTCGAAGTCGACCACGCCTGGCAGATCCCCGACAGCGAGGCCCTGCCCTATCTGTTCGACCTGCTCGAGCACGAGGGCCTGTGCCTTGGCGGCTCGTCGGCCATCAATATCGCGGGCGCCGTGCGAATGGCGCGTGAGCTGGGCCCGGGCAAGACCATCGTCACCGTGCTCTGCGACTATGGCAACCGCTATCAGAGCAAGCTGTTCAACCCCACATTCCTCAAATCCAGGAACCTGCCTGTCCCGCATTGGCTTGAGGCCCCGCAACAAGTAGATTGGCGCGCCGTCGTGGAACCCGACCCCGCCTGATGCTGATCGTTGAGTCCTGGCTCGCTGCGCTAATTCCCAACCAGGGCATTATCTATTGGCTTTATGCCGCGAACTTCGTGCTCGCGATCGGCTTTGCCGTCAGCGAGATTTTCCGCTCGCGCACCTCGCAGGGCTCGATCGCCTGGATCATGGCGCTGCTGATCCTGCCCTTCCCCATGACGCTGGTCTACGCGGTCTTCGGGCTCAAATCGTTCGACGACTACGCGGCGGTGCAGACCCATTCCGGCCGTGTCCTGCGCAAGGTCCGCGCCGCACGCACCAAGATCCTCGACCAGCCCTCGACCGACGATTTCCCCGTTCTGGCGAACGTTTCGCAGTTGCCCTTCCTTGCGGGAAACGAGGTCGAGCTCCTCATCGACGGCCCGGCGACGTTCAAGTCGATCTTCGAGGGGATCAGCCGCGCGCAGCAGACACTGCTGGTGCAGTTCTACGTCATCCACGACGACCAGCTCGGACGTGAATTTGCCGAGCGGCTGATCGAGCGCGCCAAAGCGGGCGTGCGCATCCATCTGCTCTACGACGATGTCGGCAGCTTCTTCCTGCCGAAGGCCTATAAGCAAAGGCTGCGGGCGGCCGGCATCGCCATCCACGGGTTCAACCACCGGCATCGCATCCTGCGCGTGCTCGGTCCGACCCGCATCCAGTACCGCAATCATCGCAAGATCGTCATCGCCGACGGCAGGGAAGCCTGGATCGGCGGCCTCAATGTCGGCGACGAATATATGGGGCGCTCGAAAGTCTTCGGGCACTGGCGCGACACCCACGTCCGCTTCAAGGGCCCGGCGGTACTGGCGGCCGAGCTGAGCTTCCGCGAGGACTGGCAATGGGCGACCGGCGAGGAAATCCCGGACCAGCCGACTAGCATCGAGCCGGCCGGCGACCAGTCGATGCTGATCATGCCGACCGGACCGGCCGACGAGCTCGAAAGCTGCGCGATCGCCTTCGACGATGTCATCGGGCAGAGCCAGAAGCGGCTGTGGATCGTCAGCCCCTATTTCGTTCCCGATCTGTCGATGGAGACGGCCCTTTTCGCCGCCAAGATGCGCGGCGTCGACGTGCGTATCCTGATCCCGCAGAAGCCCGACCATCGCATCGTCTGGCTCGCCAGCATCGCCTACGCCAACCGCATGGCCTGGCACGGCATCGACATGTACCGCTATCCCAGCGGCTTTTTGCACCAGAAGATCATTCTGGTCGACGACACCATCGCCGGCGTCGGTACCGTCAATTTCGACAACCGCTCCTTCCGCATCAATTTCGAGATCACCATGTGGTTCACCGGCGAACGCATGATCCGCGACGTCGAAAAGATGCTGCGCAAGGATTTCGATGATGCGTTCAAGATCGATCGCGTCATCCCCGGCTCGCAGGGCGTGGTCATGCGCTTCCTCACCCAGGCGGCGCGGCTCCTGTCGCCCATCCTTTAGAGGCTAAAAATGACCGAGTTCGTCTTCCGCGAGGACAGCAATCTCAGAACCCTCGAGGCAGTGGTTACCGGGATCACGCCCGAAGGGGGCCTCGTGCTCGATCGCACGATCTTTTACGCCACCTCCGGCGGTCAGCCCAACGATACCGGCCGAATCCGGACGGCAGACGGCCGTACGATCCCGATCGTCGACGTGCTTCATCCGGAGGGCGACAAGGCGCGCATCGCCCACATTCCGGCCGAAGGCGCTCCGGCGCTCGGGACGGGCGACAAGGTCACGCTCGAGATCGACTGGGATCGCCGCTATCGCCTCATGCGCATGCATACCGCCCTGCATCTGCTCTCAGTGGTCTTCCCCTTCCCGGTCACCGGCGGCTCGATCGGCGAGGACAAGGGCCGGCTCGATTTCGACATGCCCGAGGTGCCCGACAATCTCCCTGAGCTCGAGGCCCGCCTCAATGCCATGGTCTCGGCCGGCCACGCGGTCACCAGCGAGTGGATCACCGACGCCGAAATGGCCGCCAATCCCGGCCTCGTCAAGACCATGAAGGTGAAGCCGCCCATGGGCCAGGGCCGCGTCCGCCTGGTCCGCATCGGCGACATCGACCTGCAGCCCTGCGGTGGGACGCACGTGGCCAACACCGCCGAGATCGGCCCCCTGAAGCTGGGCAAGATCGAAAAGAAGGGCGCGCAGAACCGCCGCGTCCATCTGCTGTTTGGCTGATCCTCGCCGTCGGGTTCCTTCAAAGAGCGCGGTGCCGCTCTGGGGAGATGAACACCATCCCGCCCCACCCACCGGGGCGTGAGGGGGAGCGATGGGAGCTGAACCGCAGACCCCGCGGCTC
>DATMTK010000174.1:0-18380 GCA_035564755.1 Devosia sp. | reverse complement strand
TAGCGCATCGGGCCCCTGTCGTTCTTGCCCAGGAGCCAGCCCTCGTGTGCACCGTCATGGTCGAGGACACCCTCGGTGAGGAGCAGGGTCGAGCCGGCAACCGGCGAGGCGGGCGGCGCGACGCAGACGGTCTCCAATGACTCGTTGGTCCGGGTCCTCGTCAGCCAGTCGGGGATCGCGACCTCGATGGCCGGGCCCTGCGGAACGCCGTCCGCGAGATGGAAGTCGGCGACGCGGGTCAGGTTCTCAAAGCCGACGCGCACCACCGATTTATCGCCTGGCCGCTGGATCACCGTCAACGCTTCGGCGTCGCGGGCGAAGGCGCGGGGCAGGTCGGCGCCCTTGGAATTCTGGATCGGGTCGATGCGGACGCCAACCAGCGACAGCGGCATGCCCTTGTCGTCATAGATGAGCTCGCCGGAAACGAAGTTGCCGCGGTCGGAGACCATCGCCAGCCTGTTATCGGGTCCGGTAAAGCCGATGGCCGACAGGCCGCCGAAGGTATCGGTGGCGCTGTGCAGCTCGAGGCCGCCTTCAAAGACGAGGCCCTGCACGGTCTCGCCGATCCCGGCGTTCTGGAAGCGGGTGAGCTGTACGGCATTGACCGTGGCGTCGTCGGCGGCCGCCGGTGCGCTCAGCAGGGCGGCGGCCAGCGCCGCGGCCGCGAGTCTCATGCGTACTGGACTCGCCGCGACATGCCGGGCGGCTCTTCGTCGAACAGCGCCGCGAGCTCGTCGGTGAGAGCGCCCGCCAGCTCCTCGGCGTCGAGCAGCGTCACCGCACGGCGGTAGTAGCGCGTCACGTCGTGGCCGATGCCGACGGCCACCAGCTGGATCGGCGTTCTGGTCTCGATCTCCTCGATGACCTGCCGCAAATGCGCTTCGAGGTAGTTGCCGGCATTGACGCTCTGCGTCGAATCGTCGACCGGCGCGCCGTCCGAGATCACCATGAG
The DNA here is from genome assembly GCA_035564755.1 of Devosia sp. Lineage (GTDB taxonomy): Bacteria > Pseudomonadota > Alphaproteobacteria > Rhizobiales > Devosiaceae > Devosia_A. The sequence continues at coordinate 17,428 of DATMTK010000174.1, read as the reverse complement.
GATGCGGCGGTTCTCGGTGCGGGCCAGCAGGCGCTTCTTGGCCCACTCCAGCGCCTCGCCGTCGATGTTTTCCTTGAGCAGGCCTTCGCGCATCATCAGGCCGAGATTGCGCCGGGCATGCCGCCAGGGCTCGTCGGCGCCCTTGTAGATGATGTGGCGGATGTCGTTGACGCGGCCCGGGTTCGCGGGACGTCCGGCTTCGAGCCAGGCCTCGCGGCTCTTGCCGCCCTTCCAGGCGCGGGTGGTGAAGCCCAGAATCTCGACCTTGACGCCGCAGCGTTCGAGCGTGCGCGCGAGGATGTCGCCGCAGATCGCCGCAATGGTGATCGGCCGGCCGCGCATCGAGCCGGAATTGTCGATCAGCAGCGTAACGACCGTATCGCGGAAGTCGGTGTCGCGCTCCACCTTGAAGCTCAACGCCTGCAGCGGATCGGTCACCACGCGGGTGAGGCGGGCGGTATCGAGCAGGCCTTCCTCGAGATCGAATTCCCACGACCGCGACTGCTGCGCCATCAGGCGGCGCTGGAGCTTGTTGGCGAGGCGGGCCACGGCGCCGGCGAGATTCTCGAGCTGCTTGTCGAGCAGGGCGCGGAGCTGGTCGAGCTCCTCGGGCGGGCAGAGCTCGGCCGCCTTGACGATCTCGTCGAACTTCTGGGTGAAGATCCGGTAGTTGAAGACGTTCTGGAATTCCTTGGCGTTGGCCCCCGGCGGCGGCAGGGGCGCCTCGTCGCCGGCTTCGCCGGGCTGGTCCTCGTCGCTCTCGGTGAAATCCTGGTCGGCGCCTTCGGTCTCGCCGCTGTCATCGCTGTCCCCGGGGGACTGGTCTTCCTGCGCCTCGGAGTCTTCGCTCTCGCCTTCGCCCTGCTCGGGCTGCTTTTCGCTGTCCTCGCCCTTTTCGGGGTCCTGGTCGTCGCCCTGGTCTTCGTCCTCGCCGTCGAGGTCGTCGAGCTCGCCGTCTGGAACGAGGTTCAAATCATGCAGCACGTGGCGCGCAGCGCGGGCGAAAAGGTCCTGGTTCTCGAACTGCTGCAGGAGCGTCGTCAGCGAGATGGCTGCCTTCTGCTCGATCTCCTTCTTCCAGAGATCGACCACGGCGTTGCCCGAGGGCGGAATGGCGACACCGGCCAAGCGCTCGCGCAGGATCAGGCCGAGCGCTTCGGCGAGCGGCGCATCGTCCTTGTTGTTGACCTCGGCGAGGTTGGCCCGGAACAGCCGGTCATCGAGCATCTCGTGGATGTTGCCGGCCATGCCCGGCATGCGCAGGCAGCCGAGCGCCTCGACACGGGCCTGCTCGAGCGCGTCGAACGCAGCGCGGGCCTCCGGCTCGGCCGGCGAGCGCTTGCGGTGGATGTCGGCATCGTGGCTCGCGAGCCGCATCGCCATGGCGTCGCCCTGGCCGCGCGCGATCGCGATGTCGCGGCGGGTCGGCAGGCGCGGCAGGTTGGCGAGCCGTGCCTTGTCCGAGGTGAGCAGGGGCCGGTCGGCCGAAAAGCTCACCTCGAGCTCGGGCCTGGCGGCAATGGCGCGCACGGCTGCGCCCATGGCGCTCTTGAACGCCTGGGTGGTGTCGGGCCTGTTCGCCTTGCTGCGCGGAGCCTGGGCCATCAGTGGGTCCGCCCCTCCGGCTTGTGCATGGCGACGATCAGGAACATCGGGCGGGCCAGCTCGGGCGCGCGCCACTCCGGATGGGCCTCGAGCTGCGGCTCGCTCGGGCGCCATTCGTCGATGCCGCGGCAGATGAAGCCGCTGGCCATGAACGTGTTGAGCATGGTCGCGATGGTGCGGTGGTACTTCACGACGCCATCGACGATCCAGTTGGTCCGCCGCGGGCCTTCGACGCTGTAGTCGGCAATCGCGAACGCCTCGCGGCCGTCGTCGGCGCGTACCCATTCGGGCACGGCGCGGGCGCTGTACACGGGATGCTCCACCGAGAACACCAGATCGCCTCCCGGCACGAGCGCCGCATGCAGCATGCGCGCGATGCGCTCGAAATCGGCGACGTAGTGCAGCGTCATCGAGCTGACCACGAGGTCGGTGCTTTGCGGTTCGAGGACGAGGGTATCGAGATCGGCGCGACGATATTCGACCGCGGCGTCCTCGGTCGCGGCGCGCGCCTCGGACAGCATCTTTTCCGACAGGTCGAGGGCCAGGACGCTGCGGGCGCCTTCGCCGGCGAGCCAGCGCGCCAGATGGCCGAAGCCACAGCCCAGCTCGACGGCGCGCTTGCCGGCGATGGCCGGCAGCAGGGCGCGAAACGATGGCCACTCCGCGGTGCCGATCAGGCCAAGCCGGGAGCGTGGGAAGTCGCTGTAGCCGGCAAAGAATGCCTGATCGTCATAGACGTTCTGTGCCATCTGCCGCTTGTTGCTCTCAGGCGGTTACAGCCATATTGGCGGCCGACTCCGGCAGATCCTCGCCGAACACGCGCTGGTAGAACTCGGCCACCACGGGGCGCTCGAGCTCGTCGCATTTGTTGAGGAAGGTCAGCCGGAAGGCGAAGCCCAAATCGCCGAAAATCTGCGCATTCTCGGCCCAGGTGATCACCGTACGCGGGCTCATCACGGTCGAGAGGTCGCCGTTGATGAAGGCCTGGCGGGTGAGGTCGGCCATGCGCACCATGTTGGCGACGGTCTTCTTGCCCTTTTCGGTCGCGGCGTACGACTTGGCCTTGGCGAGCACGATGCCCGCTTCCTTGTCGTGCGGCAGGTAGTTGAGCGTGGTGACGATCGACCAGCGATCCATCTGGCCCTGATTGATCTGCTGCGTGCCGTGATAGAGGCCCGACGTATCGCCCAGACCGATCGTGTTGGTCGTCGCGAACAGGCGGAACGCCGGATGCGGAGTAATGACACGGTTCTGGTCGAGCAGCGTCAGGCGGCCGGAAGATTCGAGCACGCGCTGGATCACGAACATCACGTCCGGGCGGCCGGCATCGTACTCGTCGAACACCAGCGCAATGTTGTTCTGTACCGCCCAGGGCAGGATGCCGTCGCGGAACTCGGTGACCTGCTTGCCCTCCTTGAGGACGATGGCGTCCTTGCCGACGAGGTCGATCCGGCTCACGTGAGCGTCGAGGTTGACGCGGACCAGCGGCCAGTTGAGGCGCGCCGCGACCTGCTCGATGTGCGTGGATTTGCCCGTGCCGTGGTAACCCTGCACCATGACGCGGCGGTTGAAAGCGAAGCCGGCGAGAATGGCGAGCGTGGTGTTGTGGTCGAACAGGTAATCCGGATCGATGGGCGGCACGTGCGGATCGGCGGCCGCATAGCCCATCACCTTCATGTCGCTGTCGATGCCGAAGGTTTCGCGGACAGAAAATTCCTTAGTCGGCAGATTGGCGTAGTCGGGCATTTGCTGGGACTCTGAGGAGTGCGGGCGGCATCGGCCGGCCCTTAGGGTATTCGGGCCCTATAGCAGCTTCATTTCGGGGTGGGTAGGGGCCCGGTTGAAGCGCCCCGATGCCCCCCAATATGGGGGCTTTTGGGGCGATTTCCAGGAGTTCGGCGCACACTTCGCCGGCCCGTCAGGCGCCGACGAAGCCTTTGAGCTTGAGGTGCGAGTAGGCCGCGATGATGGAGCGCAGCCGCTCTTCGGAGGCCTTGTCCCCGCCATTGGCGTCGGGGTGGTGGATCTTCACCAACGCCTTATAGGCGCGCTTGATCTCCTCGGACTTGGCCGAGGTCTTGAACCCCAGCGTCTCGAAGGCGCGGCGGTCGTGCTCGCCCAGCTTGATCTCGCGCTCGGCCTGCGGACCGCGCGCATTGGCACGGCGATAGCGGGCCCAGATGTGAAGCGGGTCGGAAAAGCGCTTGCCCGGCGTGTCGGGCTCGCGCTTGGGCATGCGCGGTCCGTTGTAGGTGCCGGGCTTGCTGCCGAGGCCCCAGCTGGGACGGCCATCGGTCTCCGCCGTCCGGTAGAGATGGCGCTCGCGCTCCTTCTCCGTCATGTCGGCGAAGAAATTGAAGGCGACGTTATAGTGCCGCACGTGCTCGAGGCAAAAATGATGATATTCGCCCTCGAAGCGATGGCCCTTGGGCGCCTTGTAGATGCCCGGCTGGTCGCAGCCCTCCCAGGCACAATCGGGAACATCGGTGTGAGGCTCGGCCGCATGATGCCGCGGGTTGATACGGATGCGGTCGAAGAGCTTGGAATCGAGCTTCATCGGTCCTAGTTACGCGTCGAAAACAAATTGGCCCTCAAGAGGGGTACCCATATGCCTGTTCGCGACACGATTGTTGCAAAACTTTCCGCCAAATTTGCTCCGACCCATCTTGAAGTGATCGACGAGTCGTCACGACATCAAGGGCACGCCGGATCGCGTCCCGAGGGCGAAACGCACTTCCGGATTCGGATTGCCGCCAGATTGCTCGACGGGTTGAGTCGGGTGGCGCAGCACCGGGCGGTCAACGACGCACTCGAGCACGAGCTCAAAACCCACATCCATGCGCTGGCGATCGAGGTACGTTCCTCGGGTTCTCCACCGTCTGCCTGAATAATCGGTCCCTCCGAGATCGGCCGGCGTCGCGCCAGCACCAGTTTGCGGCACCAAAAAGACGTTGACTATGTTGTGACGCGCGCAATCAAATTTCCGCGCCGGGTGTGTCAACCTTTCCATTTTACGGCGGAACTCCGGCGCGCCGGTGGCCAGCTGCCTTGAGCCGAGCAAAGTGTCGCCCCCCTCGGTTTCTAGCACTCTGCGTGCAGACAGCTTTCAGGAGGGCGCAATGAAGATGTCTCGGCACAGGGCGATTCTGCTCGTCAAGAACCTCGCCAACGATCTTGCCGGTGCGGGCATAGCAGCGAGAGCCGTCAACAATCGGTTCGGACCATGTTCCGAGCACGACCGGTGTGCGGTGATCACCGTCACGCCCTAGTTCAACCCCGAGCTTCCCTCCCCCTCGCCAGGGAGGGATCGGATGGGCCTTTGGGTCCATCCCTCCGGCGTCGTTCCGTTCTCGCAAAGGCGGAACCCAGTGGTTTGTAGTTCGTCGACCTGGATCCCGGCTGGAGGCAACCACACGTGCACCCGCACGTGTCGCCGGGGTGACGCCGGAGACCGGGGGGCTAGGTTTTTCGCACGGCACGAATTTCGGGCGTGATCCCGGCCGGGCCGGGCATGCCGCTCAGCGCATCGATGCTGAACACGTGGCGGCTAAGCTCGCCGCATCTCTTCCAGATAGGTCCGGACCAGCGCTGGATCGACGTTCTTTTCAATGAAGGCCTGGCCGATGCCGCGGGTCAGGATGAAGGTCAGGGCACCACGCACGACCTTCTTGTCCTGGGCGATGATGTCCATCAGGACATCGGTATCGGGCAGCGCGCCGGGAATATCGCCGAGCCTCGTCGGCAGGCCGGCGCGCTTGAGGTGCGCCGCGATGCGGCCGGTGTCCTGACTCGGCGCCAGGCCGAGCCTCGTGGAGAAGCCGTGCGCCAGCACCATGCCGATGCTCACGCCCTCGCCATGCAGGAGGCGGCTCGAATAGCCGGTGGCGGATTCGAGTGCGTGGCCGAAGGTATGGCCGAGATTGAGCAGGGCGCGAACGCCGGTCTCCCGCTCATCGGCGAGCACAAAGCGCGTCTTGGCGGTGCAGGCGCGGGCGACGGCCTCGGCGCGGGCCGGCCCGCCGGCAAAGATCTCGGGCTGGTGCTCCTCGAGCCAGAAGAAGAAGGCTTCGTCGTCGATGAGGCCGTACTTCACCGTCTCGGCGTAGCCGGCGGCGAATTCGCGCGGGGGCAGGGTCGAGAGCGCGGTCAGGTCCGCCAGCACCAGCTTCGGCTGGTGGAAGGCGCCGATCAAATTCTTGCCGTGCGGCGAGTTGATGCCGGTCTTGCCGCCGACGGAACTGTCCACCTGCGCCAGCAGTGACGTCGGCAGCTGCACGAAGTCCATGCCCCGTCGCGTGATCGAGGCGGCAAAGCCCGCGAGGTCGCCGATCACGCCGCCGCCCAGCGCCAGGACGAGATCGCCGCGCTCGAGACGAGCCTCGAGCAAGCCTTCGACGACTTCGTTGAGCCGGGCGATCGACTTGCTGGCTTCCCCGTTGGGCACGACGATCGCGGCATGCCGGAGGCCGGCCGCATCGAGCGAGCGCGTCAGCCGCGGCAATTGCACCTTGGCGACTTCGCTGTCGGTGACGATGCCGAAGCGCCGGGCGGGAAACATGGCCTTCAGCCGCTCGCCGGCCGTTTCGATCAGGTCTGGTCCGATGAGGATATCGTAGGCGCGCTCGCCGAGCGGCACGTGGACGGTCACGGGCTCAGGCATCGGCAACTCCCAGGCGCGCCAGCAGCGCTTCAATGACTTCGTTCGCCACCTGCTCCTGCGGCACGTCGCGGCTGACCACGGTCACATCGGCTTGGGCATAGACCGGATAGCGCTTGTCGATCAGGTCCTGCAGCGTCCCGCGAGGATTGGCGGTCTTGAGCAGCGGCCGGTTGGAGCGGCGTTGCACGCGCTGGAACAGGAGCTCGAAGTCGGCCTTGATCCACACCGATACGGCGGCGGTCTTCACCAGGGCGCGGGTGTCGGCATTCATGAAGGCGCCGCCGCCGGTGCCCAGCACCAGATCGCGGTCCTTCAGCAGCCGGGCGATCACCCGCACTTCGCCGGCGCGAAAATCGGCCTCGCCGTGCGTTGCGAAAATGTCCTCGATGGTCATGCCGGCGGCTTTTTCCACTTCTTCGTCGCTGTCGACGAAGTGGCGGCCGAGCTTGGCAGCGAGGCGGCGGCCCACGGTGGTCTTGCCGGCGCCCATCATGCCGACGAGCACGATCGGCCGCCCGTCCAGAAGGGCGTTGAGCTCGTCCCGATGCGGTTCGCGTGGCTGCGCTGCGGCGGTCATGGCTGGTCCCGAAAGGTCAGCGGGTTGAACCGTTAGGGCCTCCTAAAGTCAATCCCGCTACGATTCGACCGATGGCGCAGACCTTGATCGCGCCACGGAATGGCGAGACAACCAAGCCACAAAAGCCGCGACCGGGATTCGATGCCGACCCTTATCCGCCTCCTCATCGTCCTGATCGTCCTCGGCGGGCTCGGCCTTGCCGGCATGGTGGCCCTCACCGTGATGGTCGATCCCGGCGAGAAGGACATCACCATCAAGATTCCGGCCCGCGACCTTGTCGCCCCGTCGTCGGCGCTCGACCTCAACAATCTGCCGGCGCCGGTCAACGTGGCCCCCAAGGATGCTGCGCCGGCGAGCGGGGCATCCAGTGCCGTGCCGCAGATCAGCGCGGTGACGTCGGCGGCGTCCGACTTGGCGTCGATCGACACCAGCGACAGCGGGGCCAGCGAATCGGGCGTCAAGACGGTCGACAACGCCGGCGGCGATGAATAGCGGGCATCTGATCGAGGCCTTCCTCGAAATGATGAGCGCCGAGCGCGGCGCCGCCAGGAATACCCTCGAGGCCTACCGGCGCGACCTTTCCGACTATGCCGGCTACCTTGCCACCAAGGCGAAGACGCCGGTCACGGCCGAGCGCGAGCAGGTCGTGGCGTATCTGAGCAGGCTCGAGGGGCAGGGACTTGCCGCCTCGTCGTCGGCCCGGCGGCTCTCGGCGCTCAGGCAGTTCCACAGGTTCCTGTGCGCCGACCAGATCCGGCCGGACGATCCGACGCGCATCGTCGCCAGTCCGCGCACCCGCCGTCCTCTGCCAAATGTCCTCTCGGTCGCCGAGGTCGACAAACTGCTGACGACCGCCGAAGCCGAGGCCGGAGCCGATCTGTCGCCGCAGAAGGCGGAAGCCGCGCTCAGGCTGTATGTGCTGCTCGAGCTGCTCTATGCCACGGGCATGCGCGTCAGCGAGCTGGTCGGCCTCAGGCGCGCGGCGGTGATGCGCGACGCGAGCTACCTGACCATCATCGGCAAGGGCAACAAGGAACGGATCGTGCCGGTCAATGATCGCGCCCGCGACGCGATCAAGGCGTGGGTCGCAACGCTCGCGCCCGGCCCATGGCTGTTCCCGGCCCATGGCGAGGACGGGCATCTGAGCCGGCAGGTCTTCGCCCGCGACCTCAAGGGCCTCGCCGGCCGCGCCGGGATTTCCTCGGCCCGCGTCGCGCCGCACGTGCTGCGGCATGCCTTTGCCAGCCATCTGCTGCAGGGTGGCGCGGACCTTCGCGTGGTGCAGACGCTGCTCGGGCACGCCGATATCTCGACCACGCAGATCTATACGCATGTGCTCGACGAGAAGCTGCGCACCCTGGTGGAGCAGCACCATCCGCTGGCCGAAAAGGGCTGAGCCTCAGCCTGCGACCGGCCGCATCTCGCCGGTCTCGAGGAAGTGCTCGATCTGGGCCCGCCACGGCGTGATGTCGATGCTGTTCGTCGCGAGCCAGCCCGGATTGTAGTAGGTCGTGGCGTAGCGGTCGCCGCTGTCGCAGATCAGCGTCACCAGCGAGCCCTCGCGGCCTGCGGCGATCATGCCGGCGGCCAGCCGGCAGAGACCGTAGAAGTTCGTTCCAGTGGAGCCGCCGACGCGGCGGAAGAGCCGCTCCGACAGCACATGCGCCGCGGCGATCGAGGCGGCATCGGGCACGCGCATCATGTGATCGATGACGCCGGGGAGGAACGACGGCTCGACGCGCGGCCGGCCCACGCCCTCGATGCGCGAGGATTGCTCGCACGTCACCGCGCGGTCGCCGCCGACATAGGCGTCGTAGAACACCGAGCGCTCGACATCGACGACGCACAGCCGGGTGCTGAGGTTCTGGTACCGGATGTAGCGCCCGATGGTGGCGGAGGTGCCGCCGGTTCCGGCGCTCATCACCACCCAGTCGGGCTCCGGATGCGCCTCGGCCTGCATCTGGCTGAAGATGGACTCGGCGATGTTGTTGTTGCCGCGCCAGTCGGTGGCGCGCTCGGCATAGGTGAACTGGTCGAGATAGTGCCCGTTCGCTTCAGCCGCGAGGCGCGCGGCCTCGTCGTAAACCGCCGGGGCGGTTTCAACGAAGTGGCAGCGCCCGCCGAAGCGTTCGATGGCCTCGATCTTGGCGCGGCTCACCGTGCGCGGCATCACCGCGATGAACGGCAGGTCGAGCAGATGCGCGAAATAGGCCTCGCTGACCGCGGTCGAGCCGGACGAGGCTTCGACCAGCGTCGTGCCTTCGGCGATGTTGCCGTTGCAGATGCCGTAAAGGAACAGCGAATGCGCCAGCCGGTGCTTGAGGCTGCCGGTCGGATGCGTCGACTCGTCCTTGAGGTAGATCGTGATGCCTTTGAGGCCGGGGAACACCGGGTTGAGCAGGTGGGTGTCGGCGGAACGCCGCCGGTCACCGCGCAGCAGCGCGATGGCGCGTTGCGCCCAGGTGCGGTCCCGGCATGTCGGCAGCGCGACGTCTTGTTCTGAAATATCGATGATGTTTGGCATGGTATCGCGTCGTACTGCGATTTCTTAGTACGTAATACCATGAATCGACAGGTTGGCGCAACTTTGACCTAGTTGCAGGTCACACGCATTTCGGCATAGCCGCTGGTGATATCGGCCGAAAACACCGAGACATTGCAGCCCTTTTCGAGCGTGCCGATGCCGCCCTGGGCGACGTCGCCGGCGCCGTTGATGGTGGCAATGCCGTCATTCACCGCCGCGACCTTCACCACCAGCTTGGTCTTGCAGATCGGGAAGCTGTCGCCTGCCGCGCCCATGAAGCGGGTGCCGAGCGGGATGCAATCCTTGGTCGGCCCATCGGCGACGATCGCGGCGGGCGTTCCCGGCGGCATGCTGCTCGTGGCCGGCGCCGAAGCTGAGGACGCCGCCGACACATCGCCTGCGGGAGCCAGCGGGGTGACGGTTGGAAGGCTGGCGGGGCTGGCGGCCGCCACTTGAACTGGGGCGGCTTCGAGTGAGCTGACCTGCGCGCGCGCCGCCTCGAGCTCGGAGCTCTGGTCGTGCGTCAACTGCTCGAGCGAGGTGACGCGGTTCTGCAGCGCCAGCAGCGCATCGTCGACGCCCGGTTCGGTCGAAGGCTTGCTGGCTGCGGCGGCCGAGGGCTCGACGGACGCTGCCATCGCGGTTTGCACGGCCGATGGCTGAGCGGAAGAGGCCGTTGGCTGTGCCGACGATGGCTGCAGGGACGCCGTTGCCTGCACGGACGCCGCCGTTGCCTGTGCCGCCGATGTATTTGTGTTGTTGCCGAGCAGCGAGACCGACGCCTTGAGCTGCGCGATCTCGGTCGCCATCTGCTGGCGCTGCGTGTCGGCATTGGTGTGGACGAGGATCGCCCCGCCAAGCGCAATCAGACCGACAAGCGCGGCCAAAAGCGAAATGACGCGATCCATCAGGCGCGTCCGGACCTGACGATGCGGCCCGGCGCCGGCGTTGGCTTCACCTCGGCCCAGCTATCGCCGTTGAGCAGGAAGATGTGCTGGCGCTTTGGCGTAAAGCCGATGCTGACCATGGGCGTGGTGGTGTGGATGATGCTGTCTCCCGCGACCCGGTGCCCATCAAGATAGCCCCGCATCATCGGGGTGACGAGGCCGGCGAGCGCCACCCCGCCCATCAGGCAGAGTGCGAGGACGGATCCGTACAGGAGGCGATTGGCGGTGAATCGATCCATGTCCTCAGCCTGTGCGGCGATCTTGTCAGAAATAACGCGGCGGGCCGACGCTGCCGAGGCGTTGTCTTGTCGCGGAACCAAACGAGCCCGGACCCGGCGGGTTGCGTCCGGACGCCGGATCAGCCGAACGTCGGAGCCGGCATGGGGGTCGGCGCCACGACCGTGGTGGTGGTCGTCGTCGTGGCGGGCGCCGTCTGCGCGTTGCCGCCGCCGAAAATGCCCGAGAAAAAGCCGCCGATCGCCTGGCCGCGGGCTTTTTCGGCAGCCTTGGCGTCCTCGGCGGCCTGCTGCGCGGCGGCGGTCTTGGCGTTTTGCGCCGCCATCTGCTGCACCAGCGTCTTGAACTGCGCGTCGTCGGCCGCTTCCCTGGCGGTCAGCGACGCCAGCAGGGTATCGCCGGAGCGCGCCGGACACGCGGCCTGCGCATCGAGCGCCGCGCCGTTGGGGCCCTTGAGATCGAAGACGTATTTCTTGTCGCACACGTCCCAACTGGGTGGCGTCTTGCTGATCTCGAAGCGGTCGTAGCCTTCCTTGATGTTCATCCAGAAGGGCAGGTTCGGATTGTCGGCGACCAGGGCGAGGTTCTGCGGCGTCATGCGGAACGGGAAGATTTCCATCTGCACCACGGCGTTGCCGCCGTTGAAGCTTTCGCGGGCCAGTGCATAGATTTCGGCTACGGACTCGTCGGTCATCGAGTAGCAGCCGGCCGACGAGCAATCGCCATGCACCATCAGGTTGGCGCCAGTGCGGCCCAAGGCGCGGTCGAACTTATTCGGAAAGCCCGTGTTCCAGCTCAAATAGTAGTTGGAGTTCGGGTTCATCAGCGCCGGGGTGATATTGTAGAAGCCCTCGGGCGCCTGCCGGTCGCCCTCGCTGACCTTGGGACCGAGCGTGCCGGACCAGGCGCAGATCTTGTAGGTCTTGAACAGCGCGAACGGGCCGGCCTTGGTCTGCTTCCAGACCTCGAACTCGTTGGACTGTTTGAAGATGCGCACCATCATCGCCGCGCCAGGCGTCGAGCCGATCTCGGCGAGCCGGTTGATCGCGGACTGCTTGAGCGGCTGCACGGACTTGAGCGAGCTCGATCGCGGCAGAATATCGCTGCACCCGGCGAGCGCCAGGGTGCCGAGCAGGATCATCAGGATGCCAAGAACCTTCGACAGCGACACGCGCATCGGACCCGAATCTGTCAGGAACACTACGCCCTAAGTCCTATACGGCCTAGGGTTACCCAACCGTATCCGCGGTGCAACACCACAGCTTCGTGATGATCGGCGCCCGGTGCGGTCTAGTTCAGTGCCGAGCCGATCGCCATGAACTTCTCGCGGCGGTGCTCGCGCACCTCGAGCGGCCCGCGGGTGCCGGGAAAATCGCGCAGGAACTTGGCGATCGCTTCGCCGGTCGAGGCCATGACGGCCTCCGGATGGCGGTGTGCACCGCCCGCCGGCTCGCTGATGATGCCGTCGATGACGCCGAAACCGAGCAGGTCCTGCGCCGTGATCTTCATGTTGTTGGCCGCATCCTGGGCGCGGGCGGCATCCTTCCACAGGATCGAGGCCGAGGCCTCCGGCGAGGCCACGGCGTAGATGGCGTTTTCGAGCATCAGCACGCGGTTGGCCGTGGCGATGGCAATGGCGCCGCCCGACCCGCCTTCGCCGATGATCACGGCGAGGTTGGGCACACCGATCTCGAGGCACTTTTCAGTGCACCGCGCGATCGCCTCGGCCTGCCCACGCTCCTCGGCACCGATGCCGGGATACGCCCCGGCAGTGTCGACGAAGCAGAGCACCGGGATGCCGAAGCGGTCGGCCATGTCCATGATGCGCACGGCCTTGCGGTAGCCCTCGGGGCGCGCCATGCCGAAATTGTGCTTGAGGCGGGTTTCGGTGGTCGAGCCCTTCTCCTGGCCGAGGACGGCGACCGGGGCGCCGTTGAAGCGCCCGAAGCCGGCCTGCACCGCAGGGTCTTCGGCATATTTGCGGTCGCCGGCGAGCGGCGTCCATTCGGTGATGAGGCCGGCGATGTAGTCGGAAAAATGCGGGCGCTGCGGATGTCGCGCCACCTGCGTCTTCTGCCAGGGCGTGAGTCTCTTGTAGATGTCGACCAGCGCCTGGTCGGCGCGCGAGGTGAGCGCCGCGACCTCGTCGTCGATCGAGACCGCGCGGTCCTCGCCGCTCAGCGATTTGAGCTCGGCGATCTTGCCTTCGAGATCGGCGACCGGCTTTTCGAAATCGAGATAGGACTGCATGCCGCCCGCCTGACCGTGTTGTTATCCGCGGGCGATCTGGCCGCCCTTCATGGCCGGAAAGTGGCGAGCGGGGTGGGCGGAGTCAAGCGAGGCCGGTCCCACCCACCGCCGTGGGTGGGACCATTGCGGCACCGGCTCTAGACTACTGCGCCGGGTTGGTTCCGGTGATGTCCACCGCATTGGCGAGCACCGTCGGATCGTTGCTGGCCTGCTCGAACAGGGCCGTGGGCACGCCGGCCGGGTCCTTGGCGACGACATTGATGCTCACCGCCTTCGCCTTGCCGGCGATGAAGTCGCCGATGGCCTGGCCGAGCTGGCGGGCGGCATCGGTGCTGCCCAGCATCTGCAGCGCGGCGCCCTCGGCCATGCCGGCCATCTGGGTGCGATAGGCGGCCGCGTCGGAGGCGCCCTGCTGCTGCGCCAGCAGCGGGAACAGCTTGTCGGCGAGGCCGGAGTCGCTGATATCGAGCTTCATGCTCTTGAGCGTGACGGCCATGCCGGCGGCGGTCGCCGTGTCGGGGTCGGTGTCGAACAGCTTGTCGGTGGCGTTGCCGAGCACGGTGGAAAGCGCGAAGCCGCCGAGGTCGTTGCCCGAGAACGCGACCTTGTCGACGTTGATGGTCTGGCTCGCCTTGTCCCAGCTGGCGGCGATGTCGAAGTTGAGGTTCACGCGGCTGATCCCGAGCGCGAGCAGCATCTTTTGTCCGTCGTTATCGGTGTTGGGCGGGATCGGCACGTCGATGCCGGTGCCCTTGCTCGACACCTTGGTCGGGATGCCGTTGAGATAGTCCGACAGCGACAGGTCGAAATCCGCGATTTTAGCCGCATAGTTCTGGCTGGCGTCGCCGGGGTCGACGACGGCGATGTCGATGCCCGACATCGACAGGCCCGCCCAGGCCGGGATGAGGTGGCGGTAGTTGTTCTGGAACCAGGCCTGGTCGAGCTGGCCGCTGGCCGCGTTCACGGCGGCGATGGGGCCGCTGAGGTCGATCTGCTTGAACACCATCTGGTCGATGTCGAGGTGCCCCTGCGGGCCGGCATCGACCTTGACGGCCTTGGCGGTGACCGCCGGATAGATGCCCGGCTGGTAGCCGTCGATGCCGACGCTGCCCACGCTTACCGTCACCGGCGTGTCGCCGGTGCCGTTGCAGCTCAGGCCGTCGAGCGTCATCGGCGTCGACTTGTACGAGCTGAAGGTGTCGAGGATGAACTGCACGTAGGTCGACAGCGCCGCGGCCGGCGGATTGTTCGGCGACGCCTGCATCTGCTGCGCCGCCTCCATCATCTGCGTGAAGCTGATCTTGAGCGGCCGCGCATCGAACTCGGCGACAGCCACCTTGCCGAAGGTGCAACTGAAATTATCGCCCTTGAGCGCGCCGCCGCCGAACTGCAGATCCTTGTACAGGGGCTGCATCGTGGTGGCGTCGGCCGGTGGCGGCACCAGGCCGTAAAATTGCAGCATCGCCGCCATCGAGAAGCTGGAGGCGCTGAGCGGTCCGGCGCTGAACGTGAATTTCGAGTTGCCGCTCGACATATTGCCGATGCTGGCGGTGCCGGCCACGCCGTCCTTGACGTCGCTCAGGACGACGTCCTTGAGCTCGAAATCGGTTTCCAGCGCGGGGGTGTCGGCGGTCGCGGTCGTGGTAAAGCTGACCTTGATCTCGGGGATGGTGACGCTCGTGGCGTTGAGGGCGGCGACGTCCTTGGCGTGGTCGCTGAGCTTGCCGTTGCTGAGGATGTCGCGGAAATCGGCCTCGCTCATCGACGAGCCGACGAGGGTGATGGTCGGAATGCTGATGGTCGGCGCCGGCGCCGGTGTGGCCGGGGCGGGATTTGGCGCGGCCGACGATGCGGGGCCGCCGACATCGTTGGCGGCCGCAGGCGCCGGGTCCACCGACGACGACGTGTCCTGCGCCAGGGCAGGCACGGCGCTCGCAGCGAGCATGGCGGCGAGCACGGCGGCTTTCGAAAGCATTTGCACGATGGCATTCCCCTTGATCGTGTGTATGAGCACTGCGGCAGGTTGTGCGCAGCAGTTCTGGCGGCGACAAACGAAGTCTTTGTGGCAAATCGCCGAACAATTGAATGCAATTTGCCGGATCGGTGCTGTGCAAGCATAGCATTGAACGGCATGTGAACGGAGCCCCGCCGGTGAGCATCGATATCGTGGGTCATGCCATCGTCTCGGCCGACGGCATGATCGCCGACCGGGACCATCGCATGCCGGCCGCTCTGCGGAGCGAGGCCGACTGGCGGCGGTTCCAGGCGGCGCTCGACAGCGCCGCGCTGGTGGTCCTCGGCCGCCTCGGCCACGAGGCGCACCCCAATCCCGGGCGCAAGCGGCTCGTGGTGACCAGCCGCGCCGCCTGGCTCGAACGCGACCCCGGCGATGACAATATCATGCTATGGAACCCCGACGGCATCAGCTTCCGCCGGGTGCTTGCCGGCCTCGGCATTGCCGACGGCACCATCGCCGTGACCGGCGGACAGCGCGTCTTCGACCTGTTCCTGCCCGGCTTCACGCAGTTCGACCTGGTGACGGTCGCCGATGCGACGATTCCCGACGGCGTGCCCTGCTTCAGCGGCGGCCCGCCGCGCGAGATGCTGGCGCAGGCGGGAATGCGGGTAGCGGAAACGGAGGAGCTGGAGGCGGGCGTCACCCTGCAGCTATGGCGGCGGGATTGAGCGCCGGCGGGCGCACGCCGCGGGCTGGCGGGCATTTTGCCGATTAACCTCAATATCCGTCACCGGCTGCGAAGCTAAAGGGAAGCGCGCTAAGGAGGCTCAATTGTAATTGAGTTTCCGATGCTTAAACGGACGCCCCCGAACAAAGTGGTCCGCCTTCGCCGGTCGTTCACGCCGCCCGCGTTCCGGCCGCCGCAGCTCGCGACGCTGCAGCAGGACGTGCCGACCGCCGACGAGTGGCTGTTCGAGCTCAGCTACCAGGGCCAACGGTGCCAGGCGGCGATCGCCGGCACCAATGTGCGGCTCTACAACGAGCAGGGCGAAGACTGGTCGGAGCAGTTCGGCCACGTGATCCCGGCGCTTTCCGAGCTGACGCTGGGCACGCTGCTGATCGACGGGGAGATCTGTGCCATCAACGACGATGGACGGGCCGATCCCGCTCTCCTCAGGCGTACTCTCGCCGAGGGCGGCCCGCTGGTGTTCTTCGCCTTCGATCTGCTCGAGCAGGATGACGAAGACGTCGGCCAGTTGCCGCAGGTCGAGCGCAAGCGCCGCCTCGCGGCGCTGCTCGCGGCGCAGCCCGTCGACTCGCCGCTCCTGTACTCTCCGCATGTGGTCGGCAACGCCAGGAAGGTGTTCGAGGCCGTGCGCGCCGGCGGCTACCCTGGCGTGATCGCCAAATGGCCAACGGCCCGGTACTACAGCGGCGGCCGCTCGACGGCCTGGCTCGAGATCAAGGCGGCGCGACAGCAGGCGTTCGTCGTCGTCGGCTGGCAGGGGTCCGAAGACGGCGAGAAGGTTCGCAGCCTGCTGCTCGCGACCTACGAACGCGGCCGCCTCGTCTACCGCGGGATGGTCGAGACCGGATTTTCGCCCGCGGCCCGGCGCAAGCTGCCCGAGCTTCTGGCACCGTTGGCCGCCAGGCGGCCCCGCATCGACGGGATGCCGCCGATCCGGTTTCCTGTGGTGAACTGGGTTCGCCCGCGGCTGCTCGCCGAGGTGGAATTTTTCGAGATCCTCTCCGATGGGATGATCACGCGGCCGATGTTCAAGCGCCTCGCCGGAGACGAGGACGCCCGCAGCGTCCATCTCGAGCTCACGGCCTAACGGGCACCAGACGTTACCCCGAAAACGAAAAGGCCGCCGGGAGGCGGCCTTAAATCGTCGTTCCAGTGACGTTCAGAAGCTGCCGTGGCAGTGCTTGAACTTCTTGCCCGAGCCGCAGGGGCAGGGAGCGTTGCGCGAGACGCCGACCAACAGCTTGGGGTCGATGGGACGGAGCCGCGGATCGGCTTCGGCGACGTCGCCACCCAGGCCCGCCAGCGCACCGGCAGCCGCGAAGGCGCCGCCGATGGTGCCCGACATCTGCGAGACCGCGTCGTTGACGCCGAGGTCCGGATCGATGTGGATTTCGCTCAGATTGGCGAGGTTCGGCGGCGGCGGCTCGGGCGGGCGCATCTGGATCTCGACGTGGCTCAACTGCCGCACGACCTGCTCGCGCATGTCGGTCAAGAGCTTCTGGAACAGCTCGTAGGCTTCCTGCTTGTATTCGTTGAGCGGGTCGCGCTGCGCGAGGCCGCGCCAGCCCACCACCTTGCTCAGATGGTCGAGTGTCACGAGATGTTCGCGCCAAAGCTGGTCGATCGACTGCAGGAGGATCGACTTCTCGACCTGCCGCATGATGTCGGGCGTATATTTGTCGATCTTGGCCTGCGCATATTCGTCCGCCGCCTTGGCGATGCGCTCGCGCACGATCTCGGCGTCGATCCCTTCTTCCTCGGCCCAGTGCTTGCTGTCGATGGTGATCCCGAGGAAGGAGCGCGCCTCTTCGTTGAGAAGGTCGGTCTGCCACTGCTCGGGATAGGAGCGATCGGGGATGGCGCGATGCACGAGGGCGTCGACGACGTCGTGACGCATGTCGGTGATCGTCTCGTTGACGTCTT
>DATMTK010000173.1:0-7316 GCA_035564755.1 Devosia sp. | reverse complement strand
GGCGCGTTCGGCGCCTTGTAAAACACCTTTTCATCCGGCCCGAGATCGCCGGAAAACAGGATGGTGACGGTCTTGCCGTTGTCGTCATCGACATCGACCTCGATCGAGGCAGAGCCGAGGATGTGGCCGGCATTCCAGTAGCGGGCGCGCACGCCGGGGCCGGGGGTGATCCACTGCTCGTAGTCGAGGGTCTGGCGATGCGCCAGCGCCTCTTCGGCGTCGCGCATCTGGTAGAGCGGCTCGAGCGGCGCGTTGCCCTTGCGGCCGCGCTTGCGGCTTTCGAACTCGGCCTCACTCTCCTGGATGCCGGCGGCGTCGGGCAGCAGGTATTCGAGCAGGCCGGCGGTCGGCGCCGTGCACCAGATCGGCTTGCGGTAGCCATTCCTGGTGAGCTTGGGCAGCAGCCCCGCGTGATCGATGTGGGCGTGCGTGAGCAGCAGGAAATCAATCGCCTTGGGGTCGAAGGGCAGCGGCTTGTAATTGAGGTCGCGGACCGTCTTGTTGCCCTGGAACATGCCGCAATCGACGAGGAACTGCCCCTTGGGATGGACGATGCGATAGCAGGAGCCGGTCACGGTGCCGGACGCGCCGTGGAAATGGATGGTGACGGTCATCGACTGCCTTTGGCTTCGGTGGCTGGGATTTGCAGAGCGTTGGGAGCATCGCTCTCGCCGATCTTATTTCGGGGCACGTTTGGCGAGGATGCGCTGGAGGGTGCGGCGGTGCATGTTGAGGCGCCGGGCGGTCTCGGAGACATTGCGGTCGCACAGCTCATAGACGCGCTGGATATGCTCCCAGCGCACGCGGTCCGCCGACATCGGATTTTCGGGCGGGGCCGGCTGGGCCTCGCCGGTCGCGAGCAGGGCATTGATCACGTCGTCGGCGTCGGCCGGCTTGCTGAGATAATCGACGGCACCGAGCTTCACCGCGGTGACGGCGGTGGCGATGTTGCCATAGCCGGTGAGCACCACGGCGCGCGCGTCGGGCCGCTTCTTGTGAAGGGCGTCGACCACGTCGAGGCCATTGCCGTCCTCCAGCCGGAGGTCGACCACGGCATAGGCCGGCGGCCGGGATTCGACGGCGCTGAGGCCGCCGGCGACGGTATCGGCGCTGCGCACCTCGAATCCGCGCTTTTCCATGGCCCGCTCGAGCCGGGTGAGAAAGGCTTTGTCGTCGTCCACCAGCAGGAGGGTTTTGTCGCCGGCGAGAAGTTCGTCCACTGTGCTCATTTGCCGCTCATGTAGGCGCTCGGGACCGAAACGTCAAAGTCAGCCGATCGCCCCGCGTGGCCACAGGATTCGGACGCGTGCCCCGCCCGACGAGGTATTTTCGAAGGCCAGCCTTGCCCCGGTGCGCTCGAGCAGGGTCTTGGCGATGAAAATGCCGAGCCCGAGGCCACCCGGTTGCGTGCTGTCGGACGCCGTGTTGCGCGCCCTGGTGGTGAGGTAGGGCTCGCCGAGCCGGGCGATCAGTTCCTCGGGGAAGCCCGGGCCGTCGTCGGAAATGACGACGCCGACCGAAGCGCGGTCCCAGCTCGCCTCGACGGTCACCCGGTCGCGGGCGAACTGCGTGGCATTTTCGATCAGATTGCCCAGGCCATAGAGCAGTCCGACATTGCGTTTGAATACCGGCTCGCCGCCCAGCTCCGGCATCTCGATGAAGATGGACTTGCCCAGGCCCTCGAGCGGCGCCGCGACCTCCTCGAGCAGCTCGCCGATCGGCACTTCGGCAAATGGGTCGCCGGCGTCGCCGCTGCGCAGGCTGCGCAGCTTGGCGAGAATGGCCCGGCAGCGCGCCGACTGGGTGATGATGAGCTCGACATCGTCGGCCAGCGGACCGGGCGGAATGTCCGCCTGCATCTCCTTGGCCGCGAGCGCGATGGTCGACAGGGGCGTGCCGAGTTCATGTGCCGCCGCCGCGGCGAGGCCGTCGAGGGCGCTGAGGCGTTCGTGCTGGGACAGGGCAATCTCCGTGGCGCTGAGCGCATCGGCAAGCTGCCGGGCTTCGTGCGCCACGCGGTTGGTATAGCCTGCAATGAACACCGTGCCGCAGACCAGGCTGACCCAGATGCCGATGACGTAAACGCGGTCGAATACGATGGTTGTGTGCGGATCCCAGGGCAGCGGCATGTGGAACACGCCGATGGCCGTGGCGACGAGGATCGCCAGCGCGGCCAACGCAACGGTCGACCGCTGTGGCAGCGTGGTGGCGGACACAGAGACGGGCGCCAGCAGCAGCAGCGAGAATGGATTTTCAAGGCCGCCCGTCAGCGACAGCAAGCCCGCAAGCTGGATCAGATCGTAGCCGAGCTGCACCGTTGCGACGGCGGCGGAGGGACGATCGGCGGCGCCGAAACGCAGGATCAGCGCGAGATTGACGACCACCGACAACGCGATCAGCGACAGGCATTCGACCAGCGGGAGCGGGTAGCCGAGGCCCCAGGCAACGAACAGCACCCCGATCGTCTGGCCAATCACGGCGAGCCAGCGCAGGCCCACCAGCGTGGCGAGGCGCAGCGGGCGCCAGTTGCCGGGCAGGACCGAGCGGAATTCCGTACTCAAACTCATTTCTTTTCCGGCGCTCTCATCCGATTTTGGCGGCGCTATGGGAATCGTTTTCGGCCCTTTCAAGGGGAAAAATCGGACCGCGCTTTGCTTGACCGGTCCCGCTCAAGGTCCACATCCGTGTGGTTCGTGACTGGGAGACTACACCAATGAACGCCACGTTTATCAAACCGCAATGGGGCCCCTTGACCATCGCCCTGATGGTTCTGGGGTTCGTACTCTTCTGGCCGCTGGGCCTCGCGATGCTCGCCTATATCCTATGGGGCGAGATGTTCGGGGGGTCTTCCGAAAAGGCCGAGGCCTGGATGAGCAAGTCCAAGGCCTGGTGCCAGAACAGCCACAGCCGTCACCATGGCTATGGCAATGGCAATGGCGGCTGGGGCCGGTCGAGCGGCAATGCCGCGTTCGACGAGTACCGTGCCGAACAACTGCGCCGTCTCGACGAGGAGCGGAAGCGCCTCGACGAGGAAATCCAGCAGTTCCACGACTACATGCGGAACCTCCGCATGGCCCGGGACCGCGAGGAATTCGACCGCTTCATGCGGGAGCGGAACGGCAATCGCCCCAATTATGGCGGTGGCCAGCAGGTCTGAAGATGCCAAGGGAGCCTGGTCCGCCCATGTCCAGGCTCCCAAATCTTTGACGACTCTCGATTTTCCGTCCTGCAACCGGCGTCTTCCCGCGGAAGGCGCTTTTTTGACTGCAAAGGATATTGGCGGGCTCGAAAATCCGGCCTAGCCTTTTGACATGATCCCCCTGCTGCAAAAGCGTTGGCCGCCGGCCGCCGAAGTGCGGATCGACGGAGAGACCATTGCGGTCGCGGTAAAAGTCTCAACGCGAGCAAGGAGTTATCGGCTGTCACTGCCACATGGCGGGGCCCCGCTCCTGACCGTGCCAAGGTTCGGCCGGTGGGGTGAGGCCAAGGCCTTCCTCGACCGCCACACGCCATGGCTGGCCCAGCGCCTCGAGCGTTCGGTGAAACCGGTTGCCTTCGTGCGCGGCGCCATCGTGCCACTGCGTGGCGTCAACCACCGCATCGTGGCGACCGGCCGGGTCCGGGGCGTGGTCGAGGTGGGCGAGCATGACGGCGAACGGGCGCTGCTGGTGCCGGGCGCGCCGGAGCATCGGGCGCGCCGGCTGACCGACTGGCTCAAAATCGAGGCCCACAAGGATCTCGCAAAGCGCGTCAAGGTGCATGCCGCAACGCTGGACGTCACGGTGAATGCCATCTCGATGCGCAACCAGACGACGCGCTGGGGCTCGTGCTCATCGACCGGCAAGCTCAACTTCAACTGGCGGCTGATCCTGGCGCCGCACTTTGTGCTCGACTATGTGGCGGCGCACGAGGTGGCGCACCTCGTCGAGATGAACCACTCGCAGGCCTTCTGGGACACCGTGGAGTCGGCGCTGCCGACGATGGCGCGTGGCCGCGACTGGCTCAAGGCACATGGCCGCGAGCTGATGGTCTACGGCATCGACAACTAGAGCGGCGTTTTAGCCAAGACGAGATGCCGGACAGGCCGGGGCCTTCCGGGTTTGGCGATTGCCGCATCTCGCAATGCGGCGGGGGCGGGACTTTCATCCCGATGGCGGTAATCCGCCGAGAATAGAGGTGGGACTTATCGCCCCGCCCCGCGCGAACGGTTTTCGGCCCAACGGTGCGGGGACTGCGACCCGCCTCCGTTCAACCCAGAAGCAGCCGGCGCCGCTCCTGCCCGAACCCTCTCCGCGATGCGCCGTTCGCACCTCGCGCCGGAGAGATGGAGATAATGTAAGGCCGTTCGAAGGACCGGGCATAAGTTATTTTGCTGACCAGAATCTTGTGGTATCGCAATTAGTTACGTGATTTGTAGAATGCCGGTTCACATTGTTCACTGAGCGATGCTATTCGGGCGAAATGCCCCGCACGCGAAGCTCGCATCGACGATGGCGGCGAGCATGGGCAGCGCGTTCTGCACGGTATTCCAAACACGCTGAGGATGGACCTGCGGATAATCGTGCCGATAGACGTTCCCAGCCGCGGCGATCTGAGCCCACGGAACCTCGGCGTGCGCCGTCTTCCAGTTTCGATCCAGATGCCGCGATGCCTCGGAGACGATCTCGAGGCAACGTGTCACCGCGAGAACCGACTTCTTGTCGCGTACAAAGTCGTCGTGTGACGCTCCGACAAACTAACGGGCAAGAGCGATATGGTCGCGGATGTCGATAAGGCGATCCGTGTCGCGTTCAGAAGGCATCGACCAGATCCGCCTCGACACGTCGACGCATGCGAGGCTGCATTGCCTCGATATCGACGACATCCGTGGGGCTGGCAAACAGCTCGCTAACTGCCTGTTGCATGCCGACATAGTCGTAAATCGTCGGATGCCGTGTTTCATCCAACTCGATCGCGATATCGATGTCACTTTCGGGCCCGGCGTCGCCGCGCGCCAAGGAGCCGAACAGGCCTGCATGCCGGATGCCGAGCTTTTCGAGCTCGGTCCGGTGGGCGCGCAGCACAGCGATGACGGCGTCCTTGTCCATGCCGCCAAGATAGGCGGTTCGGCCGGGCCTTTCCAGCCGCGGCTCAGCCACCGCCGCCGAACAGGCCCTTGAGGATATCGCCGATGTTCTTGGCACTGCGTGGCGCGGGCTGCTGCGTGGTGTCGGGCGCGGGCGCCGCCGCGTCGCTGGCGGTCCCCCCGGCCGGTGCAGCCGTGTCGTCGGTCATCGGCTGGCCGGTATCGGGATCGACATTGCCCATCATCGAGGCGAGCGGATCGTTCGCCTGCAGCTGCGAGGCCGGCACCGCGGCGGAGTTCGCATCGGGCAGGTTTTCGGGCGTCAGGCCCTCATGCGCCTTGGCCATGAAGTCGGACCAGATCTGGGTCGGCACGCTGCCGCCGGCGAGGCGCGTGCCGGTGTCGTCGTCGTTGCCGAGCCACACGCCACAGACCATGCGCGAGGTGAAGCCGACGAAGAGGGCGTCGCGCGCCTTCTGGCTGGTGCCGGTCTTGCCGCCGATCTGCCAGCCGGTCAGATGCGCGTGCTTGCCGGTACCGATGTCGAGCGCCGTCGAAAGCATGTCGTTCATCTCGCCGACGACGGTGGGCGAGACCACCTGGCCGGGGCCGGCGGGCGAGGCTTCGTAGAGCACCTTGCCCGACGCGGTTTCGATGCGGGTAATGACGTTGGCGATGACGCCCGTGCCGCCGTTGGCGAAGGGGACATAGGCCGAGGTGAGCTCGAGCAGCGAGACTTCCTGGGTACCGAGGGCGATCGAGGGGACTGCCTCGAGCGGCGAGGAAATGCCCATGCGCTGCGCCGTCTCGACCACCTTGTCCGGGCCCACGATCCAGGCGAGCTGGGCGGCGACGGTGTTGCGCGAATAGGCCAGCGCGGTGCGCAGCGTCATCTGCCCCATGAACTTGTTGTCGGCGTCGTTGGGCGACCAGCCGTTGATGTTGATCGGCTCGTCCATCGAGAGGGTATCGGGCGTGTACCCCTTCTCCATGGCGGTCATGTAGACGAAGGGCTTGAAGGTCGAGCCCGGCTGGCGGCGGGCGGTGACGGCGCGGTTGTACTGGCTCTTGGAATAGTCGGCGCCGCCGACCACGGCCCGCACCGCGCCGCTGGTGTCGACCGCAACCAGCGCGCCCTGGCTGAAGTGATATTTCGGCCCCTGCTCGGCCACCGCTTCCTTGATCAGGAATTCGGCTTCCTTCTGCAGGTCCCAGTTGATGGTGGTGTAGACGACGATGTCTTCCTTGACGTCGCCGATATAGGACTGGACGAGTTGCTCCACCCAGTCCGCCACATAGGATTCCGAGCCCGCGACCTTGGTGCGGATCTGCTGGTTGGGATCGATGGTTGCGGCCTTGGCCTCGGCGGGACTGATATAGCCCTGGTCCGCCATGGCCTGCAGCACGAGTTTTTGGCGGGCCTCGACCTCGGCGGGATTTCCCTTGGGATTGAGCCGCGAGGGCGCCTGCATCGAGCCGGCGAGAATGGTGGCCTCGCCCAGCGACAAGTTCTTGGCGGATTTGCCGAAATAGGTCTGTGCCGCCGCCTCGATGCCGGTGGCGTTGTTCCCGAAGAACATGCGGTTGAGATAGAGATCGAGGATCTGGTCCTTGGTGTAGTTGTGCTCGAGCCAGAGGGCGAGCAGCGCTTCCTGCACCTTGCGGCCCAGTGTCTGGTCGGGCGAGAGGAAGAGGTTCTTGGCGAGCTGCTGGGTGAGGGTCGAGGCGCCGCGGGTCACGTGATGGGCCTTGAGGCTTTCGAACGCCACCGCGCCGAGGCCCCACAGATCGATGCCGAAGTGCTGGTAGAAGCGCTTGTCCTCGATGGCGATGAAGGCTTCCGGCACATAGGCCGGCAGGTCGCTGAGGGCGACCGCCTCGCCGCCCATCTTGCCGCGATTGGAGATGAGCTGCCCGTCGGCGGCCACGACGCGGATGTTGGCCGGACGCTCGGGCACGGCCCAGGTGCTCACCGCCGGCATCTGCATCCAGTAGTAGTAGACGACGCCGCCGACCGCGATGCAGCCGACGATGGCGAGCGTCGCCATCCAGTAGAAGATCCGGCCGATCAGCCGCCAGAGGCTGAAGCCCTTGCGCTGCTTCTTGCCGCGCGGCTGCTTCTTGCCCCTGGGGGCGCGGCCGCCACGGCGCCCAGGCCCCAGACGTCGATGCCGAAATGCTGATAGAAGCGCTTGTCCTCGATGGCGATGAAGGCCTCGGGCACGTAGTCGGGCAGATCGGCGAGGGCGAC
>DATMTK010000172.1:0-3868 GCA_035564755.1 Devosia sp. | reverse complement strand
AGACCCCGCCAGAAGGGGTCAGTGAGGGCGAAGGGCCACCGGGATTGGCTCAAGTCCTGGCTTCAATTGCCGGTTCGCGGGAACGAGCCATTGCGTAAATGCCGGAACGGCAGTCACGCGGTGGACGCGTCCGACAAGGATGGTGAGAAGCAGGCCGAAGGTGGCCATGGCTTCGGAAAGCCACAGCGTGGGATGTCGGTCGTGGGCGATACTCTCGACAGTAATTTCGGGCTCAAGACCTTCCCGGGCATGGTCGCCTGTCAGCGATCGGCCTACGCCTTCAAAACCCACGACCTTATGGAACTCAAGCGGGAACTCGCCCAAGCGTTCTACGAGGGAGCACCTCTTATCCCGATCAGGACCCGATGTTTGGCGTCCCCCCGCCAGAGACGCCAAACTGGTCCACGATCGAGCAGGCGCAGGAGCGCTACGCCATCGTGCGGGCCTGCCTCCTCGCGTACGCCAAGACCGCGAGAGTACTGCGTCAGGTCAGCGCCAAGAAGATTCTGGTCGACGCAAAGAAGGCGGACGACTTCTTCCTCGAGAGCTATGGACCGTTCAGTGAAGGACGGCTAATTCGAAAATTGGGACGGAGGGACTCTTGGAATCGAGCCAAACATCCTTTAGAATCAAAGGCAACAAGGATATATATGGACTCGAAAGCGACAGGAACGATGACGGCTCGCATCTATCGCCCGGCGCCGAACGCCATGCAATCGGGCAAGGGCAAATCCAAGACGTGGGTGCTGGTGTACGAGCCGGCCTCCGCGCGCGAGATCGAGCCGCTGATGGGCTACACCTCGACCACGGACACTCAGACGCAGGTCCGGCTGAGCTTCGAGACGCTCGAAGAAGCCGAGAGCTATGCCCGCGAAAACGGCATCCCGTATTCGGTGCAGCTGCCGCACGTCCCCACGCCAAAGCGCTCGAGCTATCCGGACAATTTCCGTTTCGACCGCAAGACGCCGTGGACGCACTAAGGGCCGGTTGACCACGTCGTCGTTGATCTGTTGCCACGACCCAGGTTTCTGGCGACGCTGATCCCATGCGGTGCCGCGCGCTCCTTATCGCCCTTGTTCTTTCAATCGCGCCGACCCTGGCACAAGCGGCCCCTGCCCTGTGGGAGGTCAGCGATGCCGACAGCAAAGTCTGGCTGTTCGGTTCGATCCACGTCCTGCCCAAGGACATCGTGTGGCGGACGCCGGCGTTCGACGATGTGCTCAAGCAGGCCGACCAAGTCTATTTCGAGGCCGATATCGGGCCGATGGGGCAGCTTGGCCTGATCCTCGCCAGCCTCAAGATGGGCTTCACCCAGCACCAGGACTGGCTGCAGACCCTGACGCCTGATCAATCGTCGAAGCTCATGGCGGCAATCACCCCGCTGGGGATGACCAGCCAGCAGCTCGGGGGCTACGCTCCCTGGCTCGCCGAGGCCATGGTGGAAAACGCGGTACTCCAAGAGCTCGGCTATCAGGCGGATCTCGGCGTCGATGAGACGCTGCAAGCCGAACTGCCCAAGGAAAAGAAGGGCTATTTCGAAACGGCCGCCGGCCAGATGCAGATGCTGGCGGACGCCCCTGAAGATCGGCAGATCACGCGGTTGATGACCACCGTCGATGACGTGCCGAACATGCCCAGGGAGATCAGCGACATGGCGAGAGCGTGGTCGTCCGGCAACGCCGACTCCCTCGCCAAGTCGGTCACCGACGATCCAACGATGGACAAGGGCTTCACCCAGACCATGGTACTGGACCGCAACGCCCGCTGGGCGCCGGTGATCGAACAGATGCTCGCTCAGAACCGCCAGAACCTGATTGTCGTCGGCGCCGGCCACCTTGTTGGCGACGGCAGCGTCATCGACCTGCTCACCAAAGCTGGCTTCACGGTGCAGCGGATTCAGTGATACCCGGCGTACACCTCGAACGCTGGGAACCCGCCGATGTCCGTCGCCTCCGAACTGACCCGCCTCAAGCGCGACATCGACTCTCTGGCCGAGGAGATCGCCGTGAACTCCGGCCCACGCGCCAAAGCACCGCTCTCAGCCGGTGAGCGGCGGTCGCTCAAGGCCGAGATGCAGGCGCTCATCCAACGGCTGGATGAGCTGAGCGGAAAGCTCAGCGGCTAGGTCAGACGTCGCTGAGCTTGGTCCATTTGCCGTCGGCTTTGCTCGAGGCGATTGAAGCGGCGATGAACTGCATGCCTTCGACACCGTCGGCGAGGGTCGGCAGCAGAGGCGCAAACTCCTTGCCCTGTCCGCGGATCACGGCGGCGAACTGGCTGTAAAGCGTCGCGAAAGCCTCCAAATAGCCCTCTGGGTGGCCGCTCGGAATGCGGACGTTCATGGAGGCCGCCGGCGGCTGGCTGATGGCGCCGCCACGCGTCAGGAGTTGTGCCGGTTTGCCCAGCTCGCTGAACCACATGTAGTTCGGGTTGTCCTGCCGCCAGCTCAGGCCGGCCTTCTCGCCATAGACGCGAAGCTGCAGCCCGTTCTCGTTGCCCGGCGCGACCTGGCTCGCCCACAGCATGCCGCGCGCGCCGCCCGTAAAGCGCAGCAGGATGTGGACGTTGTCATCGACCTTGCGGCCCTTGACGAAACTCTGCAGGTCGGCGCTCACGGAGTCCGTCTTGAGGCCGGTCACGAAGCGCAGCAAATTGTAGGCATGCGTGCCGATGTCGCCGATAGCCCCGCCGGCGCCGGAGCGCTTCGGATCGGTCCGCCAGGCCGCCTGCTTGTTGTTCGGATCCGCCGGCTCGCTGAGCCAGTCTTGCGGGTATTCGGCTTGCACGACGCGGATTTTGCCAAGCGCGCCGGATTTGACGAGCTCGCGCGCCTGCCGCACCAGCGGGTAGCCGGTGTAGTTGTGGGTGAGCAGAAACCTTGCGCCACCCTGGGGTTTTATGGCCGCCAGCGCCCGCGCATCGGCCAAAGTCGAGGTCAGCGGCTTGTCGCAGATGACGTGAATTCCCGCTTCAAGAAATGCCTTTGCGGGACCGAAATGCACGTTATTCGGCGTCACGATCGATACCGCTTCGATGCCGTCCGGACGCGCCGCTTCCTTCTTCGCCATCTCCTCGTAGGAGGTGTAGATGCGGTCGGGCGCGAGCCCGATATTCTTGCCGCTTTCCCGCGCCACCTCCGGCCGCGAGCTCAGGGCTCCGGCCACCAGCTCGTAGTCGCCGTCGAGCCTCGAGGCGATGCGGTGCACGTAGCCGATAAAGGCTCCCGTGCCGCCGCCCACCATGCCGAGACGAATCCGCCGCGCTCCGTTCTCCGCCATTTTCTTCTCCCTACCGATCGAGCCCGAGAATCTTGCGGTTGGCCGCAAGGTCCGTTCCCGACGCCGCAAAATCGTCGAACGCCTTCTCGGTGACGTTGATGAGGTGCGCCGCGATGAACGGCGCGCCCTCGGCCGCCCCCTGCTCTGCCGACTTGATGGCGCATTCCCACTCGAGCACGGCCCAGCCGTCGAACCCGTATTGGCTGAGCTTGGAAAAGATGGCGCCGAAATCGACCTGCCCGTCCCCGAGCGAACGGAACCGGCCGGCGCGGTTCACCCAGCTCTGGTAGCCAC
The DNA here is from genome assembly GCA_035564755.1 of Devosia sp. Classification (GTDB taxonomy): domain Bacteria; phylum Pseudomonadota; class Alphaproteobacteria; order Rhizobiales; family Devosiaceae; genus Devosia_A. The sequence goes on along the minus strand of DATMTK010000172.1, from coordinate 296 downwards.
CATAGACGCCCTGCCGGCCGGTTGGGTTGAACTCGGCATCCTTCACATGGAACATGCGAATTCGGTCGTGGTAGATGTCGATGTAGTCGAGATAATCGAGCTGCTGCAGGATGAAGTGGCTCGGATCGTAGAGCAGGTTCGCCCGCGGATGGTTTTTCACCCGCTCGAGGAACATCTCGTACGTCACGCCGTCATGCAGGTCTTCCGAAGGGTGGATCTCGTATGCCAAATCCACGCCCTGCCGGTCGAACTCGTCGAGGATCGGCATCCAGCGGCGCGCGAGCTCGTCGAAGGCC
>DATMTK010000171.1:0-10547 GCA_035564755.1 Devosia sp. | reverse complement strand
CCGTCGACGGTGGTGATCTGATTCTTGATGTCCTGCAGCACCCTGAAGGAGTCCTCGGTCCAATCGACGTCGAGGGCGTTTTCCGCTGCTTTCAAGGCCTTATTTAGCTCAACCGACTTGTAATGCAAGGCCAGCGCGTGTTTGAGCCCGGTTTCAGCGTCGAGGCTGGCGGCATCGGCCAGCACCTGCCAGACGCCTTGTCCGCGCAAAAGCGCCTCCATCCGCTCGATATCCGGTCCAAAGCCACGTGCGCCCAGCCCCGCCCGCAGATCGGCCCCGGAAATATCGTGATCGGCCATGATCAGATCGAGCAGCGCCGAAAACAGCTTGCGGGCCGCCGGCGAGCCGAATTCGAGCCCGGCCAGCGGTTCTAGGCGGCTTTCGGCCAGCGATGGATGGTTGACGAGGCTCATCAGGATCACCGCTTCCCGCGGCGTCGCCTCCGTCCGCGCCGGCTTCAGCAGCCGCGAATTCCGCAATGTGTCGGAGACCACGAGCCGCGGACTGCCTTGCGGCCGCGGCTGCCCGTAGCCGCCGCGCCGCGCCCCGTTGCGGCGATCGCCGGGCCGGCCGTCGAACCGGCCCGCCGGCCGCGCTGGCTGGAAGAATGCCGCAAGTTTTTCGTCGAAAGCCTGCATGTAGTGCCGCCGGACGGACTGGTCGGCGATGCCGTTGACGCGCTCGCGCAGCCGCGCCTCGAGCGCCGCGCGGGCTTCCGGCGTCTCCGGCACCATGCCGCCGGTCTCCAGGCTCCACACCACGTCATTGAGCGACCGCGCCCGGTCGAGCACGTCGGCAAAGGCGTTACGACCCTGCTGCTTGATCAGGTCGTCCGGATCGAGCCCTTCCGGCAGCGTCGCGATCCGTACCGTCTTGCCCGGCTGCAGCAGCGGCAGCACCAGCCCCGCCGCCCGCTCGGCGGCCCTGAGGCCCGCCGCATCGCCGTCGAAGCAGAGGATCGGCGCGTCGGTCATCCGCCACAGCATCTGCAGGTGATCCTCGGTCATCGCCGTGCCCATTGGCGCGACCGTGCCGTCGAACCCCGCCATCACCGACGAGACCACGTCGAGATAGCCTTCGACCACGATCACCGGCTTGCCCTCTCGCGCCGCCTTGCGGGCGTCCATACCGTTGTAGAGCACCAGGCGTTTGGAAAAGATCGGCGTTTCCGGCGAGTTGAGATACTTCGCCGGCACGTCCGCCGAGAGCGCCCGCCCGCCGAAGGCGACAATCCGTCCGCGGAAGTCGGTGATCGGGAACATCACGCGGTTGCGGAACCGGTCGTACGGCACCGCGATGTCGTCGCCATGGATGACGAGCCCAGTATCGATCATTTCCTGCGCGGACACGCCGTTGGCCGCCAAATGCTCCTTGAGCCCGTTGCGGCTGTCGGGCGCAAAACCGATGCGAAAGCGCGTCTGCGCCTGCGGGCTCACCGCACGCTCGAACAGATATCCGCGCGCCCGCGCCCCGATATTATGCACCAGTGCCGCCTCGAAATATTTCGCGGCGACCTCCATCACGTCATAGAGGTTGCGGCGGACTTCCTCCCGCGCCTCTTCGCGCTCGTCGCGCGCCGGCATCGGCACGCCCGCCATGCCGGCGAGCTTTTCGACGGCCTCGGGAAAGCTCATTCCAGCACTTTCGGTCAAAAAGCGGAAATGGTCACCCGTCTTGCCGCAGCCGAAGCAGTGATAGATGCCTTTGCGGTCGTCGGCATGAAAGCTTGGGGTCTTCTCTCCGTGGAACGGGCAGCAGGCCCAGAAGTCGCCGCGGCCCGGCTGGCTCTTGCGCTTGTCCCAGATGACATGCTCGCCCACGACCTCATGGATCGGCAGGCGCTGCCGGATCTCTTCGAGGAAGGCATCGGAAAAGCGGACCATGGCCCTAAGTAAGCGCTGACCAGCCCCGAGTCACCGCCCTTCCCCGCTATTCACACGCGACGAGGGCCTGCAACCGCCTTTGCGTCGGTCTCGTTGACCGGCAGACCCGGAGACCAGTCGTGACCGTCGCTGCAACGCATTCTTCCATCTCAGCTTTTGGCCGCATCAAGAAGATCGGACTCGATACCTTCAAGGTTTTCCTCGATCCCGATACCTCGCCTCGCTGCGCCGCAACCGCATTCTTCGGCTTCCTGTCCTTCTTTCCGGCCATCGCCACGGTCGCCCTGATCTACGGCATCGTCGCCAACGGCCCGTTGGTCGCCAAGACCGTCAACAGCCTCAGCTACTTCCTGCCGCCGATGGCCCTGAGCATTCTCGACGAACAACTCAGGATGCTCGACAGTGCGCCCAGGATGACGCTCGGCGTCGGCCTGGCCATCTCGATCCCGCTCGCTTTGTGGTCCGGCTCGCGCGGCGTCGAGGCGCTGCTCTTTGCGATGTCGCGCGTGCGCGGCGCGCCCGAACGCCGCGGCTTCGTCAAGGAAGTGCTGATCGCCGTCGGCCTGACCATCGGCGCCTCGATCTTCGTAGTGATTGCCCTGATCACAGTCGCAGGCCTGCCGGCGCTGCTGCCTTTCCCCACTGGCGTCGAGTGGCTGGTGCTGGTGCTGCGCTGGCCGATCCTGCTGGTGATCTCCGCCATCGTGATGGGCGTGCTCTATCGCTTCGGCCCCGACCGCCACCCGCACAAGCTGCGCTTCATCTGGCCGGGCGCCATGCTGGCCTCGGTCCTGTGGATCGTCGCCGGAGCGGTGTTCTCGATCTATGTGCAGAACTGGGGCAACTATAGCGCTACGTTCGGCTCGGTGTCGGCCGCCGTGGTGCTGCTCCTGTGGATGTACAACTCCGCACAGATCCTCGTGCTCGGCGCCGCGTTCAACGCGGTGCTCGAAAAGGCCGCCGGTGAAAGCCCGCAGACCGGCGTGGTGACCTCGAACTAGACCGCTTCAGCGATAGCCGAGGCCGGCGATGTAGTCGCGCAGCAGCCGCTCCTCGTAGTCTTCGGCATCGAGCAATGCCTTGAGGGCATCGTCGGCGGTCAGGGTACCCAATGGCTTGCCTGCCTCGCTGAGAACGGGAACGTGATTTAGTCTGGCGGCAGCCATGACATGCCAGGTCGCCAGCAGGTCGTCGGACAGCCGGGCGCAGGTGAAGCTCGGGATCATCACCTCCGCGACAGTCGCAGTCAGTGGATCGGGATGCCGTCCCACATGTCGCATAGCGTCCGTGCGCGTAACGATTCCGACGGCCTCACCGGCAGGTCCGCACACCACCAGCATCCGATAGGCGCCGGCGCCGAAGAGGCGGGCCGCATCCACGAATTGCGCATCACGCGATATGGTCGCGAGCCGCGTGGCAATAACGGGAAGGATGTTGTCGATGCGCACCCGGCCACCCGCTTTCTGTTGTTCGTAACCCTGGCGTAGTCGCCCGATTCCCCGGCCTCACTATGGCAGAAGCAACCAGCGCCCCTCGCCATGGTTGCCGTCCGAATGGCGAATCTCGTGGCTATTACGCCGGCGCGCCCTTGCCGCCGTAGATGCGCCAGGCCAGCGTGAACAGGCCGATCGAGAACAGAATCATCATCACGCCGGCGAAAATCGTGAAGAAAATCGCGCCCATCAGCGGCTCGAACGCCAGCACGATGCCGAACAGCACATAGAGGATGCCCGAGAGCAGGATCGGCCAGATATGGGCGTAGGCTTTGCGCTCGCGGATCCCGAACATGATTTCCATCACGCCCACGACGATCGCCTGGATCGCAACGAGATAGACGAAGAACCAGACCGTCAGCAGGGCCGACAGCACCGGCGACAAAAGCACAAGCACGCCAACGATTACGGCGAGGATGTTGCGGATCACGTCGAACCAGAAATTGCCGGTCTTGGCGCCGCCGAAGGTGAGCGCCCACAGGCCGAGCAGGCCGTCGACGAGCAGCACCGCGGCGCCCACCATCACCAGAACGAGGAGCGCGGTGCCCGGCCAGATCACCGCGTAAAGCCCCGCGAGCAGCATGATGAGGCCGCGCAAACCGAGGATCAAACCCCAGCGTTTCTGCAGATTGGTGCCGGCCATGTGACGCTCCTTCAGCGCTGCGACGGAAACGAAATATGCATCACACATAGGGCTTTTGCAGCCCGTGTTTTGCAGGAAATATGCGCAAAATTCCCCCGGAGTCGGCGTCATGCCCCTCGCCCTCTACGCGCTGGCGCTCGCCGCCTTCGCGATCGGTACTGCTGAGTTCATCATCGCCGGCCTGCTGCCGACCATCGCGACGGACCTCTCGGTCAGCATCCCGGCCGCGGGCCTGCTGGTCAGCGGCTACGCCATCGGCGTCGCCATCGGCGGACCGATCCTGGCGCTGGCGACGGCGCACGTGCCGCGCCGCCCGATGATCCTGTGGATGGTGGGTCTGTACGCCATCGGTCACGTGTTCTGCGCCATCGCGCCGAACTACGCAGTGCTCCTGGCGGCGCGCGTGCTCGTGGCACTGACCCACGGCCTGTTCTTCGGCAATACCACGATCGCCGCTGCGACCGTCGTGCCGTTCGAGCGGCGCGGCGCCGCCATCTCGGTCGTTCTCGCCGGGGTGCCGATCGCCAACGTCCTCGGCGTGCCCTTCGGCGCCGCCATCGGCCACTGGCTGGGCTGGCGCGCGAGCTTCTGGGGCGTGGCCATCCTCGCCGCCATCGCTTTCGTGGCCATCGCCCTGACCCTGCCGAAGATCCAGGAGGACAAGGCCGCGGCCGTGCCGTGGCGATCGCAGATCAAGGTGCTGTTCCGCCACCAGATCGCGCTCAGCTACGCTGCCCTGTTCGTCCTGATGACCGGCACGCTTGCTTTCAACACTTACCAGGTGCCGTTCCTGATCAACATGACCGGCGTGCCCGAGGACAGCACGCCGCCTTTCCTCTTCGCCTATGGCGCGGGCGCCGTCGCCGGCATCGTGCTGGGCGGCCGTCTCGCCGACTGGAAGCTGGTGCCCTCCACCATCGGCGCCGCCCTCGCCTACGCCGCGGTGTCGGCCGCCATCCTTCTCGGCATGCATTCGCCGATCGCCATGTTCGTGCTGATGGTCGTGCTCGGCATCGCCGTCTGGACCTTCAGCGTGCCGCCGCAGACCCGCATCGTCCATTATTCCGAAGGCTCAGGCACCGTCGCCGCGACCTTCACCGCCACCGCCTTCAACCTCGGCTACACGCTCGGCGCGGTGATCGGCGCGATCCTGCTGACCATCGGCCTCGGCTACCCGTCGCTGCCGGTCGTCGGCATCGCCGGCGGCCTCCTCGCGGCCGGCATGACCTTCTGGTCGTGGCGGCTCGACCGCACATGATGGGGGTTGCCCTTTCCGGGCCCGAATGATCATGTCGCGGCCCCTTCCCGGGTCGTTTTCATGCCGCTTGCTATCTTCGCGCTGGCGCTCGCTGCCTTCTGCATTGGCTCAACCGAGTTCATCATCTCCGGCATCCTGCTGCCGGTCGCGCATGACCTCGGCGTCAGCGTGCCCACCGCCGGCCTCCTGGTGACCGGCTATGCCGCGGGCGTTGCTGTCGGCGGCCCGATCCTGGGCCTCCTCACCACCCGCATTCCGCTCAAACCCGCGATCATCGGCGTCATGCTGATCTTCGCGCTCGGCCAGCTCCTTTGCGCCTTTGCGCCGAGCTACGAGCTGCTGCTTGCCGCGCGTCTCGTCTCCGCCTGCGGCCATGGTGTGTTCTTCGGGGTCGCCGCCATCGCCGTGGCGCAGAGCGTGCCGCCCGAGCGGCGCGGCGCCGCCCTGTCGCTGTTCGTCGGCGGCATCACCGTCGCCAACATCCTCGGCCTGCCCGCCGGCACCGCGATCGGCAATGCCTATGGCTGGCGCGTGGCGTTCGTGTGCATCGCCGTGATGGCCGTGCTCTCGGTGGTGGCCGTCGCCTTCACCCTGCCCGGTAAATCCAGCGGTGAGGAAGAGGCCGACGCCCCGCTCGCCGTGCAGGCCCGCCAACTTCGGCATCAGGAGGTGTGGCTGTCCTACCTCGCCATCGCCATCATCATGGTCGGCCAGCTCGCCTTCGGCACCTTCCAGGTGGCGATCCTCGTCAACGTCACCGGCCTCGACCCGGTCAATGGAGTCCCGTTCTACCTGCTGATCGGCGGCGCCGGCGCGGTGACGGGCATCTGGCTCGGCGGCCGCCTGGCCGACTGGCGCACCGGTCCCGCCATCATGATCATCATCGTCGGGCAGATCGTGAGCTTCGCCCTCCTGCTGTTTGCCGTGCGCAGCCCGATCCTCGTTGCCCCGATGCTGTTCCTCGGCTCGCTCTTCGGCTTCGGCCTGTCGACGCCGATGCAGATGCGCGTCCTCAATGGCGCCCGCGCCGCCCCGCGCCTTGCCTCGACGCTGGTCTCAACCGCCTACAATGTCGGCATCGCCGCCGGGGCCTTCCTCGGCGCCAGCCTGCTCGATGCCGGCCTGGACTATGCGCTGCTGCCCGCCTGCGGCGTCATCTGCAGCGCCATCGCCGGTATCGTGGGGATCGTGTCGCTGCGCCTGCCGCAAACCTCCGAAACAACCCAGTTCGCCTGATGTCGCTCGCCCTGCTTGCCCTGTTCGCCGCTGCCTTCGCCATCGGCACCTCGGAGTTCGTAATCGCCGGCATCCTGCCGGCGGTGTCCTCGGACCTCGGCATCTCGATCCCCACGGCCGGCCTGCTGGTGAGCCTTTATGCGCTCGGCGTCGCCATCGGCGGACCGCTGCTCGCGACCTTCACCGGCCGCTATCCCAAAAAGCTCCTGCTCCTGATCTATGTCGGCATCTTCATCGTCGGCTACGCCGTCTGCGCCGTCGCGCCGAACTATCCCTCGCTGCTGGTCGCGCGCATGGTGATCTCGCTGATCCACGGCGCCTATTTCGGCAGCGCCATGGTGGTCGCCACGACGATCGTCGAGCCATCCCGCCGCGGCTTCGCCGTCGCGCTGATCCTTGCCGGCCTGACCGTCGCCAACATCGTCGGCGTGCCCTTCGGCACCGCCATCGGCACGGCCTTCGGCTGGCGCATGACCTTCTGGGCGGTCAGCGGTCTTGGCATCGTCGCCTTCCTGCTGATCCTGCTGCTCGTGCCCTTCCTCCGGCCCGAGCCGGCGCAGTCCGGCAGCCTGCTGGCGGAGGTGAAGGCGCTGTGGCGCGAGCCGGTACTGACCTCGATCGCCGTGATCGTCGTCCAGACCATCGGCCAGTTCGCGCTCTTCACCTATATCTCGCCGCTGCTGACCACGGTGTCGGGCATCGGGCTCGATTTCGTGCCGTGGCTGCTGCTGCTCTTCGGCGTCGGCTCGACCATCGGCGTGCTCGTCGGCGGCCGCCTCGCCGACTGGAAGCTGATGGCCTCGCTGACCGGCATCCTCTTTGCCCAGATCGTCGTCTATGCGCTGATGCTGCCGTTCGACGCCAACCCGTGGATCATGGGCGTCCTCGTCCTGCTCTGGGGCTCGCTGGCCTTCGCCTTCGGGGCGCCGGCGCAGACCCGCATCCTCATCAATACCCGCGACGCCCCGCTTCTCGCCTCGAGCCTGATCCCATCCTCGTTCAACGTTGCCATCGCGCTCGGCGCCTGGCTCGGCGGCGTGCTGATCGACCGCGGCTTCGGCTACGGCATCCTGCCCTGGGTGGGCGTCGCCAGCGCCGCCGGCGCGACCGCGATCTCCGCCGTCTCCTGGGCTCGCGAACGGAACCGGAGCACCACGTGACCATCAGCCTCCGCACCGCTGTTCTTGTCGTCGCGCTGCTGAACCTCGGCTACTTCGGCATCGAGTTCGCGGTCGCATTGAACATTCGGTCCGTGTCGCTGTTTGCCGACAGCGTGGACTTTCTCGAGGATACGTCGGTCAATTTGCTGATCTTCTTTGCCCTCGCCTGGTCCGGCAAGACGCGGGCGCGCATCGGCATGGCAATGGCCGCGATCCTGCTCGTTCCGGCGCTGGCCTTCCTGTGGTCGCTCTGGGGAAAGCTCGCCGATCCGGTTCCGCCGGAGCCATTTGCGCTGTCCGTGACCGGGCTTGGCGCGCTCGTGATCAACACCGGGTGCGCCGTGCTGCTGGCGCGTTTTCGGTCCCATGGCGGCAGCCTCACGAAGGCCGCGTTCCTGTCTGCACGCAACGACGCGATCGCCAACATGGCCATCATCGCCGCCGGGCTGCTCACCGCCTATCTGTGGCGATCGATCTGGCCTGACGTGATCGTCGGCCTGGGCATCGCCGCCATGAATTTGGATGCCGCTCGCGAAGTTTGGGAAGCGGCGCACGAAGAGCACGAGGCACAGCCCTAGACCTGCGACTGTCGCGAGCGTTCGGCGTGCCCGTGACGCCGAACGCTGAGCGCTTGCAGACCTATTGAGCCGAGGCCGTCGACGTCGCGCACAGCTTCGTCGTGTCGAGCCCCTTCTGGGCGATGATCGCATCGACCGTCTTGCGCAACTCGGTGAGGTCGGTCGACCCCTTGTAGCTGACGCTCGCCGTCGCGAAGGCACCGGCCGCGCTTGCGTCGGCCTTCTGGTAAGCCGTCCACGCATCGGCCGCGTCGATCGTCGCCTGCGCCGTTTCGTCCGTCAGGGGGGTGGCGAGCTTCAGATTGGCGAGCAGCAGTTTGGCGGCGTCGACTTCGCCAGGGTACTGGTCCGGGTGATCGACCACCGTCTGCGGAATATCGGCACCGAGCGTGGCCTCGGCCTTGAGGAAGTCCTGCGCGGCCTTGACCTCGTCAGATGTCGGCGGCGTTCCGGTCGGAACGAGGTCGTTGAACTTGGTCAGGTCCGACTGGGCCGTGCTGCTGGCGCAGATATAGGCGGCTTCCTTGCCGAGCAGCGAGTTCGGATTATCGAGGTTGTTGAGGAACGCCTTGGGGTTGGCGTTGAGCGAATTCCACGATTTGAGGCTGCTCGCCACCTGCCCCTGCTTGAGGCCGGGGTTGGCCAGGACATATTGCCGGACGACCGAGTGCGGGGAGCCGCTGCCACCGAGGCCGCCATTGTCCCCACCGCCCCCATTGCCATTGCCATTGCCATTGCCATTGCCATTGCCATTGCCATTGCCGTTGCCGCCGCCGTTCGATCCATTGCCCTGGGCGTGCGCATTGGCGTGGGCGTTGGGGCCAGCCATGACTGCCGGCGCCGACATTAGAACGAGACTACAGATTGCGATCGCCGCCGCGAATCGATTGGTCATTTGGATACTCCGCAAATCAGAAGAGCGCGGAACCTAACCGAACCAACCTGATGGGCCGCTGACACGCGTGTCAGGGCTTTGTCCGTTTTGGGATCAGGGTTTCTGCTTTAGCGAATCGATCGTCGCATTTTTACGCATCCGGCCAGGGGCAGCACCGGTCACCCGAGCGCCGCCTTCACCTTGCCGCTCGCCTTGCCGAAATCGATGCGGCCCGGATAGTCGGCCTTGAGGGAGGCGATCACCTTGCCCATGTCCTTGCCGCCCTGCGCTCCGGTCTTGGCGATGGCCGCCTTGATGGCATCGTCCACCTCGGCGTCGCTGAGCGCCTTGGGCAGGAACTCGTTGAGGATGTCGATCTCTTCCTTCTCGACCGTCGCAAGGTCGTTACGGCCGGCATTGGCATAGATCGCGAAGCTCTCCTCGCGCTGCTTCACCATCTTTTGCAGCAGCACGAGAATCTCCTGGTCGCCGAGCGGCCCCTTGCCCTCGCCGCGGGCCGCGATGTCCTTGTCCTTGATGGCGGCGTTGATGGCCCGCAGAGTCGCCGTGCGCCGCTGGTCGCGGGCCTTCATCGCCGTCTTGTAGCCTTCGCTGATTGCCTCGCGCATGGCGCGTCTCCCCTTCAAATCCAATGATTTGCGTCCATATATAGCGAGCACCGCGGGCGCCGCCACTTGCGCCGGCGCGGCCGCCCTTCTATGGGAAGCCTCTAACCCGCACCGCCAACCCCAGGAGACCCGCCATGTCCGGCTGGCAGCCCACACCTGCGACCGCCCTTCTGATCCTTCAGGACGGAACGCGCCTCATGGGTCGCGGCATCGGTGCGGTGGGTCACGCGGCGGGCGAGGTCTGCTTCAATACGGCCATGACCGGCTACCAGGAGATCCTCACCGATCCCTCCTATGCCGGGCAGATCGTGACCTTCACCTTCCCGCACATCGGCAATGTCGGCACCAACGACGAGGACATCGAGACGGTGAACATGGCGGCGCTGTCGGGCGTCCGCGGCGTCGTGCTCAAGGCCGACATCACCAACCCCGCCAACTACCGGGCGGCGGAACGGCTCGACGCCTGGCTCAGGAAACGCAACATCGTCGGCATCACGGGCATCGACACGCGGGCGCTGACCGCCCGCATCCGCGAGAACGGCATGCCCAACGGCATTGTCGCGCACGCCCCGGACGGGCAGTTCGACGAGGCCTCGATCATGGCCGAGCTCAAGGCCTTCCCCGGTCTCGAAGGGCTCGACCTCGCCAGGGAAGTCACCACCGCCCAGACCTACAAATGGGACCAGACGCCGTGGCAGTGGGACAAGGGCTACGGCACGCTCGACAATCCGCAGTTCCACATCGTCGCGGTCGACTACGGCGCCAAGCGCAACATCCTGCGCCAGCTCGCCGA